>JAZSGG010000154.1:0-30819 GCA_045532595.1 Oscillospiraceae bacterium | reverse complement strand
GAACACCGGCAACTACGTCCTCGCCCTGTGCGTTTGTAAGGAACTCACCCATGAGCTTCTTCTCACCTGTAGCAGGATCACGTGTAAATGCAACACCTGTACCGCAGTCGTCACCCATGTTACCGAATGCCATCATCTGTACGTTTACAGCAGTACCCCAGGAGTAAGGGATATCGTTGTCGCGGCGGTAAACGTTAGCTCTGGGGTTATCCCAAGAACGGAATACAGCCTTAACAGCGCCCATCAGCTGCTCCTTAGGATCGGTGGGGAAGTCCTGACCGATCTTGGACTTGTACTCAGCCTTGAACTGGTTAGCCAGCTCCTTGAGGTCGTCAGCAGTCAGATCAACGTCCTGTGTAACGCCCTTCTTCTCCTTCATCTCATCGATGAGCTCCTCGAAATACTTCTTACCAACTTCCATTACAACGTCGGAGTACATCTGGATAAATCTTCTGTAGCAGTCATAAGCCCAGCGAGCATTGCCGGAAGCCTCTGCCATGTACTCAACTACATCCTCATTCAGACCGAGGTTGAGGATGGTGTCCATCATACCGGGCATGGATGCACGTGCACCGGAACGTACGGAAACGAGCAGGGGGTTTGTCTTATCGCCAAACTTCTTGCCTGTAACCTCTTCCATCTTTGTGATGTACTCGTTGATCTCAGCCTGGATCTCGTCATTGATCTTGCGGCCGTCATCGTAGTAAGCTGTGCAGGCTTCTGTAGAAATTGTGAAGCCCTGGGGAACGGGAAGACCCATGTTGGTCATCTCAGCCAGGTTTGCACCCTTACCGCCGAGGATCTCACGCATGTCAGCGTTACCCTCGGAGAACAGATAACAATACTTTTTTGCCATTGGAATATTCCTCCTGAATTTAATTTACGCTGTATCCGCCGTGCACGGCAAAACACAGCATTTTTAACTTCTTTGGTGGCAGATATTTCCTTTTAACAGGCGCAATCCGCCACATTTTTTATTATAGCAGATATTTTTGAAAATTGCTAGTGCTTTTTGAATTTTTCGTAAACTTTTATAAATATATTATATAGCACACCATCTAAATTGACACCAGCCGCATTTTAATACTATAAAACGCATCACCTTTAGTATACTTATTGTGATATCAAGTCGATATATACACGCAGTATTATAATTTGTTGCAATAAAACAAGTTATAGGGAGTGTTGGTCATTACCTCACTTTTATTCCCTGCGGCGATATCACCACGCAAACGCTGCCCGAAGGCATATCATCCGCAATGCGCTCCCCGCCCAGCTCTCTGAACGCCAGCCATTCCCTCAGCTTATCCACCGAAGGCGGAGCAGCCACGGAAAACACATCTCCCCTGTGATATACATTCACAGGACTGCCGCCGAAAACCATGATATCCGCCAGGGCAAGAGCCTGCTCCGCACACTCTCCGTCCGCATCCGATGTCAGAAGTATATTTGTACTTTCCGTACCGCCGCTCTCGTCAAGGCGCACCATTAGACGGCGTTTCTTTGCCGAAAGCTTGTAATTAACACGGCGCAGAGAATCCCCCTGCACATAATCTCTATGTTCATAGCCTGCAGTGCCGCCGAAGAAGACCGCTACGCCTTCCTCCCGCTCCTCATTCTCAGAGGGCAACAGGCTCGGCACCACCTCGGGGCCTGTATATTCAACCTGTCGTGGCAGAACAGCTATTGCAGAGTACTCCTCCACATTACAGCGGCGGCGGAATAGTCCGAAGAAATCCAGTGCCACAGATTGCACGAGATTCACCTTGAGCAATCCGCATTTCTCGGGTCTTATCCTCACAGGAACGGCTGCTTCATGACCGAACAGCAGAGAAGTATGCACCTCGAAAGGTCGTCCTCCTACTTCGCCTATCAGCTTTATAGTAGGCAAGAAGCAGAAGCCGTCTTTCCTGACTCTTACCACTGCCTCGCACTCCCTGCCGACCTCTGCAATGCCCGAAAACTCCTCCACACTGACTGTGAAAGCCTTTCTCGAAACAAACCACAACACAAATGATATCAGCATCGCAGCAAGCAGGGTATATACCAGCAGCCAGCCTATACCGCCATTTATGAACAGCAAAAAGAACACTACGAATATCGCAGCCTGAAGAATTCCCGATATTGTCATCGCTTCATCCTCCTGTTCTTTCTGCGGATAGACGCAAGGCAGCGATACAGCTGTTTTATGTCACGCTCTCCGTCAGCATTACCCGAATACAGTAGTTCATCCGCAGCAGACCTGATCTGCGCCGCCTCATCAGGCATAGACAGACGCTGTGTGATGATCTGCTCAGCCTCTCCCAGCGAAAGTGATGCAAGCTTATGTTCGGACAGAGATGCTGCTATCCTTCTCATACGCACCGCCATATCCTTCACCACAGCATTGCCGCTGCGCATCTGATATGTAGCGGAAAACACGATCCAGCCCAATCGCTCACGGAATATGAATGCAAGCAGTACAAGCGCCACGGCACCAACGCATATCGCTGCAATTATGATGGATTGCATGGGCGTAATGCTACTCGGCTCAGCCTCCTGTACATATTTCGTAGGATCAAAATTAAGCCAGCCGCAGCCTGCTATGTATATCTGGGCATAAGCATGAGCGTTTGCGGAGGTTACATTATATGTACCATATTCATCACGCATTCTTTCATCCAGTGCAAAGCCCTCGGTATATCGTGCAGGAAGTCCTGCCGCTCTTGCCATCAGGGTCATTGCCGTGGCATAATCGCTGCATATTCCTGTTTTGCTTTCAAACACGAAATAGTCCACATCAGAACGACGAGGAACGAATTCCAGGTCATACACAAATCCCTGCTCGCCAAACCAGCGTTCTATGGCAAACGCTTTTTCAAGATCAGTAAGGCAATCTGCGGTTATCTCTTCTGTAAGAGTTCCCAGCTCCATGCTTATGCCCTGATATCCTGTCCTTCGTTGATATGCTCTTGCGTTGTTGTACTCCTCAAGAAAAGCTCCTGATGCAGTGCTGCTCATCACGCCATCGGCTACTGCATCTACAAGAAGCTGCTGATAATCCAGAACGCTTACCGCCTGAGCAAAATTGTAAGGTGGCTCCTCTGCGTGGTACGTTATCAGATACTCCGCAGAAGGGATGTTCTGTTCAGTAAAAAGCTCGCCCTTCGGCGTGCGATACACCCCGCTGTTATACCTGTTTATCTGCACCTCTGTAACCGTAACAGGATGCAGTATTACCTTTGTTGCAGAGCCATCTGTCACACGGATGAACATATGTTCAGAATTTATAGCAGCCTCGGGAAGCACCTGCAGATATTCCGCATGGTCTGCCAGCAATCCATTCTGTGCCGCTGTACGAAGATCATTCGAAAGCTGAGCATAACGGCACATCTCGCTGCTGTGCTCCCATGCATCATAGCCGGTATTATAATCATCATGCGGATGCCAGCCGTTCTCCCCTTCATACAGGTCGAACACCCAGCGGTCTATCAGCATAGGGGCGTCCGTGCGCACAGTGAACAGCAGATTTTCACTTGATGAATTATCACCTTTATTCACTGATGAATGCGAAACGAAATTGCTGAGCCTTTCGCCGCCCTGATAATAACCCTCTCCAGGCAGAAATACACTGTCGAGATAACTGCCGAGCGGAGTCTTGCTGCTTTTCGGCAGAATGAATGCCGCCAGCACCGATACAAGTGCAAGTCCCACTGCCGCCGCTGAACGGATATACTCGCCCTTCATATCCCGATGCACTGCAACGCCTTCGGGCGGACAAGCTCTCGCAGAACCCAGCACCGCCAGCACAAACGTGCCGAACATAACGGCCTGTAGCGCAAGTGGCAAGCCGCCTGCCGTTCTGGATGACAATATCAGAGGGATGAACGATACGAGCATCAGATAGCACATTCTCGGCATGATCGCCGAGAAATAACAGCACATGAAGCCTACCACCACCGAGAACACCACAATAGCAGCCGCTGCAAACTTCGGATCAAAAAACGATGATGCCGTAAACAGGAAATCCATAAAACCGTTTTCGGCATAAAAAGAGCCTGTCATAAGGACCGCAGCAAAGCAAAGCCCTGTCAGGCACAGCGTAAGCGCTGCAGCTTTAACGGGCTTGCTGCGGAAGCTATAGACAAGCATGTAAACTGCGCAGGCGAACACACTCATTATCGCCGTGCATACCCATACATGGTCGAGGCAGATAGTGTACATCAGCGCCGCACTTGACACCACGACATAAGGCAGCACCAGTAATGGCTGCGCCCCGTCGTAGCGTATTTTTTCTTTTTTCTTCTTCATTATTTGTAATAGGAATAAAGTCTGCAGAGCATCATTCCGTTGTAAAGCTTACGGTTCTTGTCTGCCTTTTGTCCGAAGGTATCCTCAAACTCCTCGTCGGGAGTGATTATATAAAGCTGATTGCCGTTAAGCGGAAGCAGCTTTTCGCCCATAGTGCGATAGATATCACGAGCCTGTGACACTTCCAGCATACGCTCGCCGTAAGGAGGATTTGTGATGATCTTCAGCGGCTGCTCGGGCAACTCGAAATTGCGGATATCACGCTGCTGGCAGGTGACCTTCACGCCTGCCTTCTTTGCATTCATCTCAGTCAGCACAACGCACTCCTTGTCGAGATCATAGCCGTAGGCTCTGAACTGAGTGTCGTGCTTCACCTGCTCTGCAGCCTCTGCCCTTGCCTCCTGCCATATCTTTTCGGGGATGAAGCCGAATTTCTCCGCCGCAAAGCTTCTGCGGAGTCCTGGGGCGATGTTCAGCGCCTTCAGACCCGCCTCGATAAGCAGTGTTCCAGAGCCGCAGAACGGATCGCAAATGATATCGTTCTCCCTTACCCTTGCGATATCAATGATACCAGCCGCCAGCGTTTCCTTGATGGGCGCAGCGTTGCTCTCACGGCGATAACCACGCTTGTGGAGTCCCGTGCCGCTGCTATCCAGTGTCAGAATGACCTCGTCCTTCATTATAGAGAATCGTATCTGGCACACTGCGCCCGTTTCGGGCATAGTATTCAGCTTATACGCATTGCAGAGATTCACCGCCATCGCCTTCTTGATTATCTTCTGGCAGGCTGGAATGCTCTTCAGCACGGAATTGAGCGAGTGGCCTGTGTTGGGGAAAGCATCATATCTGCCGATATATTCCGACAGCGGCAGCTTCTTTATACCCTCAAACAGATCGTCAAAGGTCTTTGCTCTGAACTGACCGAGTACAATTCCCACACGCTCCGCAACGGAAAGCCCGATGTTTGCTTTTGCGCAGACAGATGCATCTCCGCTGAACATCACTCTTCCGTCACTGACCGCGATATCCTCGCCGCCTATCTTCTTCACCTCAAATGAGAGCGTCTTTTCAAGTCCGAAATGGCAGGGCGCCATATATCTGTATTTTGTCATGTTGTATCCTTTCGGTTTTTAATGTACTTCACAATGATATATTACTTCTTTGCCGCTTTTTTCTGCGTGATCTATCTCTTTTCTGACAGATTCTCCGATATAGCCGCCGATATTCACGACATAAATTCCATCGCTGAGGTCTATCTTGCGATAATGTGCGGCTTCTAGACGATGTATTTCTTCGGCGGAAGGCTTGCAGTCACAATACACGCACTGGAGGATGTTGTAACCCTTCTTTGCTTCAAGCATATAGGCTATCTCTTTCATTTCCTCTGCAAACCGCATGCTTCCACATATCGTCAGCGTTTTCATCGAATTACCTCGCCCTTTTGTAAATAGTATGTATATTGTACCATATAAACGAGAAAAAGTCCACACTTAATACGGATGCAACATTTTGTGAATACTGCCTAAAAATCCACAAAAACTTCGTTAGGATTTGCCGAAATTGACAGCTTGGCTTAAAACTTGTTGCAAAAATAGAAAATATCATATATAATAGAATTACACAATTATCTGCGCAGCTCAAAACATATATAAATACACCTGCGCACCCGAAAGGAGAACAATTGAAATGGGCATCAGATTTGATGACAAGCATTTAGAGCGTTTCGTTTCCGCTCACGAGCTGGAAAACATCGCTCCTCAGGTAAAGACCGCACATGATCTGCTGGTAAGCCGTACAGGCCCCGGCAACGACTTCCTCGGATGGATCGACCTCCCTGTTGACTACGACAAGGACGAGTTCGCTCGCATCAAGAAGGCAGCCGAGAAGATCAAGAAGGACAGCGAGGTGCTGATCGTTATCGGCATCGGCGGCTCCTACCTCGGCGCAAGAGCAGTAATCGAAGCGCTGAAGTCTACTCTTTACAACAACCTCAAGAAGGACACACCCGAGATCTACTTTGCAGGCAACTCCATCAGCCCCACATATCTCAGCGAGCTGGTTTCCATCGTTGACGGCAGAGACTTCTCCGTAAACATTATCTCCAAATCCGGTACCACTACAGAGCCTGCACTGGCTTTCCGTGTGTTCCGTGATCTGCTCATCAAGCGCTACGGCGAGGAAGAAGCAAACAAGCGTATCTACGCTACTACAGATAAGGCAAAGGGTACTCTGAAAGAGCTCTCCGATAAGAAGGGCTACGAGACATTCGTTGTTCCGGATGATGTAGGCGGACGCTTCTCCGTACTGACAGCAGTTGGCCTGCTGCCCATCGCTTGCGCAGGCTGCGATATCGACGCTCTGATGAAGGGTGCAGCAGACGCTCGCGAAGAATACTCCGTATGCGATCTTGAAAAGAACGCAAGCTACCGCTACGCAGCTCTCAGAAATATCCTCTACCGCAAGGGCATGAAGGCTGAGATGCTGGTTGCTTACGAAAACAGCTTCGCAATGATGAACGAGTGGTTCAAGCAGCTGTTCGGCGAGTCTGAAGGCAAGGACAACAAGGGTCTCTACCCCACTTCCGCAGTTTTCTCCACCGACCTGCACTCCCTCGGTCAGTTCATTCAGGACGGCTCCAAGATCCTGTTCGAGACTGTTATCCAGTTCACAGAGCCTCAGAAGGAATACTTCCTCGAGGACGAAGCGGATAACCTCGACGGTCTGAACTTCCTGTCCAACCAGAATATGTCCGTTGTAAACAGAAAAGCTTTTGAGGGCGTTGTTATCGCTCACACAGAGGGCGGCGTTCCCAATATGGTGCTCGAAGTACCCAAGCTTGATGAATACAACCTCGGATATATCATCTACTTCTTTGAGAAGGCTTGCGCTATCAGCGGCTACCTGATGGGAGTTAACCCCTTCGATCAGCCCGGCGTTGAGAGCTACAAGAGAAACATGTTTGCGCTGCTCGGTAAGCCCGGTTACGAAGCAGCAAAGGCAGAGCTTGAAGCTAAGCTCGGATTAAACTAATATTCAGGCATTAATTAAGGTCAAATTAAGCTCCTTAATTTTAAATAAAAACTGGAGGTCACTATTATGATTAAGCTCATTACAGGCAGAAGAGGTTCCGGCAAGACTAAGGTTCTCATCGACGCTATCCACGCAGCAGAGAAGGCTTCTAACGGTAACGTTGTTGCTATCCAGAAGGGTTCTTCCCTGAACACAGACATCACCTACAAGGTACGTCTGGTAAACATCGAGGATTACAACGTTGAGGGCTACGATGCATTCTACGGTTTCATCGCAGGTATCCTTGCATCCGACCACGACTGCACTGATATTTTCGTAGATGCAACACTCAGAATCACAGGCAGAGACTACGACAAGGTAGGCGAAATGTTCGATAAGCTGGCTAAGATTTCAGCAAATACAACAATCACCTGCACAATTTCCGCTGACAATTCTGAACTTTCCGACAACATTAAAAAGTTTGTTGACTGATTTTAAAAAAGCTCTTGACAAATCGGTTTCCGCATGATATAATGTTAAGCGTGACTATAAAAGAGTCCGCATTATGCGGCTCATAGATTATGATTAATGTTATATGGAGGAGGTGCAATAATGGCAGTTCCGAAGAGAAAAGTTTCTCGTGCAAGACGTGATAAGAGACGTTCCCAGGTATGGAAGTTATCCGCACCTGCATTCTCTCGCTGCAAGCAGTGCGGTGAGCTGAAGCTCCCTCACAGAGTTTGCGGAAATTGCGGTTATTACAATGATAAGGTTGTTATCGCTAAGGAAGCATAATCAATTTATTTGAGTAAAAACTAAACGAGATGACCCCGACAAATGTCGGGGTCTTTTTTTATGCATTTCAGGCTGCGAGCAGTTCATTGAGAGAAGACAGCAGAGACATCAGCGAGTTTGTTGCGCCACCGCTGATCCTGATATCCGTGATATCCATCGGCTGCTGCTCTATCTCAGGCTTTCTGTCGGGGATCTTCATAAGCTGCTTCAGCAGCTTTTCATCGGTCACTTTGTATGTGCTGCGATCGTATCTGCCGCCGGGAGTATCCCACAGCACAGGGCAGGCGCCCATATCATACGCAGCTTCGCAAACAGATGTCAGGAACTTGCGCACCGAAGCAGGATCCTTGTTTTCGTACGGGCAGCCATATTCTCCGATTATCACAGGGATTCCCTTGTCGATAAAGCTTGTTTTGAGCAGCTTCATGTTGCGTTCAAGCTCTGCAAGGTCATCCTCGTCACCCCAGTAATACTGATTCCTGCCCCAGCTTGCGTCCTCAGTAAGAATAGCGAAGGTTGGCGGCGTGTAGTAATGCACCGATACTGCGCATCTTCCCGCTGGGTCGTCAGGCATCACAAAAAGCTTATCGGCGGTCTTTGCAATATCCGTATTGTAACCCGAAATGAGCAGGTGTCGCTGCGGATTGTTGCCGCCAGATGCTCTCACCACATCCACGAACTTCTGATTTACCTCATTTGCAAGCGCATAGGACTCTGCCTTGCCGTTATCTGTACCTGACCACTCATCCCACACGCTGCCCCATCCAAGTTCTTCATTCTGGGACTCGAAGATGAGACGATCGCCGTAATCCTTGAACTCCTCGCTCACCTGCTGCCAGATGCGCTCATACTTCTTCATACAGTTGGCTTTGTCAGTAGGGAATTTCTCCAGCCAGCCGTTGTCATAATGCAGATTGATGATGACATACATATCATATTTCAGCGCCCAGTCAACCGCCTTGCGAACCTCTTTCATGTATGCGGCGCTGATGGTGTAATTCTCGGACATAAGGTTGGACCACGCCACAGGGATTCTCAGCGCACCGAAGCCTGCCTCTGCATAGCCACGGATGATATCCTCGGTGATGATGGGGCTTCCCCATGCGGTGTAATAGGACTCAGGCGTGCCATCTCCCCACTGAGCGATCCAGTCGCCGCAGGACTCAAAGGTGTTGCCGAGATTTATGCCGATTCCCATGTCATGCACAAGCTCCATGGTGGTGATATCACGCATCTCGCCGCTGTCGGACTTTGCAGAAGCTGTCGTCATACAGGCGGATACCGCCAGTGCTGCGGCAAGGGCAAGAGAGATTATCTTTTTGAACATACTATTCCTCCATAAATTCATCATATATCGGATAAATAAATTATACCATACATTTTTACCGATTTCCAGTGCTTTACGCTGTAAAATCAAGCAAAAATCCCGTTTCGGCTTGCAAATCGCAGCAAAATGTGGTATACTAAAATAGTATAATTATGTGCTATTCACGCCAAGACATATAAGAAAGGCAGGAGATAAAATGCAGGTAGTAGCTATCGTGGGCAGACCGAATGTCGGCAAGTCCACATTATTCAATAAGCTGGTTGGCAAGCGTCTCTCCATCGTTGACGACAAGCCCGGCGTTACCCGTGACAGAATCTACAGCAAGTGCGAGTGGCTGAACAGGGAATTCATGCTGATCGACACAGGCGGTATCGAGCCTAAGACGGACGACATCATCCTTGCGCAGATGCGTGAGCAGGCTATGCTCGCCATTGAACGTGCGGACGCCATCATCTTTGTTACCGATATAACCACAGGTGTTACCGCCAACGACAGCGAGGTTGCCGCTATGCTGATGAAGAGCGGTAAGCCCCTCGTTCTGGCAGTAAACAAGGTGGATGGAATCGGTGAGCCGCCGCCTGAGATATACGAATTCTATAATCTGGGTCTGGGCGATCCCATCGCTGTTTCCTCCGTTCACGGACACGGCACAGGCGATCTGCTGGAGGCTGTTTTCGATCAGCTCCCTCCCGATACCGAGGACGATTACGAGGATGAGGCTATCAAGGTTGCCGTTATCGGCAAGCCCAACGTGGGCAAGTCCTCCCTGATAAACTACATCGCAGGCGAGGAACGTTCCATCGTATCCGATATCGCAGGCACTACAAGAGACGCTATCGACTCCACTATCGAGCGCAACGGCGAGAAGTTCATCTTCATCGACACCGCTGGTATGCGCCGCAAGGCAAAGGTCACCGAAAACATCGAGCATTTCAGCGTGCTGAGAGCACTGATGGCGGTGGACAGAGCAGATGTATGCGTTATAGTTATCGATGCTACTGTCGGCTTCACCGAGCAGGACAGCAAGGTTGCAGGCTACGCCCACGACAAGGGTAAGGCGTGCGTTATCGCAGTAAACAAGTGGGATGCTATCCCCGATAAGACGGACAAGACCATGAAAGAATTCACAAACAAGCTTGAAGTGGATTTCTCGTTTATGTCCTATGCACCGTTCATATTCATTTCCGCAAAGACAGGTCAGCGTGTGGACAAGCTGTTCGATATGATAAAGTTCGTCCACGAGCAGCACTCCATCCGCATCTCAACGGGCGTTCTCAATGATATGCTGAGCTACGCCACATCCCGTGTGCAGCCGCCCTCAGATAAGGGCAAGCGCCTGAAGCTCTACTACATGACTCAGGCAAGCACGAATCCCCCGAATTTCGTTGTGTTCTGCAACAGCAAGGAACTTTTCCACTACTCCTATCAGAGATACATCGAAAATCAGATCCGTGAGACCTTCGGACTTGAGGCTACACCTATCAAGATCACCGTCCGTGAAAGAGGCGAATAATGGCAGAACGCACTAACCGTGGCAGTGCCTTTCTCAAAAAGCACCGTGCGGTCATCAGGGATTTTTTCAGGCAGCAGCTTATCGCTACGATCGGATATACCTTGACTACTGCTGCACTGATCGCTGCGTATCTGACATCAGGCGCAGCAGAGCATGAGCTTCTGCGTTGGGCAGGACTCGCAGTGCTGCTTCTGATCGTGATACTTATCGCAAGAGTGATAAGCGTATATGCCTTAGCTCCTGCAAAATATATGGAGCAGGTCCAGACGCTGCCCGAAGAACAGCAGGAAGAGCTGCTGAACGAATACTCCGCTGCGAAAAAGGTCGGACAGCACCGCTATCTCAGCGAGCTGCTGATATTCTTCACTCAGACAAGGATATTCGTAGTGCGCTATGGCGATATCACAGGAGTGTCATCAAAAAAACGTGATCTTCTTCTGCATATAAAGGATCGGGAGACTTCTCTGCTTCTTCCCTGCCCTGCAAACGGCGTAAGTCCTGTAGTGTTCGCATATCTTCGCAGCAAAAATCCCGATATAAAAATAATCGGCAGTGCCGATCGAAAGGAAACTTCTGTATAATGGAATGGATCTGTTACATCATAATGATAGTTGTGCCGTATCTTTTGGGCGGCATCAACACATCTATAATCGTCACAAAGCTCAGGACGGGTAAGGATATCCGTGAGATGGGCAGCGGAAACGCAGGCCTCACAAATACCCTGAGAACTCAGGGCAAGGCTATCGCAGGAATCGTTCTTCTCGGCGATGTGCTGAAGGCTGTTATCGCTGTGTTTGCAGTGAAGCTTTCTTTCCTGCTTATCGGCGGCATCAATACTACCGATGTATCTCTCGGCATGAACTGGGTGAACTATATTTCTATAATGATGGTAGTAGTAGGACACGTTTTCCCTGTTTACTACAACTTCAAGGGCGGCAAGGGCGTGCTGGCAGCTATCTCTGCTATCTTTGCAGTTGACTGGCGCAGCGCAGTTATCCTGCTCTCCATTTTTATAGTGCTTGTGGCTATTACAAGATACGTTTCTCTGGGTTCCTGCATCGCCTCTTCCATGTTCTGCGTGACTGCGCTGATCTTCACCTACTTCATAGACGGCGATCCCGCAGGCATAATCAACTCAATTCTTGGCGGACTTACCGCAGCATTAATAATCTTCATGCACAGAGGAAATATTCACAGACTTCTCACCCACACCGAGAAAAAGCTCGGCGAAAAAGCAAAATCATAAGGAGACCGCTATGGCTAAAATTGCAATTCTCGGCTGCGGCTATGGTACAGCACTCGGCGTGCTGTACGATCATTACGGCCACGATGTAATAACATGGACAAAATTCGAGCAGGAGGCAGAGCAGCTCCGCACAGACAGAGAGCATAAGCGACTGCTGCCCGGAGTAAAGCTTCCCGATTCCCTCGGAGTGACCACAGATGTTTCCTGCGTAAAGGGTGCCGATCTCGTGGTCGTGGCTATACCCTCCCCATTCTACCGTGACGCAGTGAAGTCAGTGAAGGAGCATATCTCCACTGATACTGTGGTAGTCAACGTCAGCAAGGGTCTCGAAGGAGATACAGGCAACCGCCTTTCCCAGATACTGCAAGAGGAGCTGCCTAATAACCGCATCGGAGTTATCACCGGTCCCTGCCACGCAGAGGAGATAGCAAGACTGGTTCCTACGACAGAAGTATGCTCTGCCTACGATACCGAGACCGCACACTATATACAGCAGACCCTCTCCAACGAGAGATACAGAATATATATGAACGATGACGTTGCAGGCTGTGAGCTTGGCGGCGTGCTGAAGAACCCCATTGCCCTCGGCTGTGGCATCGCAAGAGGAATGGGTCTCGGCGATAACACCGTTGCCGCTCTGATGACCCGCGGCATGACCGAGATAACACGTCTGGGCGTTGCTCTCGGCGCAAACTGGAAAACATTCACGGGCATGGCAGGCATAGGTGATCTTATCGTTACCTGCACATCCCAGCACTCCCGTAACTTCCGTGCAGGCTACCTGATAGGTCAGGGCATTGCCGCAAAGGACGCTGTGGCTCAGGTGGGTACTGTTGAAGGCTACACCAGCAGCAAGATCGCCTTCAGGCTGGCTCAGGAGCATGGAATATACACTCCTATAATCGAACAGATAGTAAAAGTTTGCTACGAAGACGGCGATCCTAAGGAAAGCCTCTCTTCGCTTATGACCAGAGAAAGCAAGCACGAACGAGAAGTGTTCTGGATGGACTGATATTCGGAGGATCTATGGCAACAAAGAAAAAGCTCCCGGCAACCATAAAACAGCAGATGGACAAGCTCAGAGGCCGTGGCTGCATCATCAATGATGAGGAATACGCCAAACGGACTCTGACCTATATCAACTATTTCAGGCTATCCAACTATTTCGATCTTTTCTCTGTCAGCAAGGACAGATACGAGGAAGGCACTACTTTCGAGGATATCATGCGAGTATACGAATTTGACCGCAAGCTGCGAAGCATCCTCATTGCCGCTCTGGAGGAGATCGAGATAGCGCTACGTGCTGCAATATCAAACTACCATTCGCTGAAATACGGTGCACTGGGATATCTCAATGCCACAAACTTCGACTTCCGCCATAACCATAATTCCTTCATGGGCAAGATACGCCATCTGGTCGAATCAAACGAGGACAGGGCTTTTGTAAAGCACTACAACAGCAAATACCGTGGTGATTTCCCGCTCTGGGTAATAATGGAGCTTTTCAGCTTCGGCACGCTTGCATTCTTTTATAAGGACATGCACAACCCCGATAAAAAAGAGCTTGCGGACACCTACTATCACTGCAGCAGCTCCGATCTTGACAACTGGATGTTCTGCCTGAACGAGCTGCGCAACTATTGCGCACACTACAACAGGCTATATGGCAACACCTTCCCCGTGGAACCACGCACACCAAAAGGTGTCTATTACGAGCTGGAGCCTGATGTTTTCGGCTACATAATGGTCATGAAGCAGGTCTATCATGACCCTGAAGGCTGGAACAAGCAGGTCGTAAAGCCGCTCGCCCGTATGATAAAGCAGAATATGGACGTAATAAAGCTCGTCCATCTTGGCTTCCCCGATGACTGGGAGGAGCAGATATCTTTCACAATATAATAACTAAGCGGCAGCCCGAAATGGCTGCCGTTAACGATACAAGGGAGGTGAACGCATGGCAGACAATCCGTTCAGACTGCTGATAAGCAGCGCCGCAAAGACCAAAAAAGAAATAGAAGACGAGGTGCAGCGGCTCATCCGCTCCAGAATAGAAAAGGTGGTTGACAGCGCCATGCATGATGCAGGGGAATATGCGTCCGAAAAGATACCTCCCCGAAGCGCCGTCTATTACGGAAGAAAACCGCAAGCGGATGCCGAACAGCTTTCCGCAGATGAGCTTGCCTATGCCCCCGAATCTCCCGACAGCTCTGCGCCAGATCTTATCGACAAGATCCGTCAGATGCGTGAGCTGGGACAGACCTTCTACAACGGATACATGCTGCGCCAATGCGCAGAAGTGACCATCGTAAAGCAGGGCGAATTCATGCAGGATGTAACGGACGATTTCGGCAGAAGTGCATTCTGTTCCATCGAACGCCCGATATACGGCGCCCTCTCCCTCGAACAGCTGCGCACATACTTCACATGGCGCACTGATGCACGAAAAGGTACCTATTACAAAACCGACAAGGCATATATAGTTCTGTACTGCTATGAGCTGCTTAACAAGATCGGTGTGCTGTCTTCGGAGGACGCTTTCAACCGCCTCGTGGATGTGTGGGAAAACTGCCGTGAATTCTGTCCCTATCTTGACAGCGTGATGCCGTTCTGGCTGAGAGATTTCTATGCCTACAACGAGATCAACGGTGATTTTATCGAGCTGGAAAAGGGATTTCCCGTGCAGTCACAGCATTCTGATACCATTACATCGGAATTCCTCGCAAGTGACTACCGAAACAAGCTGGATTACCTGATGGAGCGCTCCTCCTATAACATTAAGGGCAGCATCTTCCTTTCGGATGAGACCCGACCGCTGTTTGAAGGGGCACTGGAAAAGGTGCTCACAACAATGGATGAGTACCTGAAACAATATGACGTTACTCTGTTTGAACTGGTCTGCGGACGCTCGAGAAAGGATCATACATGGGTGCCATTTGCAGGCGCTTATGTGGATCAGGAACGCATGGATGGGTTCCGCACCTGCCATATCAGTGCAACGGAACGCTACTGCATAAAGCGGGGTCAACCCTGCCATGAACGCTTTGAACATTCCCCCTACCGCAATTTCATCGGATATATGCTGAAATCCACTGAAGCTGTGCTAAGAGAACGCACGGGATTCCGATACAGCATCGTGCCGAATCTTTCTCTGGTGCTGGATGACTTCTGCAACAGGGATAAGCTGTATAAACTGGCAAGCGCACCTGAATTCCCTGCACTTATACCTGATGCAGTAAATCAATGGTGCGATCTGAATGGAATATATCCCAAACCCAAAGAGAGAAAGCCTAAAAAGAAACGCTTCATCGAGGACGATCTTCCGGCGGAATACGGTTACTCGCCTTCGACACCTCCGCCTGTGGAGATCAATATTGCAAATCTCGAAAGCATCCGTGCCGCATCCGAGGAAATAGCCCGAAAGCTCATTATAGAGGAAGCTGCGGCGGAGCTTTCCACCGAGGAAAGCATCGCTGAACTGACCTCACGTATAGAGGACGATGTTTTTGAAGAACGCACCGAGCTTGCCGCTGCGGAAGTACATTCAGAATATGATTTCTCAGCACTGGATGAATCCTGGCGCAGCTTTGCCGAAAGCCTTGATGCTCAGGCATTGCGGCTGCTGAAAGCTCTCAACAACGGAACCGCCGAAGCGCTGTGCCATGAGCTTGGCTTGCTGCCCGAAACAGCATACGAACCGCTGAATGCCGCCGCTCTGGAGCATATCGGTGATTATCTCATCGAAAACGGAGAGCTGATAGCGGATTACACTGAAGATGTAGCGGCTATATCCGAACTCATTACATGAAAAAAGACCTGATCACTCAGGTCTTTTTTAGCTTCTTAGGCTTTGGCGCAGGAAGCTCATCATACATCGCTTCAAATATCATCTGCAGGCGCTCTCTGTCATCTACATCGGCAAGAAGCATCGGCTTTGCGCCCTCGTACGGTATCTCATATACAGCTTCGGACATCAGCTCCAACGCACTCTTAACAGGCTTCAGCAGCAGACGATCGTCATATATACCGCCTGCGATCTTGCCACGATAATACAGTATATATTCTCCCATCATCTGGCGATATGTTATGTCTTCCAGCCCCGAAAGCTGCTCCAGAACATATTCAAGATAACCTTTACTTGTTGCCATAATGCCTCCATACACAAAAGCCGCCTATGAAAAGGCGGCTTTATTCATATAAAACGGTCAATCCTTGTGATCTTTATGCTCACCGTCCCAGTTGCCATTCCATTCGCCGCCCCAATCACCATGATCTTCATCGTCATTGTCGCTGGCCGAAACAAATGTGCCACTGCCATCAGCTATCACCACATCACCCTCAGAAATACCGTTGATGATCTCGGTATATCCGCCAAGGCTTCTGCCGATGGTGACGCTCAGGCGGTAGCGTTCTTCACCGTCAAGCAGTGTTACAGAAGAAGTTGTGCCGACTGTTTTCACAGCTGCATCGGGTACCGCAAGCACGTTCTTCTTTTCAGTTGTCAGGCATACCGTTGCCCAGCCTGCAGCGATCGCCATCTCATTTTCCTGAATGAGCTTTTCCATCACGCCCTCTTCAAGCGCAAATACAGCTCTTCTGGAAGCGTTGCCATCCGCAGTTGCAGGAAGCATATCAGGCGCCATTACTACCTTTGCGGGATACTCATCGCCGTCGATCTTCACCACGACATCCTGACCGTAACGGAATTTATTTGCATCTCCGCCATCAATGTATATCTGCACATCCTGCTTTGAAGACACCATGCAGCACACATCACCCATGACTACCATATCACCCGGAGTTCCACGATTTATATATGTAACAACTCCGTCATACGGCGCACGGATAACATATCGCTCTTTTTCTGCAATTAGCATATCCAGTGTGTATTTTTCGATCTCGTACTGCAGTCTTGCAGATTCGCCGCCGCCCAACGATGCAGCATAAGCTGTATCAACAATGGTGCGCTGATTATTGATCTCATAATCAAGATCCGAGGAATCCAACTCAGCGAGTATCTCTCCCTCAGTTATGGCACGACCCTTTACCGCATTGAATGCAGTAAGCTGCGCCTCTGCGGGATAGCTGAGAACATCCGCATACGGATATCCGATAATAGCACCCATGCTGTCGGTTTCTGATATATCCATATACTGAGCCGTTGCGATCTCGTATGTGATATCAGAACCGCCATAGATCGGCAGTTTGATCTCAGCTGCAACGTCACCGCCGTTTTTACAGCCGGTACACACACAAGCGATCGTTACAAGCGATAATATAAGCGCCGTTGTCCGTTTAAACATTCTGACCTCTCTTTGTCGGATCAGGGATCAACCCTGCTTCTCCAATCTGCTGATAGCTTCTATGCACATTCTGCCATTATGGTATGGACACTTCCAGGGATCCACCATCGGCTTGAACTCGGCAAACTTGCCATTGTCATCAAGCTGAGAATGCCACTCGCCGCCCTCACGCTTATCCACGATATTATTCTGAATGAAGCTCCATACTGAAGCTGCGATATCCAGATATTCGCTGTCGCCATAGCCTCTTTCATAAGCATTGAGGAAGCCCACAACAGTCTCTGCCTGAACCCACCAGATGCGCCATGTATTCACAACGCCATGGTCGCTCTCATTGAGCAGGGAGCCTGTTTCCTTGTGATATGCGATATCTGCGATCTTGCGGACGATGCGCTTGTTCATCTCGGCAAACTTTGCGGTGATCTCAGCGTCGCCGATAACATCACACGCACGGTCGATCAGCCATGTTGCCTCGATATCATGTCCGTAAGAATATACATCGCCGATAACATCCATATTCTTATCGAAAAATACAAGAAGCTTGTCATTCTCGCTGTCAAAAATCTTGTTATATGTAAGCTCAAGCTGGAACTTCAGGCGCTCCAGCACCTTTTCATTGTGATCTGCGAGATAAAGCTCAGTATAAGCCTCCATCAGATGCAAAGTAGTGTTCATGGTCTTGTCAGCCATGAGTCCGTTCTCGGAAAGCTCATCGTTACGTAGAACGCTCTTCCAGTCACGGGAAATGGTCTCAAGATACGCCACATCATCTGTGCCATACTTCTCTACGAGATCCACTACATCATAAGCAAGCTCCAGAGCAGCCTTACAGCCTGTTGCTCTGTAGTAGCTGGAAAGCGCATAGATGAAGAATGCCTGACAATATGTATGCTTGAAATCATCCTTTACACTGCCGTCTGCATTCATAGACCAGTAAACGCCGCCGTATTCCTTATCAACACACTTTTCCGTCAGGAACTTATATGCGTGATCCGCATAAGTGAGAAGGGATTCATCCTTCAGAAGCATATATGCATTGGAATAGAACCAGAGTATTCTGGAATGAAGGATAACGCCCTTTTCGCCGTTCTTGTCGATATTAAGTGCGCTGTCCATAAAGCCTGTGAAGCCGCCGTTCACATCATCCTTCAGATCGTTCCAGAACGGGATTATGTGGCCGCAAAGCTCGCTGCGAAAATCTTTAGAATTCATAATCAATATCCTCATTTATCAGCAATACCGCAGCAGGCACACCTTGCCGCTGCGGTAATGTGAGATTTTAAATTACTGTGCCTTGTGAAGCTTTACAGGAACTGTAAGAACCATTCTTACAGTCTCTTCTCTGATAGCTGCGATCATGTCATCGAACATCGCAAAGCCCTCGAAACGATACTCTACTACAGGATCCTTCTGAGCGATACCACGCAGATAGATACCACGCTTCAGCTCTTCCATTGCGTCAATGTGGTTCATCCAGTGCTTGTCAACAGATGTGAGCAGGCAAATTCTCTCAACCTCTCTCATTGCTTCAGAGCCCATATCCGCCTCTCTTGTCTTGAAGATCAGGCTAGCACGATCCTTCAGGAAGCTGATAAGATCCTTCTTTGTGAGGTTGTTCAGCTCGTCAACGGAATAGCGCATATCGGTATCCATAACATACAGATTAAGATAATGTGCACGCAGACCGTCGATGTTCCAGTTCTCTGCAACACTGTCGCTGCAGTACATATTTACGGCGTCCTCAATGGTCTGGTTCATCATATTCTGGATATTCTCGCTGATATCCTCACCCTCAAGAACTCTGGTACGCTCAGCGTAGATAGTTGCACGCTGCTGGGAAAGAACATCGTCGAAATCAAGAACGTTCTTACGAATGGAGAAGTTTCTGCCCTCGATCTTCTTCTGTGCGGATTCGATGGTGGCAGAGAGGAAGCCTGCCTCGATGGGCTGAGTCTCCTCAATATTCATGGTCTCCATAACCTTCTGTACTCTGTCACCGCCGAACAGACGCATCAGATCGTCCTCCAGTGAGATATAGAAACGGCTGGATCCGGGGTCGCCCTGACGACCGGAACGACCACGCAGCTGATTGTCGATACGACGGCTCTCGTGGCGCTCGGTACCGAGAATGAACAGACCGCCAAGCTCACGAACCTCTTCAGCCTCGGGAGCGATCTTATCTGTATACTTCTTGTTCAGCTCCTGATACTTTGCTCTTGCCTCGATGATATCCTGATCGTCAGTCTCAGCAAAGCCTGTTGCCTCCTGGATCATCCAGTTCTTATATCCGAGCTTCTTCATCTCTGTGCGTGCAAGGTAATCTGCATTACCGCCGAGCTGGATATCCGTACCACGACCTGCCATGTTGGTGGCGATGGTAACAGCACCCTTCTTACCTGCCTGTGCAATGATATCAGCCTCACGCTCATGATTCTTTGCATTCAGCACCTCATGTTTGATGCCTCTTGCCTTCAGCAGCTTGGAGAGCAGCTCAGACTTCTCGATGGTAACAGTACCAACCAGAACAGGCTGACCCTTCTTATAGCACTCCTCTACCTGATCGCACACAGCCTGGAACTTTCCACGCTCATTCTTATATACCTGATCCTCGTGATCCACACGGATAACGGGCTTGTTGGTGGGGATCTCAACAACGTCAAGGCTGTAGATGGCACGGAACTCAGATTCCTCTGTCATAGCAGTACCTGTCATACCTCCGAGCTTTGCATACAGACGGAAATAATTCTGGAATGTAACGGTAGCCAGAGTCTTGCTCTCACGGTTAACCTTTACGCCTTCCTTAGCCTCAATAGCCTGATGCAGTCCCTCGTTGTAACGACGACCGAACATCAGACGGCCTGTAAATTCATCGACGATAACGATCTCTCCATCCTTGATAACGTAGTCGATATCAAGTCTCATAACGCCGTTAGCCTTGATAGCCTGATTGATATGATGCAGCAGAGTGCTGTTATCAGGATCCATCAGATTCTTGATTCCAAAATACTTCTCAGCCTTAGCAACGCCGCTGGGAAGCAGGTTACAGGTCTTTGCCTTTTCATCAACAATATAATCGCCGTCGAACTGGCTGTCATAATCATCCTTGCTGTTCAGCTCAACTGTCTTGTTCATAGTCAGGCTCTTTGCAAAAACGTCAGCCTTTACATAAAGGTCAGTGGACTTGTCGCCACGGCCGGAAATGATAAGGGGAGTTCTCGCCTCATCTATAAGGATAGAGTCAACCTCATCCACAATAGCAAAGTTAGGCTTGCGCATAACTCTGTCTTCCTTGCGTTTGCACATATTGTCACGCAGGTAATCGAAGCCAAGCTCGTTATTTGTTGCGTATGTGATATCGCAGGCATAAGCCTCACGACGCTCATCGGGGCTGATGTCATGAGTGATAAGACCTACGGTCAGACCGAGGTAACGATGCACCTTAGCCATCCACTCACTGTCACGCTTTGCCAGATAGTCGTTCACAGTAACGATGTGAACACCGAGGCCTGTCAACGCATTGAGGTAAGCAGGAAGAGTTGCAACGAATGTCTTACCTTCACCTGTTCTCATCTCTGCGATACGTCCCTGATGCAGAACGATACCACCGATGATCTGTACAGGGTAGTGACGGATTCCGAGAACTCTTGTGGAAGCCTCACGGCAAACAGCAAAAGCATCGGGCAGGATCTGATCGAGAGTCTCACCGTTTGCAAGACGCTCCTTCAGGATGCCTGTCTGAGACTTCAGCTCAGCATCGCTCATAGCGCCGTACTTATCGGCAAGATCAAGCACCTGCTGCTTGATAGGCTCGATCCTCTTTAATTCCTTAGAGGAGTAAGTTCCGAAAATAGACTTGAAAAATCCCATTTTTTTGTCCCTTTCTTTGTTCGTATAACGCAAAAAGCCGTAGTAATACGGTATCTTATGTTAAGCTTGAAATATAAATATTCATCTTATATTATACTACACCCGCTTAGTTTTGTCAACCTTGAATTTCCGAAACGAATATCCACCGCCGCATATGCAAAAGCTACTATATGAAAGGAGCTGATAATATGTCGGATATTCCACACCCTGCCAAAAAGAACAACCACTTCACGCAGCAGGACTACCTGAAAAGTGGCTCATCCACTGACTGCACGGGACTGATCCCCACTGCACCGCTGAATGATAATGAATTCGACAGCTATCAGGAGGTCTACAGCTTTTTACCTCCACTGCACGATGAGGATACAGACAGCTGATATCCATGTCGAATTCTGTATAAAACCGCTTGTTTTCAACAGAGCGTTAAAAACTCTGTTGAAAACAAATTATACAAAAAGTTTTCAACGCAAGTTTTTAACAGCGTGTTGAATAATCACCTAAAATATATATCGTTCCACATGCCGTATGCAAGCAGGTCATAACAGCATCTCTGATAAATGGAACCTTTATACTAACTGTCCATAATATATTATCATTATTTATATATCTGCACCGTCGGAACAACACTCCGCTTGTAATACAAACAGTATTATTGCGTGCAGTATATTCCAATCTGTAATAATACATAAACCACCATATCAACAATATAATGAAAAAGACCGCTACTGTTACGCTGATATAACGAAATGTAAACACCATCAATGATGCGATAAGTGCTGAAATAATGATCCCTGTAATTAATATGAGTATAAACGGACTTTTTTTCAACATGTTTTCATCCTTTTCACTTCATTTTCAAGTTAGGTATAATAATATCATTCGTTTTGTTGAGTGGTTTTATACAAAGTGCTGAAATGGTTTTCCTTGTATTGACAATGATACTTAACGGTGTTAAAATATAACACGAGTTAATTAAAGGTAGGTGATATGCGATCGTGTATGATCTTATCAATGTACTGGAAGAATACTCGCCTGAGATACTGAAAAAAATATCGGGTGAAGAACTGGAACGCTTCCTATATAATATACAGGCTGGCGGCAACTGCTGCCCTGCTACCGTTATCACGAAGCTTACAGGCGCTGAGCTTGCACTGCTGCACACAGCGGCATGCTATCCGCAATTCAATAACGGAGAATCTATCACTGTTGCGCAGACCGCTGCACAGCTGGGAATATCCGCTCCTGCGGTATCCAGAACGCTGAAGAACCTCGAAAGCAAAGGGTATGTTTCACGACAGACTAATCCCGATGACAGACGCAGCGTTTATGTATGCGTTACCGAAAACGGTCTTTCTGCCATGAATGAGTGTATCATAGAAAGTGTGAAGATAATAAACGAGGCACTCGCTGATTTCACGGATGATGAGCTTCGCACAATGATACATCTTCACAATAAACTGACCAACAATATGACAAAAGTAATTGCAGCTAAGAAAAGAGAAATAGCGAAAGGAGCAATAACCCATGCTTGAAATCAAAAACATCAACAAGGATTACGTTACCGGCGATGAAGTCGTTCATGCGCTGAGAGACGTATCCATCAGCTTTCGTGAGAGCGAGCTGGTATCCATCCTCGGTCATTCAGGATGCGGTAAGACCACACTGCTGAACATCATCGGTGGTCTGGATCAGTACACTTCGGGTGACCTTATCATCAACGGAAAATCCACAACAAAGTACAAGTCCTCCGACTGGGATACATACCGTAATCACTCGGTAGGATTTATCTTCCAGAGCTATAACCTCATTCCGCACCAGACTGTTCTTTCTAACGTTGAACTTGCGCTTACACTTTCGGGTGTATCCAAAGCAGAACGCCGTCAGCGTGCTAAAGAGGCTCTTGAAAAGGTTGGTCTGGGAGATCAACTCCACAAGAAGCCTAACCAGATGTCAGGCGGTCAGATGCAGCGTGTGGCTATCGCCCGTGCGCTGGTAAACGATCCCGATATTCTGCTTGCGGATGAGCCTACAGGCGCTCTTGATACCGAGACCAGCTTCCAGATCATGGAGCTTATCCGTGAGATAGCAAAGGATCGCCTTGTTATCATGGTAACACATAACCCTGAGCTGGCGGAGCTTTATTCCACACGAATCGTTCGTCTGGTGGACGGCAAGATCACTGCAGATTCCGATCCCTTTGACGGAAATGCGGATAAGGTCAAGAAGACCGACGTCAAGAAGGGCAAAAAGACATCCATGTCCTTTGCTACAGCGATGTCCCTCTCCAGAAACAACCTGATGACTAAAAAGGGACGTACATTCCTCACATCCTTTGCGGGAAGTATCGGTATCATAGGTATTGCTCTGATACTCTCGCTGTCTAATGGCGTTCAGGAATATATCGACGGAGTTGAGCAGTCCACTCTTGCCTCCTATCCTATCTCCATTCAGCAGGAGGCTATCGACTACGGAAGCCTGATGGGTTCAATGATGGGTATCGCAGAGGATGCCACCGCTGAGCGTGATCCTAACCTTATCTACACTAATGACATCTCTACAGAAATGGCAAAGACCATGCTGTCCGAGATGACCACAAACAACCTTGCAGAATTCAAGGCATATATCGAGTCCAACCCCGATAATATTCTCGACAATGTGAGCGAGATACAGTACAGTTACTCCCCTAACTTATATATCTACGGACACGATCTGAATGGCGATATCATCCAGATCAATCCCTCCACCGTCATGAACGCTATGATGGGCGAAGAGATGTCAGGTAGCGTCAGCTCCATGGCAAGCACCTATTCCTCAATGATGGGTGGCATGTCTGGAAATCCCTATGACGTGTGGACCGAGCTTCTCTGCTACGATACCCTTCAGGAACAGTACGAGGTCATCACAGGTAAGCTGCCCGAAAGCTACAACGAGGTAGTTCTCATCGTAAACGAAAATCACGAGCTGTCCGATATCACGCTTTACGCTCTCGGTCTCCGTGACCAGAAGGAACTGGGAGATATGATGTCCGCAGTAATGGTTGGTGACACCTTCGATATCGAAACAGGCGATCTCACCTTTACCCACGACGAACTGATGGGACTTGAATTCCGTCTGCTGACCGCATCTGATTTCTATCAGGAGAACGAGGACGGAATCTGGGAGGATATGCGTGACGACACCTTCTACATGGAAGATAAGCTCGAAAATGCACCCGTTATCGAGGTTGTCGGCATCGTAAAGCCCACAGGTGACAGCCTGCTGAATGCTGCAGGCCAGTCCGGCGGTATCGGATACACCCATGCCCTCACAGAATTCATGATCGACAGAGTAAATTCCAGCGCTGCTGTTGAGGCTCAGAAAGCATCGCCTGATGTGGATATCTTCACAGGCGTGGAGTTCCCCATTGAGGACGAGAACGAGACTGCTCTTGACAAGATCACTGAATATATCAACTCTCTCTCCGAAGAAGAAGCTGCAGTTATGATGTCCCAGATGGGCGGCTATATGGGCGCACCCGCTCCCGATATGAGTGCTGCTGCACCAGAGGCTGATGCCACTGCTCCCGAAGCTGCTCCTCAGGCTATCCCTGATGAAGTTCTGGCTATGCTCACTCCCGATGAGCTTATGGCTCTGCAGACAATGTCTGAAGCTGACCAGATGACATTCCTTATGGGCAAGATGGCTGAGCTTGGCATGGTACCTGGCACCGCCCCCGAAGCACCTGCTGTTCCCGAGGTGACTCTCTCCTCCAAGGATATAATGCTTCAGGCACTTTCCGCAGCATCCGAAAAGGAACTTGAAATGATGCTGAAGTATCTCCCCAAGACTACTGCTACCTACGAAGGCAACCTTGAGACTCTCGGTGTTGCTGAGCTTTCCGAGCCGAGTTCGATCTCCATCTATGCTAAGGATTTCGAAGCCAAAGAAGCCATCACAGAGTTCATCAAAAAGTATAACGAGGAAAAGAAGGCCGCCGACAAGCAGGAGGATGTTATCAACTACACCGATTATGTGGGTCTTATGATCTCCTCCGTAAGTGATATCATCGACGCTATCTCTTATATCCTCATCGCTTTCGTTGCTATCTCTCTCGTGGTTTCCTCTATCATGATAGGTATCATCACCTATATTTCCGTTCTGGAAAGAACAAAGGAGATCGGTATCCTGCGTGCTATCGGTGCTTCCAAGCGTGATATCTCCCGTGTATTCAATGCAGAGACCCTCATAGTGGGCTTTGCTGCAGGCGCTATCGGCATCATCGTAACACTGCTGCTGATAATCCCCATCAACATCATCATTGAAATGCTCACCGATATCCCCAACATGGCTGCTCTGCCCTGGGAGGGCGGTGTGGCACTGGTGCTGATAAGCATGCTGCTCACACTGATCGCAGGCCTGTTCCCTGCAAGAGTTGCGGCAAACAAGGATCCCGTTGTGGCACTCAGAACAGAATAACATCGAATGTCAAGACATACGCCCATATATCGGGGGGTGGTTTTTATACTTTACAACAGCCACAAATTGTGGTAAAATTAGTTAAAGAAATGAAAGGTAGGAATCAGCATGGCATCATTCGGCAACAGTAATTTAAATAAAGTCTTTTCTGCATTGCGAAACCAGCAGAAGCTGTATCTTTCAGCATGCTGCGGCGGTACTCATCTGGACGCTGCCGAGCAGGCAATAAACCGATATATGATACCCAAACTGGAAGAACTGGCAATAGAGGATATCATGGATGGCGGATACCATAATATCAAGCATCTTGATCCTAAGCCTGAGCTGCCTGTACTGGTCATCGACGGCAACGTCTACTGCAACTATCAAACTGCTAAGAGAACAGATGTATTAAGCTCTATTGGATGTCCGCTTGAGGGTAATTATGATGCCATTCAGGAGGGCAGGACACTGCTGGAAATGATAAATGATCTCTGCTCCATGTCCCCTGCAGACTTTGTCCGTAAGCATCCTGTATACGGAGAACACTTCAATGGATCTGCTCGCCTGATATCTATGCTGGAAAAAGTATATAAAGCAGAGGATTTCAGAGAGAGCAGTTACAGCAACAAGCAGGTGGAGGGCGATATCAGATTCGACAACCGTGCCAAGGTCGCTGTGATGCAGTTCATAAATGCAAACGAAAATAATCGTGCAAGATACGAAAACTCCGCTCTTTACTATAATGATACAGAGATCACAGCTGTTGGCGCTGAGCTTGCATTCAAGCGAAATGACACCACTGAAGATTTTTACCTCACAAAGCTGAAGCTCTGCCTCTTCGTTGACCATGAATGCTCCCGCCATTATCCATTTGAAATAGCCTTGGGTACAGCTGAAAACATAGCCTGCCGCAGCATAGGAAAGCTGTTCACTGATACTACATATACACGCTTTTCCAATAAAGCATCGGATAATCTAACCGGTGTATGGAATTCCCCTACGGGCATGCTTCGTGAAAAGGCATGCGGCGGACCCAATGATAAGCGCACCGTGCGCCAACTGCTTAACGATTACGAATGCCTGTCCAGAAAGACCTCGAATCCTGCCTTTGTTTCCGCCGTTATAGATCATACTCTAAGCGACGAACAACGTGTTCTTGCAACTGAAATGAACGACTACGAAAATTTCATAGAGGAATGGAGAAACGCCTTTGACTTCGTGCAGTATTCAACTCTGAACGTTGCCATGCCCAACAGCTGGCGCACCGAAAATTTCAGAGTGGTATCCTTATTTGAAAGCAAGGAAGAATACATCCGTCATTTCGCTATACTTTCCGGTGGATTCTACGCTCGTGCACGCTCTGTTCTGACTGAACAAGCTAACTATCCCGAGAACGTCACAGAATTTATCTCCTTCAACGGACTCAGATCTGTCTCCGGCGCAACACTCTATCACTTCCGTGACGAAGCGAACCAGTTCATAGGAAATCGCACTGATATGAGCGACATCATGACTGTTGCCGATATCAAGGAAGCTATCAATACAACAAAACACATGCGTACTAGCCACGATATCAGCGACGACAACCTCATCACCGATACCTTCCACGCTCTATTTACAGCTGATAAAGAGGCAACATCATATACTTTATTTGAATTTTGCAAACCATCTTACCTTGAAACCATCAATAATCCCGAAAACGATATGCATAGATTTGCGCAGTCTATAGGAAATTATCTTTACTACAACGCAACTATGACTATTGGCGATAACGGCATCCTGATACCAGCAGGACGTGTCGATTATGAATATGATGAGGAAGAACAGAATCACATAATATACATCAAAATGGCGCTGGTTAAACCTTCAAGTACGATCGCAATGCGATTTACCAACGGACAGCTGATAAGCTGCACCAACGAAGTGTTTGTCAGCAGGAATGAGCTATATGACTATGCGATAACCACACAGGAGGAGATTGAACGATACATTCCTTACCCTGAAATACGCACTGTAATTGCAAAATATCTTTTATCCTGATTGAGAAAGCACCTCCAAATGGAGGTGCTTTCATTTATTTGCCTTGCCTGCTGCTAATGTAAGAATTATAAACGGTGATAATAATATCAACAGTAAAATCAACATATCTGCCTCCATTACCCCAGAAAGCTTACTATAGATAAAAACACACCAATAACAGTAGCCGCTGCTATCAGATTATAAAAGGTGCTGCCTTCAGAATATGTACCCTCATGCCTTTGTAAATCCTCAAGCATTCTTAACTCAGCCATAGTATCAATGCTGTCAAGTCGTCCATTATTGTTCCAATCAAAGTACCCCATATTTCCCCTCCATGTGTAGCGTGAAATTATCTGTCCTGAAAGCGTCTGAGCTCCCTCTGATATTCGGGCGTCTGATGGTACTTGTACGCATCATAGGAATCCTTGATATTCTCAATAACACCGATTGTGATCAATAACAGCAACCAAAATATGAACATAATAAATCCCTCCTATAATACCGTATAGCGTGTTTGTTCCGTTTCTTTAACTATATTATAGCGCTTTATATGTTTCATTTTCAGTGCAATTACTCGCTTTTGCGATATATTGTGTCAATATTGAATCAAAAAAACGCTTGCTGAGTACGCAAGCGTTGTGATATTTAATGAATAGATAAACAAAAAAGCTCGTACATAATACGAGCTTAAATGGCAGGGGCAGTAGGACTTGAACCCACGACACACGGTTTTGGAGTGCGTAACCGTCATTTTTCATGCTATTTGGAATTATGCCGAAATCGCTTTAATAGAGCCATTCTATAACCGTGCGTTTGCAAAACTTTTTGAATTTTGGCGGTGTTTTTTCATTCTTGTGTGAACAAACTGTGAACAAGTTCACACTAGATTTTGCTCCTTGACATTAACGACAGATAACAGAAACAGCGTGCTTGAAACAGTGCAATAAATGTAATATAATATATTCAGAGAGATAAAAAACGCCCTGCAAAGCCATGACAGCCCCACAGAGCAACCCTATTGCTTTAATTATATATCGAAAGGAGCTTGCTGTCAATGACAAATGAGGTGCTTGCAGAGTTTATCCAACAGGGCGATAATGACGAACTGCTCCCGGTGCTGTGGGAGAAAGTACAGACCTTGCTTTTTATCAAGGCGGAACGGTATTACTATGCCTTTTCCGATACACTGTGCCGCTATGGCTATGAAGTGCAAGACATCAGACAGGAATGCTATTCTGCCATGCTTGCCGCTGTCAGGTGGTACAACCCTGATAAGGGGTATAAGTTCACCACATACCTTAATTACGCCTTAAAGCACATAATACGGGGCTTATACAGCGGCAAGAATGATGCTCTTAATCACGCTGCGACAATGAGCCTTGAACAGCCTATAGGAACAGATAAGGACGGCGCCGAGCTTACACTAGCCGACACCATGGCGGACAATACAGCGGCACAAGCATTCGAATATATCGAGAACAACGCTTATTATAGCACACTCTATAATGCAATTGAAACGCTCCCCGAAGATCAGCGGCAAGTAATACAGGCAATATATTTTGATGGGTGCAAGCTCGCTCAAACTGCTGAACGTCTGAAGCTTACCCCTGCGATAGTGCGCAAGCTCGAGGGCAAGGCCTTGCGACATTTCCGCAGCGGCAAGATCGGTGTGCAGCTCCGCAGGGTATATGGTGATGAATATGCACCAAGCCGCAACTTATATACCTATGGTTATCATAAAGGCATTGAGGCGTTTGCCTCATCCCGCAGTTCATCGGTAGAGGATGCGGCTTTGCTCAATCTGATATACAGCAAATATTGACCGTCTTTTTATGCAGCCCTCTACTTCAGATTATCCATTTCGGGAATATTTTGTGTATTTTGGTGGGTGTACGATGTCAAAAACACAGTTTTTGCGAGTGCCTAGGGGTAGGGGGATATAAAGCCACTCTTGCCGCTCTGATAAATGACATAAGCCATTAGAACAGCGTTGCAATTGATTGCAAAACGCTCTTGAAATCATAGCTCACGGTTTGCTATACAGAAATGCTCGAAAACAGGCAAAAAACACACGATTTCACGCCAAAAACACATAAAAAGCGTACAAAAATATGGTTTTCAGCTGATAAAATGATATTATAAGATATCTCAAAGCGAAAGGAGGTATCTTATGCCAAAGCTCAAGCCCTCACCCGTCTCGGCCGCAGCTGAAATAGTCCAACGCAACATTGAAAGCCGGGCCTGCACCCTGTTCGGGGTAAACACAGGCAAAGATGTTGCCAAAAGAATCGGTATGAACGAAAGCACTTTCAAGGAGAAGAAGCGCAAGCCACGCACGTGGACACTGGAACAGCTTGCCTTAGCTGCGCAGGCGCTTAAAGTCCCGCTGTCCTGGCTGATGACAGACCACAGCGGGGAGATCAAGGAATAAGCAGAAAGCGGCAAACTATCTCCACAAACGGAGCGGCTTGCCGCTTTGTTTAACTAGCGATCCTTTATTCCCACTTTCTCCATAAGTGCGGATTTCTCAAATCTCCAAAGTCTGCCAACTTTGGAAGCTGGGAGCTGCCCCAAGCGTGCCATAGTTCTGACTGTTGCCGGATGTATCCCAAGCAATATCGCAGCATACTCAGTGTCGAAAATAACAGGTGCTTTTTCCCATGTGGTTATGTAACGCTGTTTGTACTTCATTCTACTCATATTATCACCCCCTTTCAAAAAAGAATAGCGGCAAGCCGCCCGAGAGTGGGAAACTTGCCGCTATTGTTATTTTGCACTCTATTTTCGCCGAAAATGCGCTGTATTACGTTTTTGTGGAATTGGTGGATACACATACCACCAACACGCTAAAACGGCTTACAGGGCATTGTGGGCATTCTGATGATTTAAGCTATTTTTATCGGGTCAGCCACAACGGGGCTTTCGGCAATTGTAAAGGGGTCTATGTCGATACACTCGCAGGGGTCCATATTACCCGAAATATCCCATGCAACAGTATCGTTGAGCACGGTGAGCC
>JAZSGG010000133.1:0-8407 GCA_045532595.1 Oscillospiraceae bacterium | reverse complement strand
ATGGTTGCCGCACTCCCCGAGGAGATGGTGGCAAGAGTTGCGGCAGGCATCCCCATGGGCAGAGTGGGCGAGCCTGAGGAAGTGGCAAATGCGTTCCTGTTCCTTGCAAGCGATATGGCAAGCTACATTTCGGGCGCTGTTCTCGCAGTTGACGGCGCAACCATCAACTGATAACGGCTGACGGATATCTTCACATACGCAAAACGACCTGAGAGTCTCCTCTCAGGTCGTACTTTTTTATCAATGTTTTTCAGTGCGGATATCAGCCGAGATCCTCTTCGGAGATCTGGGGGATGCCCTTCTCCTCAAGCACCTTTGCAGCCTTGTCGTTGTCGTCAACACGGACAGCAACGCTTGCTCTGCCCTCCTTGTTTGTAACGAGGGAATAGCAGTATTCGATGTTGATGCCTGCGCTCTCGAAAGCGTCGATAACGGAATACATTCCGCCGGGCTGATCGGGTACGCTGAATGCTGCTACCTGAGTGATGTTAGCTGTAAAGCCGTTCTCCTTCAGCAGCTTCAGTGCTGCGTCTGCATCCTTTACCACCAGACGAACGATGCCGAAATCGGTGGTATCAGCGATGGTCATAGCACGGATATCAATGGAGTTATCCGTCAGCACCTTCATAACGGAAGCCAGTCTGCCTGTCTTGTTCTCTACAAAAACGGAAATCTGATTAAGCATTGTTATACCTCCATTACTTTGTGAACTTGTTCTTGATCTTGCGGTTGTCGATGCAGCGTGTAGCCTTGCCCATGGAGCGTGCAAGAGACTTAGGCTCCAGAAGCTTTATGGTTACGCCTACGCCGATAGCGGAATCAATAGCGGATTTGAGCTTCTTCTTGTAAGCCTCAACATTCCTGATATTATCGGTGAACATATCGTCACGGACTTCAAGCTGTACCTCGAGAGTATCGAGATTGTTTACTCTGTCAACCACCAGCAGGTAGTTTGTAGCCTTGTTGTCAACGCTCAGCAGAGCGGACTCGATCTGGGACGGCAATACATTTACGCCACGGATGATGAGCATATCATCTGTTCTGCCCTGAGGCTTCAGCATACGAGCGTGAGTTCTTCCGCACTTGCAGGGCTCATAAACGAGTGTAGCGATGTCTCTTGTGCGGTATCTGATAAGGGGCAGAGCCTCCTTTGTGATGCAGGTGAAAACAAGCTCGCCCTGCTCGCCCTCGGGAAGCACCTCGAGAGTATCGGGATCAATGATCTCGGGGATGAAGTGATCCTCGCAGATGTGCATACCGCACTGGTATTCACACTCGCAGGATACGGAGGGACCCATGATCTCAGAGAGGCCATAGATATCATAAGCCTTGATGCCGAGACCTTCCTCGATCTCGTGACGCATCTCCTCTGTCCAGGGCTCAGCGCCGAAAACGCCTGCCTTCAGCTTCAGATCATCCTTGCTGATACCGATCTCATTCATAAGCTCGATAAGGCTGATGGCATAGGAAGGAGTCATGCATACGATGGTGGAGCCGAAATCTCTGAACATTTCAAGCTGACGCTGGGAGTTGCCCGCAGATGCAGGGATAGCTGTAGCACCCAGCTTTTCTGCGCCGTAGTGCATACCGAGACCGCCTGTAAACAGACCATAGCCGTAGGAAACGTGAACAAAGTCGTTCTCATCACCGCCGCAGGAAGCAAGCGCTCTTGCCGCACACTCAGACCAGATATCAATATCCTTCTGTGTGTAGCCAACGACTGTCTGCTTGCCTGTTGTACCGGAAGAAGCGTGGATACGGACTACCTCGCTCATAGGGGTAGCAAACATGCCGTAGGGATAGTTGTCACGCAGATCCTGCTTTACTGTGAAAGGAAGCTTGGAAAGATCCTTGATGGACTTGATATCCTCGGGCTTTACGCCTGCAGCATCCATCTTTTCACGGTAAGGCTTTACGTTGTCGTAAACACGTCTGATCTGCTGCGAGAGACGGAATGACTGCAGAGCCTCAAGCTCATGACGGGGTGCGCATTCGATCTCTTTCTTGAAATACTTCATTGTTTTACTCCTTGTGTATATGTAGGGGGAGCATCGCTCCCAAAGGGACTTATTCAGCGTAGCTCTCGCCCAGTGCGAAAGCCTTGCGGTTGATCTCCAGAGCCTTTGCGGGAACGCACTCCTCCAGAGCCTTCTTCCATGCCTCTGCGGGGATATCGCTCATCTTGGAGAGAACGCCCATCAGAACAACGTTCACTGCTCTTGAAGAGCCTGCCTCGTTTGCGAGAGCAAGAGCGTCCAGTGCAGTGATATCCGCACCCTTTTCCTTGATCTTTGCGATGATATCGGTGGGATATGTCATAGCGCCTGTGATAACGGGCATAGGCTCCACCTGCTGGGTGTTGGTGATGATCTTGCCGCCCTTCTTCAGATAAGGGAGCCATCTTGCGGCTTCCAGCTCCTCAAAGGAAACGATGATATCAGCCTCGCCCTTTTCGATAACGGGAGAGTATACCTTATCGCCGTACTTGATGTAGGTTACAACGGAGCCGCCACGCTGGGACATTCCGTGTACCTCGCTTACCTTTACTTCATAGCCCTGAGAAAGCAGCGTGTTGCCGAGTATTCTGCTGGCAAGGAGAGTACCCTGACCGCCCACGCCTACGAGCATTATAGATTTTGTGTTCATGTTTATAACCTTTCTGTATTCAGTGAGGAGTTAGGAGTTAGGAGTGAGGAGTTATTGTGTTCGCTTCGCTCACAGATTTTCAATCGCTTTATACAGCACAGCAAACAAAAACTCTTACTCCAAAACGATATAAAGACCACATAATTACGGATCAACCATCTGTAACGTCAGCAGCCGTCATTTGAATATATCGCCGAAGGCGATACCGAAACTCCTAACTCCTAACTCCTCACTCCTAACTAAAAATTATTCTTCAATAGCGTCAAATTTGCACATCTGTGTGCAGAGGTTACAGCCTACGCAGAGAGTTGTGTCGATCATAGCCTTTCCGCTGGTCATGGAGATAGCGGGGCAGCCGATCTTCATGCACGCCTTGCAGCTCTTGCACTTGTCTGCATTCACCTTGAAGGGAGGCTTGTGCTTAACGCTCTTCAGAAGTGCGCAGGGCTTTCTCATGATGATAACGCTGGGTTCCTCTGCCGCAAGCTCGGTCTTGAGGACGCTCTCCACCTCTGCGAGGTTGCCGGGATCTGCAACAGTTACTCTGTTGATGCCGATGGAGCGTACCAGAGCCTCCAGATCAACTGCGGATGCAGGGTCGCCGTGGATGTTCTTGCCGTTGGCAGGATTGTTCTGGTGACCTGTCATGCCTGTGATGGAGTTATCAAGGATAAGCACTGTGGAATTGCTTCTGTTATATGCGATGTTGATAAGACCTGTGATACCGCTGTGGATGAAGGTGGAGTCGCGGATAACTGCAACAGCCTTGCCCTCAAACTCGGACTTTCTTGCCTTGTTGAAGCCGTGCAGACCGCTGATGGAAGCGCCCATGCATACGGTGGAGTCCATAGCCTGCAGAGGAGCAGCAGCGCCGAGGGTGTAGCAGCCGATATCGCCGCTTACCATGCAGCCGAGCTTCTTCAGTGTATAGAACACGCCGCGGTGAGGACATCCTGCACACATTACGGGAGGACGAACAGGAACGGTCTCACCGAAATCGAGAGTCTCGTTCTTCTCGCCGAGGATCTTTTCCTTCAGATATGTCTGGCTGTACTCGCCGATGTATGTAAACAGGCTCTTGCCGATGGGGTCAAGACCCAGCTTGCGGCAGTGAGTTTCGATGAAATCATCCAGCTCCTCGATAACGTACAGCTTGTCTACCTTAGCCGCAAAATCCTTGATGAGCTTCTCAGGCAGAGGATATACCATGCCGAGCTTCAGGTAGCTTGCCTTATCGCCGAGAGCTTCCTTAGCATACTGATAAGCGATGCCTGCAGTGATAACGCCGATCTTTGTATCGTTCATCTCAACGGTGTTGATGGGAGCTGTCTCAGCATACTCGATGAGCTTTGCGGTGCGCTCCTCAACAACAACGTGCTTTGCCTTTGCGTAAGCAGGCATCATAACGTACTTTGCAACGTTCTTCTGATACTCGGGCAGAGCCTTTTCAACTCTGTCGCATTCCTCAACTGCGCTCTGGGAGTGGGAAACTCTTGTGGAAAGGCGCAGGATGACGGGAGTATCGAACTGCTCGCTGATATCGTATGCGAGCTTTGTAAAGTCCTTGCACTCAGCGCTGTCGGAAGGCTCCAGCATGGGGACCTTAGCCGCCATAGCATAGTGACGGGAATCCTGCTCGTTCTGAGAGGAGTGCATGCCCTGATCGTCCGCAACAGCGATCACCATGCCGCCTGTTACACCTGTGTAGGATGCGGTGAACAGAGGGTCAGCCGCAACGTTCAGACCAACGTGCTTCATAGCTGTGAAGCTTCTTGCACCTGCGATGCAGGCACCGACAGCTGTCTCACAGGCTACCTTCTCGTTGGGCGCCCATTCGGTGTGCATTACGTCCTCGGGATAGGTGGACGCAAACTCTGTGATTTCGGTACTGGGGGTACCGGGATAGCTGGATACCACTGTTACGCCTGCCTCAAAGAGACCACGGGCAACAGCCTGATTGCCAAGCATTAATTTTGCCATATTTAACCTCCAAAATATACTGCGACAGTAACAAAACTGCGCATGAAAATACATTAGTAAGTATACCACATTTCACGTTATTTGTACAGTGCGCTAAAGCGTTTTTGTTGTTTTTGTCTAATATATCCGATTCATTTTATGCATTTACACGAAACAGAACAGAATATCAGGCGCACTTTGTTAAATCTCAGACCGCCGAATGCTTGACAACGAAACAATAAGGGGATATAATTAACAAAAGCACACAATGTTTTCAATGCACAGAAAGGACAATGAATGACCACTGAAGAAATCATATCTGTTATGGACCTTGCGGACAGTCTGTCTGCCACGGTCAGGATAATAAGGAACGACGGTGAGATCGTGGAAGGTGTCGTGGCAGCATATTGCAAACCAGATGACACCCCCAACGGAAAAGCGGGAATATGTTTCAGGACAAAGGAAAACCGTGGACTTTATCTGGACACGGGATATATACAAAGCATCGAAATAATCGGATAACTCAGATATTGCAGATAAGGAGAGCGCAGTGGATAAAGGAGACTGAAATGACCATCCCAAACAATTGCGAAAGAAAAGACGTAGAAAACACAGAAAACAATGGCGATACTTACAAAGGATTTGTCATAACATTGTGTGATTGTGACGACAAACTGGAAATAGAGGGCATGATTCTCGAGCGCGAAAACGGAAAGCACGAGTATGTTTTTGCCGACGACATAAAATCGCTCAAAATAATCAAATAACCCCAAAGAGGCAGAGCAAAGCTCCGCCTCTTTTACATTCCCAATAACGCAGAACACCCCGCAAAGTCAGACCTTGCGGGGTGGATGTTTATGAAAAGATCAGGAGAGATCCGCACGCATTTTTCTTCTGAACATGAAGATGGAGAACACTGTTATCACCACCGCATAGCCTGCGGTGATGGCGATGTGCAGCCAGAAATCTCCGCCGAACTCCATAGCAACTGCCATTCTGCCTGCCTTTGTGCCGTGGAAGAACGGCAGCACGTTGCAGATATCGAACAGCACGCCGTCTATGCCCTCGCAATCGAACCACACTCCGCCTAGAAAGGAGGAGAGCGAGATAACGATGGAACAAAGACCCGGGGCAGCCTTTTCATTGAAGAGCGTGCCGAAAAGCAGTCCCGTTGATATCATCATAACGGATGTGGGCAGCAGTGCCAAAACTGCGGCAAGGCAGCCGAGGATGCTGAGGTGCAGACCTGTGATAAGTCCCACGATGACGGATGCGAGCATTGTAACAACGCTCTGCACCAGTGCCAGAACGAATACGGGAAGTATGTAGCCGAGGATGAAGTCCCACGGTCTCATGGGAGAAGCGTAAAGCCTTACGAGGAACGAGCCTGCTCTGTCCTTCGAAACGGAAAGGCAGGTGAACAGCATAACAAAGGTCAGTCCGAACACCGCAATGCCTGCGCCGAGGTTATCTATGCGGAATATAGTCATCTGCGCCTGCTCCGGGATACTTGCATCCACCATGGTCATCACCACAAGCATGACCAGCGGAAAGCCGAGACAGAAAATGTAGCTGAGCGGATCACGCAGAAGCTCCTTTAAATTGCGCTCTGCAAATGCCATACAACGTTTCATATCAAAGCTCCCCCTTTGCGTACATATCAGCTATCTTTACGAACGCAGGCTCCAGACCCTTTTCGCCTGCCCTTTCCTCTATCTCGGAAAGCGTACCCATTGCCGCAATATTGCCGCCCAGCATGATGGCGATGCGGTCGGAAAGGCTCTCCGCCTCCTCCATGTAATGGGTGGTGAGCATGATGGTCATCTTGCCTTTAAGCGCTTCGATCGCCTTCCACAGCTCACGTCTTGCAAGAACGTCCAGTCCGAGGGTCGGCTCGTCAAGGAACAGCACCTTCGGCTCGGATATCAGCGCCATTGCAATGGAGAGCTTTCTCTTCCAGCCGCCCGAAAGGGTCTTTGCACGGTCTTTACGCACCTCGTCCATGTTGAAGAGCGCTATCATCTCCTCGGTCTTTGCACTGCATTTTTCGGGAGAAAAGCCGTATATCTTCGCCACCATCATGAGGTTCTCCGTGATGGTGAGGTTCTCCGCAATTGCGGTATCCTGCGGCGAGATGCCGATGAGCTGCTTTACGCTCTCAGGCTCCTTCATGGTATCGTGACCGCATACTATCGCATTTCCGCCCGTAGGCTTTGAAAGACAGCACAGCATACGGATGGTGGTGGTCTTGCCTGCACCGTTTACTCCCAGCAGGGCAAACAGCTCGCCCTCCTCAACGGAAAAATCAATGCCGTTTACTGCGGTCTTTGTTTTGTACTTTTTCGTAAGCCCTACGGCTTCAACTGCTTTCATAATTACCTCCGAAAATGTTGTGGTTATAATTAATTAGGAATTAGGAGTGAGGAATGAGGAATTTCGGTGTTCCCTTCGGGGACGGATAAAATGCGGCTACGCCGCAAGCTTGATCGACGTTACGGCGTAGCCGTAATTCAGATATATCGCCGTAGGCGATACCATAATTCCTCATTCCTAATTCCTAATTCCTCATTGAATAAGACGAGCTTCTGCTCGTCTTATTCAGACTACTCCGGGATGCTTCCCAGATTTATTATCGCTATTCCCCTGCCCTCCTCGCCGAGGATCAGCAGAGAATCTCCTGCGCTTATATTGAACATCTCCCTGCATTTCTTCGGCAGGGTTATCTGTCCCTTGTCGTTCACCTTTGCTACGCCGAAAGCGTGCTTTTTGCTTCCGTCGTTCTCCTCGGTGATGTAGCTGCTGCAGAGCAGAGCGTCCACCGAAGTGCCGTACAGCTCAGCAAGCTTTATGCAGAACTCCACATCGGGAGAAGTCTCGCCACGCTCCCACTTCGCCACCGCCTGACGGGTAACGCCGAGCTTTTCTGCGATCTCCTCCTGAGTGAAGCCGCTCTTCTTGCGGAATATCCTTAAATTATCGTATCTTATTGCCATTTCCTCACCTCATGTATAGATTTTATCATGCTCCGCACCGTTTTTCAAGCGATACGGAATTACATCAATGTACGTTTTCTGTAACATTTTCGGATTTTGTTATGATTCGGTTGATTTTTAGTATTTGTGCCGCTAACTGTTAACATAATATATAAGCCGTGCCTTGTGACACGGCATTTTCCTACTTTTTCTCCACCGCAACTATGGGATAACCGTCGATATACGGCTTCACCATATCGGGATGCTCCTTCGCTGTGCTGAAAAGCAGCTGCGCAAAATCCCCCTGCACGAACTCCGTCAGCGCCTTCACGGGCAGCTCCGACACCACGCCGCACACGGGCGATACCGTGATGACACGCCTGCCGTCCAGCTCATTCACACGGAACGGCCAGATACGGCAATCGAACGGCTTTTTATCGCCGAGGATGCAGCCTGTTTCAGTAAGCATCGGGCAGTATACCACCTCGCTGCCGTTAAACTCCATATCAAAAACATGCTCTCCGCCACGGGGGCTGAGCTTCACATCGGGGTACTCCGCTTCGACATACCGCTTCAGCTCATCGAAAACGAGGGGTATCTCCCACTTGTCGCTCTCGTCAAAGCCGCAGCAGATGCGGCATTTTCCGCAGCTTTTGGGGTCAAGTATCTTTTTAAGCATATCATTTCTCCTTAATATTGAGATCCCGTGCCGCCTCCCACAGATAGACCGACGCCACCGTGCCATACGGCGAATACAGCTCCCTGAAACGCTCCATGGACTTCTTATCCGACATATCCATGCCGTGCAGCAGCGAAAGTCCCTTGCGGAT
>JAZSGG010000089.1:0-2355 GCA_045532595.1 Oscillospiraceae bacterium | reverse complement strand
CGCTGGCAAATTCCGATTTACCAATCATTCCCGCCGTCAGGATAAGGGAAAAATGCAACCTATTCCCTGCCTGTGTCGTTTTAGATACAGAGACGATGAGATCACAGAAACCTGAAACGCCCCCGATTTTCATCGGAGGCGTTCAGGAATTTTGGAGGATTATAGGTTTTTATATGAGGATTTCTTCTTTCTGACTTTATTGTATCACCTTCAAAAACAAAAATCAATATATATGACAGAATTGTAACCGAATTTGAGAAATTGTCATTTTTCAGTAACCTTTTTGAGCGTTTCTGTAACCTTTTTGTAACCTTTTGTAATTCTGCTGTAACGACATTGAAATAACAGTGAAAAATTTCAAAAAATACTGTTCAAATCAGCAAAAGTATGCTATACTATATAATAGATAAAAATGGGTAGCTGTGTGCTATGCGCAAAACACCCTCAGAAGGAGACAAAAATGATATATCTTGACAACGCTGCGACGACGAAGCCTTGTGCCGAAGCTGTCGCTGCTGTTGCGGAGACTATGCAGAGCTGCTTCGGCAATGCAAGCTCCCTGCACAGGCTGGGAATAGACTCCGCAAACATAATAAATGCGGCCCGAAAAACGCTGCAGTCTAAATTCGGTGACGGCGACGTATACTTTACCTCGGGCGCTACCGAAAGCAACAACACCGCTATCTTCGGCGCTGCGGAGACCTACCGCAGGAACGGCAACAAGATAGTCACCACGGCGATGGAACATCCCGCTGCGGCGAATCCTATAGCGAAGCTTGAAGAAAAGGGCTTTGAGGTGGTAAGGCTCGCACCGAAGGATCACGAGGACTTCGAGGCGGCTCTCGCCGACGCAGTGGACGACAAGACCGTGCTGCTGAGCTGCATGGCGGTCAACAACGAAACAGGCTTTGCGGTAGATGTAAAGCGCCTGTATCGTCTTGTAAAAAGGAAGAATACAAAGACTATCGTACATATCGACGCTGTGCAGGGATTTCTGAAAGTACCGCTGGACGGCGACTTTATCAGCATATCCGGACATAAGATACACGGACCTAAGGGCATAGGCGCTCTGTTCGTGAAGAAGGGCGTGAGATTCTCTCCCCTGCTGCTGGGAGGCGGTCAGCAGAAAAAGCTGCGCTCAGGCACCGAGCCTGTAGAGCTTATCGCAGGTCTCGAAGCCGCAGTGAATAATTACCGTGGCAACAGCGAAAGATTTTCAGAGCTGAAAGCACACCTCATATCGGGACTATCCGGGCTTGATGGCGTCACGCTCAACTCCACCGACAAATGCGTTCCCAATATAGTGAATTTCAGCATAAGCGGCGTTCGCTCAGAGATAATGCTGCATTCACTGGAGGAACAGGAGATATACGTCTCCAGCGGCTCCGCCTGCTCAAAGGGCAAGCAGAGCGGCGTGCTTGCAGCTTTCGGTGTTTCGGATAAGGACGCAGACTCTGCCATCAGAGTTAGTATGTGCGCCGACACCACCGAGGAGGAGCTGGATACCCTGCTGCTCTACATTAAAAAAGGAATTGAAAGGTTCAGAAGGTAATATGAAAGAGATAGTAATGGTAAAATACGGAGAGATCGCACTTAAAGGTCTCAACAAGGCGACCTTTGAGGACATCCTCCAGAAGAATATAAAGCGCAGGCTGAAGGAGCTGGGTGATTTCACCTATTTCCGCAGACAGTCCACCATCTATGTAACTCCTGAGAGCGATGTGGATATGGATGAAGTGGTAAAGAGACTTACCTATATCTTCGGCATCGGCGCTATCCAGAGGAGCGCAGTGTTCCCCAAGGATTTTGCTGTTGTGGCTGAAAACGCAAAGGAATATCTGCGTGAGGCTCTGGAATGTGCAAAGACCTTCAAGGTGGAAGCCAAGCGCTCCGATAAGAAATTCCCCATGCAGACTCCCGAGATACAGCAGGAGCTTGGCGGCGTGGTGCTGAGTGCATTCCCGCATCTGAAGGTGGATGTTCATGAGCCTGAGGTCACAGTTCGTCTGGAGATCCGTGACAACGGCGCTTATCTCAGCGCACAGCGTATAGTCGGCGCAGGCGGTATGCCTGTGGGCAGCTCGGGCAAGGCTCTGCTGATGCTTTCGGGCGGTATCGACAGTCCTGTGGCAGGCTATATGATGGCAAAGCGTGGTCTGGTGGTGGACTGCATCCACTATGTAAGCCCTCCCTACACCTCCGAAAGAGCGCGTATGAAGGTAGAAGCTCTCTGCGAGAAGATGACCAACTACTGCGGCGACATCAAGTTCTATTGCGTACCCTTCACCGAGATACAGGAAGCTCTGCGTGACAACTGTCCCGAGGAATACTTCACCGTTCTTATGAGAAGAATTA
>JAZSGG010000096.1:0-17461 GCA_045532595.1 Oscillospiraceae bacterium | reverse complement strand
CACGGGAATACCCATGAGCTTTGCGTAATATGCCGCAAGAATGTTGCCGAAGTTTCCTGTGGGAACAACTATGTTTATCTTCTCGCCAAACTCGATCTCCTTGTTCTTTACAAGCTCAACATAGGTCGAAACATAGTAAACGATCTGAGGAGCAAGTCTGCCCCAGTTGATGGAGTTTGCGCTGGAAAGCAGAATATTGCTCTTTGCAAGTCTGTCAGCGAAATCGTTGTCAGTGAAGATAGCCTTAACGCCGTTCTGACAGTCATCAAAGTTGCCCTTTACTGCGCAGACATGAACGTTCTTGCCCTCCTGAGTGGTCATCTGACGCTTCTGCATACGGCTTACGCCGTCCTCAGGATAGAAAACGGTAATGCTTGTGCCGTCTACATCCTTGAAGCCTTCAAGAGCAGCCTTACCTGTATCGCCTGAAGTTGCAACCAGAATAGCGATCTCCTTGCCGTCTACTGTCTTCTTTGCGGAGGTTGTCAGCAGATAAGGCAGGATCTGCAGTGCCATATCCTTGAATGCACATGTGGGACCATGCCACAGCTCCAGAACATATGTACCTGTAAGCAGGTGGGAGATCTCTGCGATATTATTTGTATCGAAATTCTTGTCGTTATATGCAGAATCAACGCAGTGACGTACTTCCTCAGGAGTGAAATCAGTCAGCAGTCTGCTGAAGATATCGTACGCACGGTCTGCATAGCTCTTGTCGCACATGGCGAGCAGCTCAGCCTCAGTAAACTGAGGAATGCTCTCAGGAACAAAAAGTCCGCCCTCATCGGAAAGACCCTTTGTGATAGCGTGAGCGCTTGTCACCTTCAGAGTAGAATTTCTCGTACTTCTGTAGTTCATATTAAGTCGTCCTTTCGTAGGTTCAGTACAATGTATATATACCATCGGCTGTAAATGCGTTCTCATAGATATCTATGCGCAGCACCGCAGGTGTACTTCCCCGTGTAATTATGACCTCGGCAATATCATATCTCGGGTACAGTGTTCTGTTCTGCAGCCCCGGATAAATGTTGCACAGGTAATGATCGGCTGTCAGAATGATCTTTCTCTGTTTAGCGGGTGTGACCGCCTCCAGACCGCTTACCATACTGTTTTCCTGCCGTGTCTTTACCTCGGTGAAAACTATAATATTATCGATCTGCGAGATTATATCTATCTCGCCGAAGGACTTGCGGAAATTACGTTCGATAATCCTGTGGCCTTTCTCAACAAGGCGGCTGCAAACCGCATCTTCGCCGAGAATGCCCTTATCTCGTTTATCCATTTTTCTGTGCAAAATACTTCTTGAAGAAAGAAGGTCTGTGTATCGGACAGAGTCCGTACTTGTCCACCGCTTCGTAATGCGCCTTTGTGCCATAGCCCTTGTGCTTTTCAAAGCCGTACTCGGGATACTGAGCCGCAAGCTCATCCATATAGCGGTCTCGTGCTACCTTTGCAAGTATAGAAGCGGCTGCTATCGAAGCGGATGTCGCATCGCCCTTTACGACCGTGCGAAGCTCCCCGTCAATGGGCGGAGTCTTGTTGCCGTCAACAAGGATGATATCAGCGCTCATTCCGAGTCCCTCGTAAGCACGCTTCATGGCAAGCATCGCAGCGTTGAGGATGTTTATCTCCTCTATCTCAGCGATGGTTGCTGTTGCAATGCAGTAAGCCTTAGCCTTGGCGATTATCTCGTCAAACAGGAGATCACGTTTCTTTTCAGTGAGCTTCTTACTATCGTTTATGCCGTCTATAACAACACCCTCGTCGAATATCACCGCTGCTGCGTAAACATCGCCTGCAAGAGGTCCTCGACCTGCTTCATCGATGCCGCAGACTACGGCATATTCAGAGCGTATCTCCGAGTCATAACCGAAAAGCCCTGTCTTTGCAAGATCCTCAAAAGTCATCTGAAGTTCATCAGACGGGGATCTGTTCAAGTGTGATCCTGCCAATCTTACCGCCTCTGTATTCATCAAGAAGTGTAGCAGCTGCACGCTCTGTATCAGGCTCGCCGCCTGAAATGAGCATACCTCTCGCCTTTGCGATCTCTGTAAGGACATCGCCCTCGCCCGCTATCTTGTAGCGAGTCTTGATAAGCTCGGGGTAGCGCTCCAGAAGGAGTTCACCCAGCGTCCTTGCAAGAGCCTCGACATCCATTACATCGTCCTTAATTGCGCCCGTGAATGCAAGTCTCTGTGCCGCTTCCTGATCATCGAACTTCGGCCAGAGAATGCCGGGCATATCCAGAAGCTCAACATCCTTATCAATGCTCACCCACTGCTTACCACGGGTAACACCCGGTCTGTCGCCGACCTTTGTCTTCTTCGTCTTCGCCATACGGTTTATGAACGAGCTTTTTCCGACGTTAGGTATTCCGACAACCATAAGTCTGAGAGCTTTTCCTATCATACCACGCTTTTTACGGCGTTCTATAAGCTCCGAGAGCAGTGTTTTCACAGCAGGCAGGAATCTGTTGATACCCTTACCGCTGCGGCAGTCACAGATGATCACCATGATGCCCTGCTTCTCATAATACTGCTTCCAGCGTGAAGTAGCGCTGTCATCAGCATAATCGCATTTGTTCATTATCATAATGCGGGGCTTATCCTTCACAAGCTCATCCAGAATAGGATTTCTGCTCGATTCGGGTATGCGTGCATCAGTGATCTCCACCACGGCATCCACCATCTTCAGATCCGCTTCGATAAGACGGCGGGTCTTGGTCATATGCCCGGGGAACCACTGGATATTTCCTACATCACTCATAATAAACCCATTTTATCAAATGGAGCGAAGCGGAATACCGCCTTGCCCATTATAGAATCAACATTTACCGGTCCTACTCGCATATCACGGCTGTCAGTGGAGTTATTACGGTTATCGCCGAGGACAAGCACATGACCCTCAGGAACAACATAATCCCTGCCGCTCACCATATTGAGCTGACGCACTGTCGGCTCTGCGATATAATCCTCTTCCAGCACCTCGCCGTTGAGATATACGATACCATTCTCGAAATCAAATTTCACAGTATCACCCTCAACTGCGATAACACGCTTGATGATAGGCTCTCCGTAAGGAGCGTCAATGCTCGGTCTGAGCAGATCAGCCTGGATCACTACGATATCGCCACGAGCGGGGGTATACAGAAAATTAGTAGCGATAACACGATCCTGATCCTCAAGGGTGTTGTTCATGGAATCGCCGTCAACTGTTATAGATCTGAACACAAAAAGATTCAGTGCAAGCATTACAAGCACTGCATAAACAAGGCTTGCAGCCCAGTCAAGGGCATCTGCAAAGGGCTTCGGAGCATCCGCAGGAGCGAGAGAAGCTTCTTCCCCTGCTTCAAACGCAGCTTCGGTGTTCATCTCTTCAGCATCGTTGATGTTTTCGTAATCTCTGTTTTCGGACATAGCAAATTCTCTTTCTCACATAATCCCAGCTTTACCCCCGACAGTCTGGCTGACGGGGGCTTATAGCTTGGATTGGGGATGTCTGATCCTCTAAGATCAAACTCTGGACTTAACCTTAGCAGCCTTACCAACTCTGTCTCTGAGGTAGTACAGCTTAGCTCTGCGAACCTTACCGTGTCTTACGATCTCTACCTTTTCAACAGACGGAGAATGCAGAGGGAATACTCTCTCTACGCCACAGCCGTGTGCTACACGTCTTACTGTGAATGTCTCGTTGATGCCGCCGTGCTTCTTAGCGATAACTGTACCCTCGAATACCTGGATACGGAACTTATCGCCCTCCTTGATCTTAACGCCTACCTTAACGTAGTCGCCGACCTCGATAACGGGGGCTTCTGCCTTCATGCTGCTCTGCTCAATAAGTTTTAATGCGTCCATTTTTTCCTCCTAGACGTTTCGGATATTCTTAAGACCGACCTATTCGAGCGGTATACGCCAAGGGCTTTGCCTTGATCTCAGCGGACTATCCGTGATAATGTTTGGTGCAAGCACCTCGCATTAACTCACATCGGATACCGTTTTTCACAAAAGGGCATACCGACGGATACTAAATGCTTTTCTATTATAACACTTTCGAATAAAAAAATCAAGTAGTTTTTTGCGAATTTTCTGACAAAATTACCTAAAAACTAAGATTTGTTATGTACAAATCGTCAAATCCATCGAGGATATCATTGGAAACATCTGCTGCGCCGCTTATAAGCTTCATCAGAGTCTCACTCTTATCGCTATCACTCAGGCATGTTATCACTCCCTGCTCCGCCGAAACGGGACTTGAATGCGCCTTTCTGGCAAGCTCCGCAGGCAGAACTCCCAGGTCAGCCAGACGCTGCACACCATTGTTGACAGTAACATCGCCTGTCAGGAACACTTCGGCTGGTGTGGCATATCTTTTTAAAAAGCACTCAACAGCAGCTGCCGCTTTTGCCTTATCCGACTGTACAGCACGCACATCCTTCTGTGTGATATAATAATCCTCACCTATATAAAAGAGATCTCTGTCGGTCATGATGCCGTCCTCATCAAGTATGCCACGATCTATCATTATCTTTACTCCGTCCAGAGCTGCTGAGGCTGCGATTCCGCAGCTATCCTGATCTCCCGATACGATATAGCAGATCGCTCCATTATCCTCGCCGCTTACTTCATCAATGGCGCCGAATTCCCACGCTATGCCGTCCTCAAAAGCCGAGCCATCGAAGGCACCGGAAAGAGCAAATGATGCTATCTCCAGCTTTCCTTCCGTATAATATGCAAGATTCAGCGTGGAGCCGAAATCTGCGATAAATGTTCCCTCGCTCATTGGCACAGTTGCAAGCATTGCCGCAAAACGACCGTCCGAATAGGCGCTGACAAAGGGCAGCACGGCGATCTCCACATCAGGGCGCAGGAACATATCCGTCGGGGAAAGCTCCTCTTCTATTGCCGTGGAAATATCCATTGGTGCGCAGCAGCCGATAGCAGTTATTGCACTGGACGGAATACCATGCTCCCGCATAGACATAAAGATGAGCTTTGCAAGCTCTGCCGCGGCATTCTCGGCTGTGATATCGGCAATGACGTAAACAGAGCGTGCAACTCTGCGTGACAGTGAACGGTCATAGAACACCGCTCTGATGCAGGATGATGTGATATCGCATGCAACAACGATATCCATGCTGTATTCGCTGCGGTATTTTTCGTGATGATAATAGGATGATCTCATGATTTCTCCTTAAATGAATATATTTTTTACGACAATTACAGTTATAATATATGGTATCAACTGCACAAAGAACAGATGTACGGTCATAGACAGCGACGAATATATTCTGCCCTCGGTATTAAAAAGCCTTGAAAGCGGAATTGTCCAGAAATACAACTTTGAAACAGTATGATTTTCCATCCTCTCGGAAGAATGTATCAGCAGACATATGAAGTATAATACAAAGCCTGTTAGATAGATATAAAAAGGAATACCGCCTGCGAATACAGCTCCGCACACGATCGCTGCGGATATGTATAACGCCCTTGAGATCAGCAGCACTATAAGCTCGCCTAATGTCGGCATTCCGTAGCCGAATGCAACTCCTTTTTTCTTCAGGAACGGAACGACTACACCACACAAGACAAGCATCAGAGCATACAGCGATATGAAAACAATCGAATTAATTGCTGCATATACAAAAATATTATCCAAAAGCGCTCCTCCTGTTTAAAACACTATCATATAGTATACCATATTTTTTCCGCAAAAGCAATGACAATAATTTTTCAAAATATATTGCAATCCGACAGCAGATTTGATATAATTAAATGGAATAAAAAAAGAAGGGTGATAAGCTTGAATCAGAAATTCAACCATCTTATAGACACGGAGGATTATTCCGTACACCAGTGGAACGCCATGATACGTCTTGCGCAGGATATAATGCGCCGTCCCGAAAGCTATTCGGAGAAGTGCAAGGGCAAGATAATGGCTACACTGTTCTACGAGCCATCCACACGAACACAGATGAGCTTCCAGACCGCTATGATACGTCTCGGCGGCAGTATCATCGGCTTTGATAATCCAGGCAACTCCTCTGTTGCAAAGGGCGAGAACCTGAAGGACACAATAAAGATAGTAAGCAACTATGCGGATATTCTCGTTATGAGACATTCGCAGGAAGGCTCTGCAAAGGCTGCGGCTCTCAACGCTGAGTGCCCTGTCATCAATGCAGGCGACGGCGGACACCTCCACCCCACTCAGACGCTCACCGACCTCCTTACACTGCAGACCGAGATAGGCAGACTGGACAACCTTACCGTTGGTCTATGCGGTGACCTCAGAAACGGACGTACCGTGCATTCGCTGCTGAAGACACTCTCCTGCTATCCCAACAACAAGTTCGTGCTGATATCCACGCCGCATCTGGCGCTTCCCTCCTACATCAAGGATATCCTTGTGGCAAGAGGCTGCGAATTCCGTGAGGTGTCGACTATAGACGAAGCTATCCCCGAGCTTGATATGCTCTACATGACACGCATCCAGCGTGAGCGCTTCGATAGCGCAGAGGAATACGAGAAGCAGAAAGGCGTTTACTGCCTTACAAAGGAAAAGATGGCACTGGCGAAGAGCGATATGATAGTTATGCATCCCCTGCCCCGTGTTGATGAGATAGATGTCGAGGTGGATGACGATCCGAGAGCAAAGTATTTTGCACAGGCAAACTACGGAATGTACGTTCGCATGGCGCTGATACTCTCCACGCTCAACAACGAGCTTCGTCCCAACGCTCTGCTTTCGGGAGCAATTCATAAGGATGTGCGCTGCCACAATCCCAAGTGCGTAACTCAGACGGAGCTTTATCTCCCGAACAGCTTCCGCACATACGGAGATATCCTCATCTGCGAATACTGCGACGAAAGAACACTTATGAGATAAATATACGCCGTGCATAATGAAATGCACGGCGTTTTTATATGCCATCAAAAAGTGCCTGTATCTCTACAGGCACATTTATTTATAAGATTTAACCGAGAACGCTCAGCAGTACACCTGCTGCAACAGCAGAACCGATAACACCTGCAACGTTCGGACCCATAGCATGCATCAGCAGGAAGTTGGAGGGGTTAGTCTCCTGACCTACCTTCTGAGATACACGGGCAGCCATAGGAACTGCAGATACACCTGCGGAGCCAATCAGAGGATTGATCTTGCCGCCGCTGATGAGGTACATCAGCTTACCGAGCAGCAGACCGCAAGCAGTACCTACGCTGAATGCGATCAGACCGAGAGCGATGATGAACAGCGTCTTGGGAGTGAGGAAGTTTCCTGCAACTGCTGTAGCACCGACTGTTGTTCCGAGGAAGATGGTGACGATGTTCATCAGCTCGTTCTGAGCGGTCTTTACAAGTCTATCGCAAACGCCGCTCTCCTTCATAAGGTTACCAAGCATCAGCATACCAACGAGGGAAGCTGCATCGGGAACGATAAGAGCAACGATAACGGTAACAGCGATGGGGAATACAACCTTTTCGATCTTGGAAACCTGTCTGAGCTGACCCATCTTTACGGAACGCTCCTTCTCAGTTGTGAGCAACTTCATGATAGGCGGCTGGATAACAGGAACCAGTGCCATGTAGGAATATGCAGCTACGGCAATAGATCCGAGCAGCTGAGGTGCAAGCTTGGATGTGAGGAAGATCGCTGTAGGACCATCCGCACCGCCGATGATAGCGATAGAACCTGCTTCCTTCAGCGTGAAGTCTGCAAGACCTGTGAGGTTGATAAGGCAAGCGCCGAGGAATGTAAAGAAGATACCACCCTGAGCAGCTGCACCGAGCAGGAAGCTCTTAGGGTTGGCGATCAGCGGACCGAAATCGGTCATAGAGCCAATTCCGAGGAAGATCAGAGGAGGATAGATGCCCAGCTTAACGCCGAGGTACAGCATATCCAACAATCCGCCCTCATGGAGGACCTTACCGTAGTCAAGGCTAGCTTCCTTGACATAATTCACGACCACACCGCCCGCAGTTTCAATATACTCAGGAGCGAAATAGGGGTTTGTAGCGGGATCCCACAGTTCAGGATGATAAAGACCTGTAACAGGGAGATTTGTAAGCAGCATACCAAATGCGATAGGGAGCATCAGCAGAGGCTCGTACTGCTTTACAACAGCGAGATAAAAGAGGACGAACGAGATGAGGATCATTATGATGTTTCTCCATCCGCCGTCTACCATGAAGCCCATTATGCCGGACGAATCGACCAGTCCGACCAGGGTGTCAACAAATATTTCCATATTCTAAAACTTTCCTTTCTGTCCCGATCAGAACGGACGGGTATTTTCGCCAATGCCTGCAAGGCTCCACGCAGAGCGTGTTCTGCTGTCCTTGCGACGAATGCTTCTGATCTCATACTGCTTACCGTCCTGCTCGGAATAAGCGGCAATCGCTGCGCTGATAACAGCAATGATCTCATCGTCATCATCAGTGAGATCATCTTCTGCGATCTCTTCAACCACAGGAGCTTCTGCTGCCTTCTTTGCAGCTTCTGCAGCCTTTGCTACCTTTTCCGCTTCGAGCTTTGCAGCCTTCTTCTTATCCATAGACTTGAAGAACTGACCCATGCCCCAGAAAATAAAAATGAGCAGTGCAAGGATCACAAATACCATAAGAAGACCGGTTAGAGTGATAATACCTACCGTACTCCAGTAATCGGGGTCGGCAAGCTGCTGCTGTGCTATCGACTGCTCCTCAGAGCCTGCATAAGCCTGAAGTCTGTCGATAACGCCTGCCTCTTCGGCAGCCGCTTGAGCAGCTGACAGAATGGAAAATGCTAAATTCATATGACGTCTCCTTTAAAATAGGAACTTTTTCGTTTCAGATCAAGTACACAGCGCTCATTGATATCTATCGGTACGCATTTACGCAGTGCTTTCTTAAAATGAAACACATTACTTTAATTATATCAAATATTTCTGCAAATTTCAACAGGTTTTTGAGATTTTTTTGACGAACTTTAACCAAACTTTAACCACATTTTGTACAAATGGAATATTTTAATAAAATCCGCCGTCCACACCCAGAACTTGTCCTGTAATAAATCTGTTTTCTGCAATAGCCCGAACAGACTTTGCAACCTCATCTGCCCTTCCCAGACGCATCAGCGGAGTGCTTTCCGCAAGCTCCTGAAGCTCCTCCTCGGAAAGATGCGAGCTGTTCATGGGACTGTCAATAACTCCCGGAGCAATGCAGTTCACAGTTATGCCCGATGCACCCAGTTCTTTCGCAAGTGCTTTGGTCATGCCGATCATTCCTGCCTTAGCAGCTGAATAACCCACCTCGCAGGATGCGCCATGCACGCCCCACACAGAGGAGATATTCACGATGGCACCGCTTTTTCGGGATATCATGGACTTCACACAAGCCTGAGTCATATTGAAACAACCTGTGAGGTTAACAGAGAGTACTTTGTTCCATTCGTCCTGAGTCATATCGGTGAACAGTCCGATGTGCGATATTCCTGCATTATTTACAAGAATATCAATGTGACCGAACTGCTTTAATATCTCCGAAACAGCACTATCTACCGAGTTTCTGTCCGATACATCCATCTGCACGGCTGTGCAATGGAGTTCTGTACAGAGCTTATCAGCCTCTTCCCTGCGGGAATTATAGGTAATGATAACATCATCGGTCGCTGCGAACTCGGCAGCGATAGCGCTGCCGATAGCGCCAGTGCCGCCTGTTATTACTACAACGCTCATTCTGCGTTCACCCTTATCTCGTCATTCTCAACGATAATACTGAGCTTTGTAAGCTGCTTATCCGCATTGTCGATGATGGTCTCTGCGATAACATCCTCGATATCACTGCGGATGACCTTGCGGATATCACGTCCGCCGTACTTGCCACCGAACGCCTTCTTTGCGACAGCAGCATATACATCCTCAGCAATAGAAAGCTCGATATTCTTCTCCTTGAGCGGATTTTCAAGCTCGGAGAGCATCAGCTTTGCGATCTTTGCATACGCTTCCTCGGAGAGGGGTGCGAATGCAACTATCTCATCTATTCTTGCAAGGAACTCAGGGCGCAGGAAATCCCGCAGACCCTTCATCGCCTTTTCCTTGCTCATATCGCCCTCGCTTCTGGAGAAGCCGATACCGCTGACACTGTTGTGTCCCGAGCCTGCATTTGAAGTCATGCAGATAACGGTGTTCTCAAAGCTTACTGAGCGTCCGTGGGCGTCGTTTATCTTGCCCTCATCCAGTATCTGGAGAAGGATGTTCATAACATCAGGATGCGCCTTTTCGATCTCGTCGAACAGGATAACGGAATACGGCTTTCTGCGCACTCTTTCAGTGAGCTGGCCTGCCTCGTCATATCCCACATAGCCGGGAGGAGAGCCGATTATTTTGGAAACGCTGTGCTTCTCCATATATTCCGACATATCAAGACGGATGAGCGGCTCGACAGTGTCGAACATCTCCTTTGCAAGCACCTTTACAAGCTCTGTTTTACCTACGCCTGTGGGTCCTACGAAAATAAAGGACGCAGGTCTGCGGCGCTCGGTGAGCTGAACTCTTGTGCGCTTTATCGCCTTCGCTACAAGCTCGCACGCTTCATCCTGACCGATGACCTTGGATTTCAGTGCTTCTTCAAGGCCTGCAATGCGCTTGTACTCGGTCTCCTTTATCTTGTTTGCAGGGATTCCTGTCCACATTTCGATGACCTTAGAAAGATCATCCATTGTAACGCAGACGTTCTCTGCCTTTTCCTTCAGTTCTGCAAGACGTGCTTCATTCTGAGCAATGCGTGTTTTCAATTCAGCACGCTTCTCGTAATCTATCTCCTCAGCCTCGGCAAGCTCATCTTCCTCAGCCTTCAGCTTCTCCGCTTCAAGCTTCAGCTTTTCGTACTCGGTAATATCCTCGTTCACAAGACTTGCACAGGCGCAGGACTCATCCAGCAGGTCAATCGCCTTATCAGGCAGGAAGCGGTCATTGATATAACGCTCGGAGAGAACTGCGCACATTCTTGTAAGCTCTGAGGATATCTTCACCTTGTGGTGATTCTCGTAATATTCCTTAATGCCCTCAAGCAGCTCTATCGTCTCAGCGATGGTAGGCTCGTTTACGGTAACGGGCTGGAAACGGCGCTCCAGTGCGCTGTCCTTTTCGATATGCTTACGGTACTCGTTAAAGGTCGTCGCACCGATTACCTGCAGCTCACCTCTGGAAAGAGCAGGCTTGAACATATTGGCAGCGTTCATAGTACCCTCAGAATCACCTGTGCCAACAAGATTATGCACTTCATCAATGAACAGGATGATATTTCCTGCATTCTTCACCTCATCAATAAGCGCCTTGACACGGCTCTCGAACTGACCTCTGAACTGGGTACCTGCAATAAGTGCAGTAAGATCCAGCAGATAAAGCTCCTTACCCTGAAGTCTGAACGGAACATCGCCGCTCACCAGGCGCAGTGCAATACCCTCAGCTATTGCAGTCTTTCCGACACCCGGTTCACCTATAAGGCAGGGATTGTTCTTGCTTCTGCGGGAAAGTATCTGCAGCACACGATAGATCTCACGCTCTCTGCCGATGATACGGTCTATCTTGCCGTCCTTTGCCTTGCGTGTGAGATTTGTGCAGAAAGTCTCAAGATTTCTGCGCTTCTTATCTGTCTTTTCTTTTTTCTTACGCTTCTTCTCGGTATTCTCTTCATCGGAAGAATCGTTCTCGCCATCGCCATTCTTAGCAGAGCCGCCGAAGATGTTCCTCAGAAAGCTAGGCATAGTGTTTGCGCCCCCGCTCTCAAACATCTCGTCGGGGTCACGCAATTCATCTTCGTCATCGGAATCTACTTCAGCTGTCATGCCCATGAGCTGATCTGCGATATCGCCGAGACCCAGCTGCTGAAGAAGCTCGTTATCAGGCATGCCGTTCTCATCAAAAACTGCATTGTAAGCGTTGTCAAAGTCGCTTTCGGAAATCCCGAGCTGCTTCAGGCTGTCATTTATCTGCGGGAGATTCATCTCCTTTGCGCATTTCAGGCACAGACCCTCGCTCTTGCGCTCGCCCGCTGTCATGGACGTAATGAACATAACTGCGGGACGCTTATTACATCTTGTACACATCATCATAATATATAGATCACCTTTTCTGTTATCAGCTGATAAAATTCAGGAACTCAAAATCGTAAAAGAAATCAAACACCATCGTGCTGTCAATCACGGCGTTATTGAAGAATATCACGTTACCGCCACTGAGTACGACTATAACTCGCACCAGAAGACAGATCACACATACAGTCAGTAGACCCTGCACTAAGCCTAAAGCACCACCGCATACAGCATTCAGACCGCCTATCAGCGGTATCTTGTTCACAAACTTCAGCGCCTTGGCAATAAGATTCAGGATTATCACTACGCCAAAGAAAATAATCGAGAACACAAGAGTCTGCACTGCAACAGTAAAGCAAGGCTCGATTATTCCGTCAACGACTGCTTCTCTTGCGTTGACCGGCGCATTCAGCATGATGAGTATGACTGATCTCATAGGATCAACACTTCCGTGTCTTATACCATCTGCCATATTTCCGAAGATAACAGGCACAGCCTCACCCACACTGTCCGTAAAAGTTATAAATGTGCGATAATACTCGCTGTTCTTCATATTTACTGCTATGATCTGTGCAACGATCATCTGACCCAGTCCATAGCGGTCGATATCCGTCATAGTGAACTCGGCGGTCTTGCCATCCATATTAGTATAATCCATATCGGCATGAAGTCCGAATTTTGTGAGATCAACATCTGCAATGCCTGTTTCACTAAGATCTACGGAAGTAAGGTCGAGCAGAGTCTTATTCGTACCTGAATAATCAGGATGCATATCCTCGACAGATACTCCGTTCACTCGAACAAGGCTGTAATCCAGATCCTCAACACCCTCCATGACCAACTTTTCCATAACATCATCAATGGCGATATTTACCGTCTTATTGATAGGCTCATCCACAAATCTGTCATATATCTTGTCGCTGATAGGCTGGCTGAGTGTCATGGCGCAGATAAATCCGACCACTACGGCAGCAAGACTCACTACAGCGCTTGCAAATCCTCTCTTAATGCCTGAAAACAGCATACCGATAAGTATCGCAGCCACTGCCAGGTCATATAATAACGCAAACTGGGTTCCCATAGTTCTCCTTTCGTATGCCTTACAGAGCTATCCTCTGCACCTCGTTGTAACCGAGGAGATAAGCATACCCGTTCATTACGATAACATCTGAATACACATCATCCAGCTCATATGTCTTTAACGGCTGGAGCGAGCTGTTATAGGAGCTGAGCTTCGCCCCCGAAAGCACATAGCATATTCCGTTATCTTCACACACACTTGTTAATTTATCTATATATAATTCATTTGGAGCGGAAAGATCATTTCCGTATACAGAAAGCACATCACCGCTGGATCCATCATCACTGAACACAATGGTATGCAGCTTATCCCACTGAGGAATATCAGAAATGCTTCTCGCAAATCCGCCTGCTGCAAGCTGTTCACCCGTTTCAGGATCGTACATTGAGCAGCCGTCGCCTGTAACAACAAAAACTCCGTCGTCACAGCACTTCATCTCGTACGAGATATCGCTGCCTGCAAAAACACGCCAGATCTCGGATTCGGCATTATCCAGATCAAATCTGTACAGATACAGCCTGAGATCTCCGCCCTGAGAGCCGAGCGCAGTTACATAAATGCTCCTATCATCATCTGAGAAGCAAACCTGCATTATCTTGTAATCGGGAGAAGCCCAGCGGAATATCTGCTTGCCCTCGCCATTGAACACATAAAGCAAATTTGAATATCTGGTGGAAGTGGTAACTACAGCGCAGCGCTCGTCGTTTCCTATCTCGGAAAAGACTATGCTGTCATCCATAGTGTTGGTGTAGACAAGCTCCGTACGGGAATAGTAATTCATCTCCTTGCCATTCTTATCGTATACAACTATACGCTTGTCATTGGAATCAGCCACAGGATTCTGGAAACCATGCTGGATATCCGTTATCAGCGCACCCTCGTTGTTGTATGTATAGATATATGTATCGGTAAGCAGATAGAAGTTCTCGCCCAGCTCGTCAAGAACATAGCCTGCACTGCCGGGAAGCTCTACAGGAAAACCGCCTGTTCCAACGTCAAGAGCAGCATCCTTTAAAGGCTCGATTATCTTACCCCAGTTGATCACAACAAAGAGTATGGCAAGAGCAATAAGCACAAGCACCGCAAGCCTGAACACGAACTTCTGGCGTGATCTCTTTTTACGGAATTTATTGATATCGTTGCGCTTATCAGCCGCAGCTGTCTTTTCGACAGGCTGAGAAGGCTTGTCGGATTCTTTTTTTGCCTTTTCCGCAAGTCGCTTCTCAGTCATTGCTGTCAGCTTTTTTCTGCGCTCCATGATCTTTTTTTCTTTTCTTTTATCCATCCCCATATTTCACCATCCTAGCTGATATATAAACGAATATTTCTGTTAATAGAACACCTTGTTGAGATATAATCCCCCCGGCGGCAGTGTAATGCCGCTTAAAGCACGATCGCCTGTTTCAAGTGCATTCAGTATATCCTGCTCGGTGCGCCTGCCCTCGCTGATATACAGCAGTGTTCCCGTTACTATCCTTACCATGTTGTAAAGGAAGCCGTTGCCGCTGATACGCACCTCGCACTGACCTTCTCTTTCGGTCACAGTTATATCGTAGATCGTTCTTACTGTGGACTTCATGCGTGCCTTTCCCTCTGCACGGCAGAAGCCTCCGAAATCATGCTCTCCTATAAGGAGCTTTGCCGCTTTGTTCATTGCCTCGATATCCAGCTTATAGGGATAATGGAAAGCAAGATCCTGCATGAACACATCACGCTGCGGCTTGTTGTTTATGATATACACATATTCCTTGCCCTTAGCGCAGTATCTTGCGTGGAAATCATCATCGACCTCCTCACAGGAAAGCACCGCTATATCGGGTGGAAGCAGCGTATTCATGCCTTTCACAAAGCCCTCGCAGGGTATGCGGTTGTCGATATGCACGTTGAAGCAGAACTCCCGTGCATGGACTCCCGTATCTGTGCGGGAACAGCCATATATCGTAGGAGCGGGAATCTTCAACAGCTTTCCTATCGCTTTCTCCACCGTCTCCTGTATTGAAGAGGCGTTGTCCTGACGCTGGAAGCCGTGATATTTCGCTCCGTTATATGCTATAAATACTTTTAGATTTCTCATTATATCTCCGTCATTAAGGAAGCATGGGGAAGAAATTTATCACAATAACACCTGCAAGCAGCATAAGCATGAGGAGTATCGCAATATAATCCCTCGGTGCGGTCTTAAGCTGCCTGAGCCTTGTTCTTCCCTCTCCGCCACGATAGCAGCGGCACTCCATTGCAGTTGCAAGCTCGCTTGCACGCTTGAATGCGGAAACGAACAGCGGTATCAGCACAGGCACAAGAGCCTTGGCTTTCTTCAGCAGTCCGCCGCTGTCAAGCTCCGCACCTCTTGCCTTCTGAGCAGCCATGATCTTGTCTGTCTCCTCCACAAGAGTCGGGATGAAGCGCAGTGCGATGGTCATCATCATAGAAAGCTCATGCACGGGGAACTTCAGCTTCTTCAACGGTGAAAGCAGACGCTCGATGGCGTCAGTCAGCATGATGGGAGAAGTCGTATAGGTAAGCAGCGACATTCCCACAATGAGCGAGATAACTCTTATCAGCATAAAAGTTGCCATGCGGATACCCTCAGGGTAGATGGATATCACCCACCACTGGAAAAGCGGAGTCTCGCCCTTGATAAACAGGAGATTCAGCAGACCTGTAAATATCATGAGCGGAAGTATCGGCTTTATGCTCTTGATTATCATTATAAGCTTTATGCCGGATATGATATAGCAGAACACCATGAACAGAACTCCCAGCAGAAGTCCCGTATAGCTCTGCGCTGCGAATATTATCACAAGATACAGAATATCAAGCAATATCTTCACACGGCTGTCAAGCCTGTGTATGACAGAATTTCCCGGGAAATACTGTCCTATGGTTATATCCTTTATCATTTGTTCTGTCCTTTGATAAGAGGCAGCAGACGCTCGGCTGCCCTTTCTGTAGTATATATATCGTTTCCTATATCCGTTCCCATATCCCGCAGCAGATGCGACATCCTTGTTATCTGCGGAACATCAAGACCTATCCTTGCAAGCTCGTCTGTGCGCTCGAATACTCTGTCGGTATCGTCATAGCAGAAGAGCTTTGCCTTATTCATTACAAGCACCTTGGATGCGTAGCGCACGATATCCTCCATGGAATGAGACACGAGAAGTATCGTCTTGCCTGAACGCTTGTGGTATTCCTTTATACGGTTGAGTATCTTTTCCCTGCCCTTAGGATCGAGGCCTGCGGCAGGCTCATCCAGAATAAGCACCTGCGGATCCATGGCGAGAACGCCTGCAAGCGCAACTCTTCGCTGCTGTCCGCCTGAAAGCTCAAAGGGAGAGCGCTCCAGCAGATGCAGGATATCCATGCTCTCTGCTGCGTCATGAACACGCTTCTTTATTTCCTCATCGGAAAGTCCCATGTTCTTTGGGCCGTATGCAATATCCTTTGCAACGGTCTCCTCAAACAGCTGATGCTCGGAATACTGGAACACAAGTCCTACTTTAAAGCGGATATCACGGATATTCACGCTCTTGTCCCAGATGCTGATACCATCAACAAGGACTTCGCCCGAGGTCGGCTTAACAAGACCGTTCAGATGCTGAATAAGCGTGGATTTTCCACTGCCTGTATGACCGATGATTCCGACAAACTCGCCTTTTTCGATGTTCAGATTCACATTATCTACAGCGGTCTTTTCAAAGGGAGTGCCGACGCTGTATTTATATGTGAGATCTCGCACGGTTATTATTCCGCCCTCTGTCGGCTCTTCGGTATCTATGTGCTTTACGCCCGAAAGATCTGCCTTTGCGCCTTTTGTGAGAGCAGCCAGAGCCTCGGCACATTCCTGCTCATAGATAAGCTCATTGGAGATATCCACACCCTCGTCACGCAGCATATAAGCAAGCTCGGTCACCTGCGGAACATCAAGACCCACTGCTTTAAGCTCCTGCATGCGGGAGAATATCTTCTTCGGCACATCGTCCATGATTATTCTACCCTTGTCCATGACCACCACACGGTCAGCCTGTGCGGCTTCATCCATGTAGTGAGTAATGAGGATAACGGTGATGCCCTTATCCTTGTTGAGGTGCTTAATTGTCTTCATTATCTCACGCCTGCCCTTAGGGTCAAGCATGGCAGTGGGCTCGTCCATTACAATGCAGCGTGGCTGCATAGCGATGATACCTGCAATGGCGATACGCTGCTTCTGTCCGCCTGATAGCTGATGCGGTGCGTGTTCACGGAACTCGTACATATCCACCTGTTTCAGGGCATAATCAACCCTTTCACGGATCTCCTCAGGAGGAACTCCGA
>JAZSGG010000110.1:0-8471 GCA_045532595.1 Oscillospiraceae bacterium | reverse complement strand
TATTCAATATTCATTATTCACTCTTCAATATTAAATTAGCCCCTGCAATTTGCAGGGGCGCATTTGGCGGAGAGGAAGGGATTCGAACCCTTGTGGGGTTGCCCCCAAACGGTTTTCAAGACCGCCTCGTTATGACCACTTCGATACCTCTCCATGTGAAAGAAAGCGCCCCGAAAGGAACGCTTTCTTATTGGAGCTGCTAATCGGAATCGAACCGATGACCTCATCCTTACCAAGGATGTGCTCTACCGACTGAGCCATAGCAGCATCACAACGATGATATTATACCACAACGGATAATATTTGTCAAGCACTTTTTCAAAAAATTTTCCCGCACGCAGAAATTGAGCCGTTCCATCTTGTAATTTGACGGATGATGTGCTACAATGTATTGTGTATAATTATGTATATAAGGAGAACGACATGGAACCCAGAGATTACAAGGTAACACGCATTGCGGGCGAGTACGCCACGCTTACCGATATAAACACAGGCGAGGAGCTGCCGATAGCACTGTTTCTGCTGCCTGACGGCACGGACGAAGGCACGCTGCTGCACTACGAAGACCTCTGCTACGAGATAGTGGAATAAGGAGGAAACGATATGCCCCTTATGCTCCTCGTGGTCGCCTGTTATACTATATGCTCGCTGAGCGATAAATACGCCGTTGCAAAGCTGAAATTTGACGGAAACTCGCTCACCTTCCTGATGGCTGCCGCTACTTCCCTGCTGATGCTGTTCTATCTGCCGTTTGACAGCAGGATATTCACCCTCTGCTGGCAGAGCTTTGCCGCTATACTTCTCATGGCGACGTCTAAGATGCTGGAATTCCAGCTTGCCGCTGTGATACTAAAGGAGATGTCCGCATTCGAGCTGAAGGCATGGCTCGGCGTGACGGTTTTCCTCTCCTACGGCGTGGATCTTGTCAGCGGCGTTTCCGCACTGGGTCTTAACACCGTGTGGAAGTTCGGATTCATCGCACTTTCTGCTGTGGGTCTGTTCATGATAGCAAGATCGGGCGGCAGGAAGATAGACTACTCTGCGATACTGCTGCCGCTTCTCGGCTATCTCGGCGTGAAGTTCGGCTACGGGCTTATCGTAAGCTTCTTCTGCGGCGACACCTGCTACATATCCCCTACGCTTTCCCTTTTCTGGGCGCTGGTGCTGTGTGCCGTGATACTCGCCCCGAAGGTACACCCGATAAAGCTTTTCAAGGAAAAGACCAAAGGCTCGCTGTTCGTTTCCGTCACTAAGATACCAAACGTCATCGGTCTTGTGTGCGAGAATATCGTTGCAACACAGAGCATGGCGAACTACTCCTTCATCCAGCCGATGATACTGGTGGCGCTGTTCTTCATAGGTCTTATAAGACGTGAGGAATGCACTAAGCTGAACGTTATCGGCGGCATCATCTGCATCTGCGGAATCATCGGATTTCAGCTTTTCTGATGACAATATCATTATCTCAAATCAGAATTATATTAAAATAGTTTTCAGGCGAACGACAAAGTGCCAGATGCCAGGAAAGATGGTCAGCGTAGCTGATCACTCCACGCCGCAGATGGTGCTTTACGGCAGCCTGATATAAAGGTAAGAACAAATGAAAGACTTAACTAAAGGCAATCCCCTTAAACTGATACTTCTCTTTGCGCTCCCGATACTTTTCGGCAGCATATTCCAGCAGGCGTACAGCTTCACAGATACGATAATAATCGGTCAGGAGCTGGGTAAAAGCTCCATCGCCGCTGTAGGCTCTACGGCTTCGGTGGTGTCGCTGATGTTCAATATCATCAACGGCATGGTGACGGGCTTTGCCATCATCGTTGCAAAGAACTTCGGCGCAGGCGACCATGACGAGATGCGCCGCACCATCGCAAGGATGATAACCTTTGCAGGCATAGCCACCGCAATTATCATAACAGGCATAATGCTGTTCGTGACTCCCCTGCTGAAGCTGCTGGACACCCCCGATACCATCTTCGACGAGGCCCGTGCGTATCTTGTGATAGTTGCAATGGGTCTGGTGGTGACGCTGATATATAATCTCGAGGCGTCGATACTGCGAGCTGTCGGCGACAGCGTTATTCCGCTCATCATCCTGATAATCTCCGCAGTGCTGAACATCTGCCTTGACCTGCTGTTCGTCTGCGCATTTCAGTGGGGCGTTGAGGGCGCTGCATCTGCGACAGTTCTCGCACAGGCGATATCCGCACTGGTCTGCTTCATCTATCTCATGAAGCGCAGGCCGTTCCTGAAGATAAAACGCAGCGATTTCCGCTTCACCGCAGGAAGCACCGCTGAGCTGCTCAGCGCAGGTCTCGGAATGGCGCTGATGTACTCCATTGTTGACCTCGGCTCCATCGTGCTGCAGAACGGCATCAACGGCATGGGCGAGGATATCATCGCCGCACATACCGCCGCACGAAAGATAATCGGTCTGTTCTTCATGCCGTACTCTGCGATAAGCGCTACGCTCGTTACATTCTGCAGCCAGAACTTCGGCGCTGCACGCTACAGCCGCATAAAGCGCGGCATCCGTGACGGTCTGTTCCTTGCGTTTGCATGGAGTACCCTCGCACTGCTGCTGATATACCTTGCAGGCGGCTTCCTTGTAAACCTGATTCTCCCCGACGGCGGCGAGCTTGTCACCGCTACGGCGCTGAAATACCTGCGCTTCAATGTGCTGTTCTTCTATCCGCTGGCTGTGCTGCTTAGCGTAAGAGCCTCGCTGCAGGGTCTCGGAAAGAGCATAGTCCCTATCATCGCAAGCATCATAGAGCTTCTGTGGAAGGTCTGCACGGTGCTTATCATGATACCGAAATACGACTACTTCGGCGTTATCCTGTCGGAACCCATTATATGGACTATCTGCGGAATACTTATCGGCATAATTGCGATAATGACGCTCCGCAATCTCCCGAAGGACGACCCCGTAAACGAATAAGAAAGGATGTTCACCATGATCCAGCCACTCTCCGAAAAGCTTATTGAAAACATCTCTGCCGTCATCAAGGGCAAGAAGGGCGAGATACGCCTCGTGTGCGCTGCGCTGCTTGCAGGCGGACACGTTCTGCTTGAGGATGTTCCAGGCACAGGCAAGACGATGCTTGCACGTTCCCTTGCGAAGTCCATCGACTGCGGCTTCAGGCGCATTCAGTTCACGCCCGACCTGCTGCCCTCGGATATCACGGGCATCAACTTCTACAACATGAAGGAGCAGGAATTCATCCTGCGCAAAGGCCCCGTGTTCACAAACGTCGTTCTTGCGGACGAGATAAACCGTGCCACTCCCAGAACGCAGTCTGCGCTGCTGGAATGCATGGAGGAGCGCCAGACCACCATCGACGGCGAGAGCTACCGCATGGACAGTCCGTTCTTCGTAATTGCAACGCAGAATCCCACTGAAACACAGGGAACCTATCCCCTGCCCGAGGCGCAGCTTGACCGATTCATGGTGCGCATCACTCTCGGATATCCCGCAAGGGCTGAGGAGATAGACGTAATTAAGAACGGCGTTTCCTTCGGCGCACTGGAGGGTCTTTCCGCCGTCTGCACCGCAGCTGAAGTGACCGAGGCGCAGAAGCTTATCGACACCTGCACGGCAAATGAAGCCGTGTGCGGATATATTGCGGATATCGCTGCCGCCACACGCACCCATGCGGCGGTGAAGCTGGGTCTCAGCACCCGTGGCGCAGTGGCACTCAAGAGGATGTCTGCGGCGCTTGCTATGATGAACGGCAGAGACTACATCATGCCGCAGGATGTGGCGGAGGCTGCTCCCTGTGTTATCAAGCACAGGCTGATATGCCGTGGCTACACCGTTTCGGGCGGTGCGGACAAGACCGCCGACGAGGTCATCCGTCAGGTGCTGGACAGCGTGGCTGTTCCCACTGAGAGCATCGGAGAATAAGCATGGCTCTTATCGTAATGGCACTGATACTGACGGCTGTTCTTATCGTGCAGTATCTGGTGTATAAGAACATCGGTCTTTCGGATATCGACTACAAGCTGACGATAAGCAAGGCGGAGGCTTTCGAGAACGAGGAGATCGAGATAACCGAGGAGATCGCCAACAACAAATGGCTGCCGCTCCCCTGGGCGAGGTCTGAGATAAGCTGCTCCAGGTGGCTTAGCTTCTATGGAAACTCCCAGTCCGTTGCAAAGGATGCGCAGAAGGGTCTTGTTTCGGGCATATTCATGCTGAAGGGGCATCAGCAGCTCAGGCGTGTGTGGAAGGTGCGCTGCGAAAAGCGTGGTATCTTCAGGATAGAGGATGTCACCCTCTCGGTGAGCGACCTTTTCGGTCTCACAAAGCCGACTGCGATGGTGAAGCTGTCGGAGGAGATACTGGTGCTGCCCTCCCCCAGCGACATGCAGATGCCGCAGCTTTCGAGCGAGGCGTTCATCGGCAGCAACACAGTGCGGCGATTCATCCTGCCCGACCCGTTCTTGATATGCGGCGCTAAGGAATACACAGGCAGAGAAGCCATGAACCGCATCCACTGGGGCGCAACCGCAAGAACGGGCGAACTCATGGTATACAACAACGAATTCACCACCGAGCGGCGAATGCTCGTGGTGCTTAATATGCAGCGTGTCTTTGCGGATGAGACGCAGAGGCTCTCGGTTTCAATGCTGGAAGCTCAGATAAAGGCGGCGGCGTTCGTGCTTGACCAGTGCTACCGCTCGCACATTGCGGTGGGCTTCGCCATAAACGACAAGGAGCTTACCCGTGTGGAGCCTGCCGAGGGCTACGAGCATACCGTAAACATCCTGCGCACCCTTGCACGGCTCAAAAACCGCTGCGGAATGCACATCGACGAGTTCGTTCAGAAGCTTGACTGCTCAGGATACACAGATGTGCTGCTGATAAGCAATATCCTTACCGATAAATGTGCGGAGTTCATGCAGGGCTTACAGGCTCACGGCATATACACTGCGCTGCTTGCAAACGAGATAGACGAAACAGGCTTCTGCGATGTGTGCCATGTTCCACGCACGAGAAGCTACCCTGCGGAAAGCGGTGACGATGATGAATAACAAGTTTCTCAGAATAGCCGCTGCGGCAGGTCAGCTGCTTGCCGTGCTGCCCTTTGTGGTGCTGTGCGAGGGCGTAGGCTTCGATGAATATATCTGGTGGCACTACCTTGCGATATATGCGGTGTTCGGTGCGTTTTACGGCATCGGCAGGCTGTGCGGCGCATGGGCGGTGTCTCCACGGCATTCAAGGTCGTTCAGGCCAAAGGCGATATTCCTTTCAAAGGCGGCGCTTGCAGTGCCGATAATAGTGTTCTTCATCGTGTGCATGGCGCTGGAGCTTTCCACGGGACTTTATATCTACGTCCTGCCTGCTGCGATAATCATATTCCACGGCGGCTACTCCACTGTGAACAAGGAATACACCGATATCTTCGGCAGAGGATGGTTTGCGCTGTATTTCGTGGCGGCGGTCATCGTCAGCGTGATACTCTGGTTCACCCACGAGCAGGAGCTGATGGATATCGGCAACTTCCAGCTGTGCTTCGGATTCGGTCTGCTGATGATACTTTCCGCAGTGCTTACGAATCAGACGAACATAGACTCCTGCACACATCAGCGTGACGCAAATAAAATGTCGCTGCCGAACGGGCTGCGTGCCTTCAACACAAAGCTTGTGGCGGCGGTCACTGCGGTGACGGTGGCGCTGTTCCTTTTCACAAAGCCACTGGCGACATTGCTTTTCACAGGCATAAAGCAGCTGATAAGAGGCTTGATGTGGTTGATGACCCGAAACGGCGAGTTCGAACCCACAGACGACATTGTTTTCGGCGGCGAGGGCGAGGGCGCTCTCACCGTAGGCGAGGCGGACAACTCCTTTGCCGAGGCGACTACTATCCTCATCGTGCTTGCGCTGCTGGCGATAGTGTTCGTGTTCCGAAGGCAGCTGGCGGAGTTCTTCCGTGAACTGATAGCGCCGCTGTTCAGGCTGCAGGAGCCTGCGGAAGCTCTCGCCTACACCGACGAGGTGACGGAGCTGCCCGAGACGGGTCGCAGCCCGTTCTCCCGCAGAAAGACGGAGCAGCAGCTATATAAGCAGTTCAGGAAAGAGACAGACTCCGTGAAAAAGTATCGTATCGGCTACAGGCTGATGCTGATGCGGCTGCAGGACACGCCCTTTGCGACAGTTCCCACCGACAACACGGACATCCACCGTGTAAAGGGCGAGAACGGTCTCAGAAGCGAGCGTGTGCAGCAGATAGTAAGCATATACAACGACGTCCGCTACAAGGGCAGAGTCCCCTCGGATGAGGAAATGGCTCTTGCAGTGGCGTTTATTGAAGAAATAAGACGATAAAGTTAGGAGTTAGGAGTGAGGAGTTAGGAGTTGTTGTGTCGGCTAAAGCCGACTTATCTGAAAGCGGCTGCGCCGCAACTTTGATCGACGTTACGGCGTAGCCGTCATTGTGATATGTTGCCGAAGGCAACACCTTAACTCCTAACTCCTAACTTCTAACTCCTCACTTACAGAAAGGTACATTATGACATTCAGAGAACTTTTAAATTCCGACCGTCACATACTGCTTGACGGCGCTATGGGAACTATGCTCCAGAGGAGCGGATTAAAGCTCGGCGGTCTGCCCGAGGAGCTTAACTTCACCGACCCCGAGCTTATCGAGGGCATTCACCGCAAATATATTGAGGCGGGCGCTATGGCGGTGTACACCAACACTTTCGGCGCCAACCGCCACAAGCTGCAGCACAGCAGATATTCCGTGACCGAGGTCGTGCAGCAGGCTGTGGCTATCGCACGAAAGGCGTGCGAGGGCAGCGAGGCTCTTGTGGCGCTTGACGTGGGCGCTATCGGACGTATGCTGCGCCCGACGGGAGATCTCCCCGTGGATGAGGCTTACGATATCTTCAGGGAGATAATGGTGGCAGGAAAGGACGCTGACTTCATCGCCATCGAGACCATGACCGACCTTGCTGAGATCAAGACTGCGCTTCTCGCAGCAAAGGAGAACACCGATCTGCCCGTTATCTGCACCATGTCCTTTGAGCAGAACATGCGCACATTCACAGGCTGCAGCGCAGCAGCCATGGCGCTTACCCTCTCCTCTCTCGGTGCGGACGCTGTGGGCATGAACTGCTCTCTCGGCCCCGCCGAGGCTATGCCCATCGTGGACGAGATACTGAAATGGAGCAGCGTGCCTGTAATCATCAGACCCAACGCAGGTCTCCCCGACCCTGCCACCAACGAATACAATGTGACTCCCGAGCAGTACGCCGCTCTCATCGGCGAGATGGCAGACAAGGGTGTGAAGCTTTTCGGCGGCTGCTGCGGCACTAGTCCCGAATATATTGCAGCAGTGGCAGATGTGCTGAAAGACCGCCGCATATGCTGGCAGAAGCCGCACATTCCTGCGGCGGTGTGCAGCCCCTCAACAGTGGTAGAGCTTGACACCGTTCGCATCATCGGCGAGCGCATAAACCCCACGGGCAAGAAGCTTTTCAAGGAGGCTCTGAAGCGCCGTGATCTTGACTACATCATGCGTCAGGCGATAGATCAGGTGAACGCAGGCGCTGAAATTCTCGACGTGAACGTGGGTCTGCCCGATATCGACGAAAAGGAAATGATGCTTGCGGCGGTGGACGCTGTGATGTCCGTATGCGACGCTCCGTTACAGATTGATACGACGGAACTCGACGTGCTTGAAGCTGCGCTGCGTGTTGTGGCAGGAAAGCCGATAGTGAACTCCGTAAACGGCGAGGAGGAGAAGCTCCGCACGGTGCTGCCGCTCGTAAAGAAATACGGCGCTGCGGTGGTGGGTCTCACCCTTGACGAGAACGGCATACCGAAGTCCGCTGAGGAGCGCTTTGCCATCGCAGAGCGCATACTGAACGCAGCTCTCTCCTGTGGCATCCCGAAAGAGGATGTTTATATCGACTGCCTCACCCTCACAGCCTCCGCCGAACAGGAGGGCGTGACCGAGACTCTCAAAGCGCTGCGCAGAGTAAAGGAAGAACTGGGACTCAAAACAGTCCTCGGTGTTTCGAATATCTCGTTCGGTCTGCCGAACAGGGAGCTTATAAACTCCACTTTCCTCACGATGGCTATGCAGAACGGTCTTGACCTGCCCATTATCAACCCGAACATCGCTTCCATGGCAGGCGCTGTGCGTGCTTTCAGGCTGCTTTCGGGCTACGACAAGGGCGGTGCGGAGTTCATCTCCGTATACGGCGGCGAGACCGCAAAGGCTGCTCCCGCAGCCGTGCAGGAGGTGGATATCTCCTACGCAGTGGCGAACGGACTCAAGGCAGAGTGCGCAGCCGCAGCGGAAAAGCTCCTCGCAGACGGCGCAGAGCCGATGGATGTTATCAACGAGCAGCTCATCCCTGCCCTCGACACCGCAGGCGAGCGCTTTGAAAAGGGTACCATCTTCCTGCCGCAGCTCATTCAGTCCGCAGGTGCGGCGCAGGCGGCTTTCGATGTG
>JAZSGG010000075.1:0-53463 GCA_045532595.1 Oscillospiraceae bacterium | reverse complement strand
TTTGCCAGCGACGCCGAGCGATGCTCGGCTTACGCGGGGCGCAAACTCCATTTCGCATTCCCCTAATGGGAATGCGATTTTGCTGCGCAAAACCATTACGTTTGCTACTGATCCCCTTTTAAAATGCACCTACGCCGCAATCCCGTGCGGCGTTACGGCGCAGTCGTTTTAAAATCTGTCGGCGTCAGCCGACACATTCATTCCTCACTCCTCACTCCTAACTCCTCACTGAATTTGTCGAGCTTTCGCTCGTCAAATTCCGATTTGTCACCCTTTTTCCCGAGCGGAATATTATGTATTACCGAACGGCAGGAGATGGGGGTGATGATATGCGCAGACCAAACAAACGCCGTGGCGGAGGTATATGCTGCCTGCTGGCACTGGCGGCTTTTTTCGGGGCGGTCATGTGTATCTCGTTCTTTTCTGTGAAATTCCTGCTGTGCGCAGTAGCGATACTGTTTATCGTGCTGGGATTGTTCCTGATAAGGCTATGAAAGGGGAGTACATAATGAAGATCGTTGTGGTTAAAAGTCCGAAGCTGTTTGCGGGGCTGCTGAGACTTATGTTCGGCATCAAAAAGCAGCCTGCTGCGGAATAAAAAACAAGATCAGCCTGTGGTGTCATAGGCTGATCTTTTTGCTATATTATCTTCCAGAACGTCGGCTGCTGCATCTCTCTGAACATGGTTATCTGTGCCTGCGCACGGTCGCAGGAGGCGTATATCTCCTCGTTCCCGTCCTCGGCAAAGGACTGTATCTCGGCGATGGAGGAGGTGATCTCCACCGCATGACCGAGGTCGTTTATGAGGATGCTGTAGTGCATCATATCATCCCATATATCGGAAAGCTCCTGTGCGGCGGCGGTGCTGCGTTCGGTATCGCCTGCGGTGAATGCCTGTTCCACTGCGTTCACCTTTGCAGACATGATATCCGTAATGTGGTTTGTGGCGATCACCGATGCGGTGCAGCCGACCGCCATCACTGTAAGGATGCCGATGCTTACCCCAAGCCTGTTCATGTACTCTTGCCCGCCTTTCTGATGAGATTTACCTTGCCGTTCCTGTCTGCTGTCATGAGGAAAACATCCTTTGTATGGATGTTGTTTTCACGCAGCTTCTGATTCAGCCACCCCTGTCCTAGTCCGAGGTTCCCCAGCTGCTCGCCGTCCTCGATTCCGTCACGGATGATAACGGCAGGCGGATCATCTGTGCTGCCACCGCAGCCCACATCCGAACGCAGCGCTCCCTGATTGTCCTTTTTCTGCATGAAGTGTATCTTGCCCGTGGTCTCCACGATGGCGTAATGCACCTCGCTCAGATCAAATATCTGCTCCTCACGCATCGCTTCTACGAGATCATCCACAGTGTAGCGCAGGCGCGTCATTTCCTCTTGCTGCACCACGCCCTCTGAGATTATCACCCTCGGACTGCCTATGATGAACCGCCTGAATCGGGGGGAACGCAGCATTATCGCAGATACTATCACGTCAAGGCACACCAGTGTGAAAATCGGCACGATGCCCATCAGCATCGGCACAGACGGATCCTCCACGGGAATGGACGCTATATTTGATATCAGGATAGTCACCACAAGCTCCGAAGGCTGCAGCTCGCCTAACTGCCGCTTGCCCATCAGCCTCAGCGAGAATGTTATCACCACATACAGTATACACGCACGGATAAGAACGACCGCCACAACATTACCTCTTTTCGCAGATTCTGAGGTTATTGTGGCGGTTTTTTCGTCAATTATTCTATTTAGTTCACTTCCACGATGGTGATGCCGTCGCTGCTTACTTCATATTCCGAAAGCAGTGTGCTTTTGATCTTCGCTGCCTGCACTGCGTCCAGACCCTCGGTCTTTACGATGATGTTTGCGGTGTTGTCGCTGAGATAGCAGAGGGCGTCCTCAAAGCCTTGCGCTCTCAGCAGGGATTCGATGGTGTTCTCGCTCTCAATGAGATAGCTGAGCTTCAGTGCGTCGTCAGCCACCAGACTCAGCTCATCCGTTGTGAGATCTCCCCCCTGATACATGGAGGCGAGGACCTCTGCCGCTTCGTCACGGCTCATCTGCTTATCCATGCGTGCCTGAGCAAAATAAGCGTCGGTGGAGGAGGTGTCTGCCACCAGCTGCGCCTCGCCGTAATTCGTGGAGGAGACTTCTGTTGCAGGCTCGGTGATATCCTGCTTTGCGGAGCCGTTCACGAGATAGTTCACCGTCACCGCCGCACCCAGAAGCACTGTAAGTCCTGCAATGGCGATCTGCTTTTTGCCTATGATGAGATTAAGATGTTTCATAAATGTATTTCCTTTCTGTCTTGAACAGGATGCACCGCATCCTCAATATGTAACGCATACCCGTGATGAACTGATATCCAGAACACTTGCTATCACATTCACCACCTTTTCCTTGACGGAGGGATCCTCCGCACCGCCGCATATCACCGCAACTCCTCGCACCTTCGGCAGCACCGTGCTTTCTTCAAGGGCGCTCTTGTCGCTGCCGCTGCTTATCAGCACTATGGAGCTTTCGTTGTCGCCGCTGGCGGTGGTGGAGCCGTCCTTCTGCGAGGATGATGATCCGTTCCTGCTGTCACGGGCGTACACCCGCTGCGATGTGGAATCCAGTGTGACCATCACAGTAGGAGAGACCACGCCGCTTATGTTACCGATAAGCTCCTCAAGTCGCTGTTCAAGCTCACGCTCAATGGCGGCGGTGTCCTCTGCCTGAACGACTTCCTTGTTGTGCTGCGGAGTAAGCGTGCTGAAAAACAGCAGCATTATCAGCGCACAGCCTATGGCTACGATCGCATTCCTTGCCCGTTTATCGGATAGAAATCCCTTGCAGTCCGCTATCTTCAGCGGCATTTTCACATCACCTCTTCAGTTCGGCTTTAAGCTCGATATCCTCGGGAAGCTTCTCAGAGAGCAGCTGCAGCGCCTTGTCGGCGTCCGACTGCCCCTCCTTGCCGAAAACAAGCTTCACCTGTGTAATAGATATGCTGTACAATCCCGAAATATTAACATTGATGTGTATCTGTTCGGGATAAATTCCGTTTTCGTTCAGAATTGCGGAGACCTTTTCCTTCATATCGGTGCAGATCTTCTTCTGCAGCGACCTGTTCACATCCCCCGAAAAGCCTATATAGTCCGTGCTGCCCGAAAGCTCGTACGAGCCGCTGTCAAGGGAAAGCTCCGCTCCTGTGACGGCATTCACCGCCGCCAGCATGAATACGCAGGCGATGAGCAGCGATATCTGCTTTGCGTATCTGTTTTCGGGAACCAGCAGCCTGAACAGCGCCGAAGCTATCGCAGCCATGCATATCGTGGTGAGAAATTCCATGCCGCACCTCCTATGCCGTGCCGTTGCCAATGGCGAGCATTATCACTGCGGCAATGGTGTTGAGCAGAAGAAAGCACACTATCACCGCCTGGATTATCGCCATCACCGAGCCGCAGCTCTTCAGCAGCGAGGAAAGCTCCTTCACTCCGAATATCCCGCTGAGCGTTTCGGCAGCGGAAAGCGATATCCTGTAGCACACCACGTTTATAAGCGTTGGCAGGACTATCGCAGCGGCTGCCGCCATTCCGTAGGTGCCTACGCTGCTTTTTATGATGCTGAGACTTCCGTGAACGGTTGCAACGGCGTCGGAGATGGTGCCGCCGACTATCGGTACGCCCGAGGATACTGCGAATTTCGCTGTGCGTATCAGCACGCTGTCTGCGGAATTTGCAACGAACGTCTGCATGGAGAGTATGCTCATGAACACCGTCATGATAAGCCCGAGTATCCACACCACTATCTTCTTCACAAGCTCGCCCAGCCTGCCAAGCTCCAGCTGCGGATGTATCGCTCCTGCAATTGACAGACCCAGTATCGCACCGCTCAGCGGAGCAAGAAAATTCACCGCTAGCTGTGAGAAAAGCTGCGTTGCGGCCAGCGTTACGGTGTTTATTGCAGAGGCGGTCGCAGCACGACCCATCACCGAGAGTATTCCTGCAAATATCGGGATGAACGTGGTTATGAATATAGACGCCGCACTCAGCAGCTGCAGAGTGCCGTTCAGAACATCCGATACAGCGGCGACTATCATCCCCGAGCCTGCCAGTACGCCAACTGTTGTGAACACGCCCGAAAGCCTGTCCGCATTGTCCGAGAGACCTGAGGAAAGTCCGCACAGCAGTATCACTCCGCAGAGCGCCGCAAGCAGCCTGAGCGGAGCGGCGGCGTTTTCGAACAGCAGCCTTTTGATGTATTCCAGCACCCCTGCGAGGGAAAGCGTGGCGGCGCCGCTGTTATCGGGGGAGATACCCTCATCTTGAAGCACCGCCGCAGCTTCGGGCGGCACTGCCTCCTCCAGCCTGTCTCTGCCGTAATCGTATATCTCGGCGGTCTCGGCTCGGGCATGTGTGCCTGTAATAAATATCATAATTACAGATAGTAATATTATTAATAATTTTTTCATTTTGTATTCCTGTTGTGTCGTATTCAGTAGGTTTTAAATGGTTCCGACATCGAAATGAACTCAGCTGTGATATCGCAGTTTATCTGCATCTTGCGCCGTTTTTACGATCTGTAGCACACGTATATTTATTACAAACAGTAATATAGTTGGCGTATTATGCTGTTTGTAATTGCGTTACATCACGTTCAGCAGGTCTGTCACCAGTTCTGCAAGTGAGGTGAACACAGGCAGGGATATCACCGCTATCGCAGCCTTGCCTGCAAGTTCTATCTTCGATGCGATGGCGCTTTCGCCTGCGTCACGGCAGCTGTCAGAGGCAAGCTGAGTGAGATAGCACACTGCCAGTGCCTTCAGCAGCACCTGAGCGTATCCGCTTTCCAGACCTGCCGTAGCGGCAAGCTCTGTTATCGCAGCCACCGAGGGCGCAAGCATCGTAATTACGGCGGTCATTATCAGAACGCCGCAGGCAACACTGATGCCGAGCGCCGCATCAGGCTTGTATTGCCTTACTATCACGCAAAGCACCGCCGATAAAATGCCGATGCCCGCTATCGCTGTTATGTCCATGCCGTCACCATAAGCCGAACACCGAGCGTATCGTGTCAAAAAGCTCGTCTATGGCGGGAATGAGCATCATCAGCACTATCACGAGTCCTGCCACCGTCATCATCATAGCCTGCTCGTCGTGGTCGGTCTTTTTCAGTATCTGATTAAGCACCGCAACGATAATGCCCACCGCCGCTATCTTGAATATGAGATCCAGCTCCATGCTTCACCGCCTATATGATAAGCACTGCTGCGCCTGCGCCGAGCAGCGCACCCACCGAGCGGAACAGCTTTCCCTTGCTCTTAGCGCATTCGTCCGCCTCTGCGGAGAGCTTATCCAGTCTGCAGCGGTGCAGTTCAAGCATTGCAAGCTGACCCTCTGCGGAGCAGGTGCCGAGTTCCCTGCCAAGCTCTGAAAGCACGGCGGTCTCCTCCTTGCCGCAGAAGCCGCAGACGCTCAGCCGCTGTACGGCATTCTGCCAGGCGCATCTGATGTCGGGGCATTTCTGCATCTCGCTTCTGAGAAGCTCGCCGAAGATGCCGCTGCAGTCCCTTGCCAGCTCGTCCAGAGTGGGAGCGGTACAGCGTATCGCAATGGAGAATTCCGTTGTCAGCCGTTTCAGCTCGGAGATGAGCTGCGCCCGTTTGTGGAAAGTGCTGCTCTTGCAGACTCCCCATACTGCACCTGCTGTGAATGCCGCAGCTGCGATCAGGATCCTCATACCGCTACCCCCTTCCGCATGCGACGCAACTCTTTGACACAGCCTTTTTCGCCCAGCACCGCAACGATATCGAAACCCTCTGCAAGCCGCCGTGTGCTTTCCGATGAGAGAAGCTCAGCCACAGAGCCTGAGTGTATCGTGGCTACAAGTCTTACTCCGCAGCTCAGGCAATCCTGCAGGGATGCGGTATCGCCGCTTATCTCGTCGCATAGGATAATATCGGGACTCATCGTGCGCAGGGCTATCAGTATACCCTCGTTCCTCGGGTATCCTGTGAGGATATCTGTGTTTTCTCCCACATCCAGCGAGGGGGTGCCGTCGTGGCAGGCGGCAAGCTCGTTCCTGCAGTCGATGAGAGCGGTCTTGTGACGCTCGCCGAGCAGCCGTGAAAGATCCCTCAGCACCGTGGTCTTGCCCGACATAGGCTTTCCCACTATCAGCAGCGAGTGCAGACCGTCAGAAAACACCAAGCGGTAAAGCTGCTCGGCACAGCCCTTAACTTCATGCGCTATCCTGAGATTTATCGCAGAGATATCCCGCAGAGTGACGAGCTTTCCCTCCTGCAGCACCGCCGTGCCGCAGAAGCCTGCACGGTGACCGTCGGGCAGGGTGATGTAGCCCTCCGCGATCTCCCGTGCGAAGCTGTGTACCGAATGCCTGCAAAGCTCCTGAAAGCACGCCTCTATATCCTCCCGTGTCAGCGGTGAGGAGCAGCGCAGCAGCCGTCCGTCTGCCAGAACAGCGGCGGCGCAGCGGCCTGCTCTCAGCCGTATCTCGCACAGCTGACCTGTGCCGAATGGCAGGCTGAGCAGCTTCTGTACGGATTTAAGAGGTATGTTCAGGTTCTTTGCGGTTATCATTCTCCGTCCCTCGCTTTCGTTTTGTAAAGGATATGACGGACTTGTCCCCGATAGAACATCAAAATATCAGCACTTATCGCCGAAATTCCGAAAAAACACTTGTACAAACGAGGAAAATATGATATACTATACTGGAATAAGTTTGTTTAACCGAGGGTATGGCGGCTGCAGTATCCCAATAATACTCTGTGCCGCTGTTCCTTATTCTTACAGGAGGTAAATGATATGGAGGCAAATAAGAACAAGCCCGTTGGCAGCATAAAGGTATCCGATGCGGTGATCCTGAAGATAGCAGAGGTTGCTGCTACCGAGATCGACGGTGTTGACTGCAACGGTCAGGTGCTGACTCCTGCCAATGCAAAGGCAAAGATGTTCGGAAAGAGCGTGCGCTCAAAGCTTACAGGCGAATCCGTTGCCATTGCAGTGGATATCGTGGTGAAGGAAGGCTTCAACGCAGTTACAGTTGCGGAGAACGTGCAGAAGAGCGTGAAGTCCGCTGTTCAGAACATGACAGGCTTCACCGTGACAAAGGTGGATGTCAATGTTACAGGCATCAAATTCAATCAGTAAGAGGACGGCATAATGGAAGAAAAGCTTACAAGAAGAGAAGTGCGTGAGGGAGCGTTCATCATCCTTTATCAGACACTTTTCGGAGTAGATAAGGAAGAGATCTGCGCTGCCAATGAGGAAGCGTTCGGTCTTGCTAAGAACGAGGAGACAGATGAGATCGTGAACGGCGTTCTCGCTCATAACGAGGAGCTGGAGCAGATCATTGCAAAATACAGCACCACCCGTTCCGTGGCAAGAATCGCTAAGATCAATATGGTAATCATGAAGATCGCCGTATTTGAGATGAAGTACTGCGACAGAGTTCCCAATGCAGCGGCTATCAACGAGGCTGTGGAGCTTGCAAAGAAGTACGCATACAAGGCTGACAGCGGATTTATCAACGGCGTGCTGAACGCATATCTCGGAGAGCTGGATGGAGATAAGGAATAAACCTCCCGTAGTGACGGTATCGCAGGTGAACAGGGTCGTGGGAATGCTCATAAAGGGCGATAAGCGGCTGGGTAATGTTGCGGTGCGTGGTGAGATATCAAACTTCACCCGTCACTATAAGACAGGTCATCTGTATTTCACCCTGAAGGATGAGCAGACTCAGCTGAAGGCTGTGATGTTCGCAGGTAATGCTTCGGCGTTGCGTTTCGATCCCGAAAACGGCGACAAGGTGATATGCTATGGCGCAATAACGGTATACGAGCCGAACGGCGTATATCAGATAAACTGCTCATACATGGAGAAGGACGGCGAGGGCGAGCAGGCTGCGGCTCTTGAGGAGCTGAAAAAGCGGCTTGCAGAGGAAGGTCTGTTCTCGAGAAAGAGACCTATACCCTCAATGCCTGAGAAGATAGCTGTGATAACCTCCGCAGGCGGAGCGGCGCTTCAGGATGTGATAAATATCATTTCAAGGCGCTATCCGCTGGTAAAGCTCGTGGTGATACCTGCGCAGGTGCAGGGAGTCGGTGCGGCGGAGTCCGTGGCAAAGGCTCTTTACAGGGCGCAGGATACGGGTGCAGACACGATAATCTTCGGACGTGGCGGCGGCTCCTCGGAGGATCTCGGCGCATTCAATTCCGAGATAGTTGCGAGGGCGGTGTATAACAGCGCCATTCCCACAATATCGGCAGTAGGCCATGAAACGGACTTCACGGTTGCGGATCTGGCTGCGGATATGCGTGCGCCTACACCCTCAGCTGCAGCTGAGCTTGCAGTGCCTGACGCAGCTGCGATACTTTCCGCAATAGACGGCATGGAGCGCAGGATAGGCGCATATACAAGACGCTGCATTTCCGAAAATGAAAGCATGCTGGGCTATCGCAGCGAGGTGATAACCGCTCTTTCGCCGAAAAATCGCATAGCTATGCTTTCGCAGCGGCTGGAGAGCGTTTCACAGTCGATAAGTGCAAAGGCGCATGGTGCGGTGGAGCGTGCGGAAGGAACTCTCAGCGCAAATGCCGAGAAGATATCTGCACTGAATCCGATGGCGGTGCTGGTACGAGGATATTCCGTGACCTACCGTGACGGGGTCATCGTAACCGATGCGGCGGAGCTTCACGAGGGCGACGAGGTGGATATCCGCCTTGCGAATGGCAGTGCAAAAGCGAAGGTCACACAGACCGAAAGGGAGCAGATATAATATGGAATTTGAAAAGTCTATGGCAAGGCTTGCGGAGATATCCGAAAAGATGAGCGGCGAGCTTACTCTTGAGGAATCCATGAAGCTTTACACCGAAGCGGTGGAGCTTACTAAGCAGTGCCGTGAATATATAAACACTGCAAAGCTGACGATAGAGCAGCTTGAAGCGGCGGAGTGAGGATAAAATGGTAAAGGAACAGCTGGAATATTATGCAGAGCTTGTTGAGGAAGCACTGAACAAGTATCTCCCCGAAACGGAGTGCCTGCAGAAGAGCGTTATCCATGCGGCGAGACACAGCCTCAATGCAGGCGGCAAGCGTATCCGCCCCGCACTGGTGATGGAGTTCTGCCGTGTTTGCGGCGGCGAGCCTGAGGACGCACTTCCCGTGGCGTGCGCTATCGAGATGATGCACACGTTTTCGCTGATACATGACGATCTGCCCTGCATGGACGATGATGATATGCGCAGAGGCAAGCCGAGCTGCCACAAGGCTTACGGCGAGGCCACGGCGCTTCTTGCAGGTGATGCACTGGCGATGCTGCCTTATCAGATAATTGCTGAGGCGGCGCTGAAAAAGCGCATCGACAGCGGTGCGGCTCTGAAGATCATCTCGCTTCTGGGCGAAAGCGCAGGCATCTTCGGCATGATAGGCGGTCAGGTGATAGACACCGAGAATGAGGGCAAGCAGCTCCCTGTGAACATACTTCTGCAGATGTACCGCATGAAAACGGGCGCTCTGCTTGATTTCTGTTGCCGTGCAGGCTGCATAGCCGCAGGTGCAGGTGCAGACAAGCAGCTTGCCGCAGGAGATTATGCTCAGAAGCTGGGCCTTGCATTCCAGATCATTGATGATATCCTTGACGTTACCGCAGATGAAAAGCTGCTGGGCAAGCCTGTCCACAGCGATGCGGAGAGCGGCAAGCTTACATACGTTACGGCGGTGGGACTCGAAAACGCCCGTGCCGAGGCAGAAAGGCTGACAGGGCAGGCTCTGAAGGCGCTTGACGCATTTCAGGATACCCGGTTCCTGAGGGAACTTACAGATATGCTTTTAAAAAGAGATTATTAAGGTGTTTCAGTTATGTTGATGAAGATTTTAATGGCAAATCCCATCATGTCGGTGGGCTTTATATCGTGGATGGCGGCGCAGATAATCAAGACCTTCGTTCACGCTATAAAGGTAAAATCCTTCAATCCCGAGAGACTTGTGGGTGCAGGCGGTATGCCCTCCTCGCATTCCGCTCTGGTGGTGTCGGTGGCGCTTTATACAGGCCGTGCGGTGGGCTATTCCACACCGCTCTTTGCGCTTGCAATGATGCTGGCGGTCATCGTTATCTATGATGCGATGAGCGTGCGCTACAACGCAGGTCTGCACGCAAAGGAGCTCAACCGTATGCGTAAGGTCATTGACGAGATGGATGATGAGATATCCCAGCTCTGCGGTGCGGATGAGGAGGATATCGACGATATCTCCGAGAAGAAGGATCTGAAGGAGTTTTTGGGTCATACTCCCATTGAAGTAATGGCAGGCTCCATGCTCGGCATCATCATCGCAATGGTATTTCCTGTTGCTTAATATAAGGAGCTGTAATGTTTCTCAACGATAATATCAACCATGGAATAATTTCAGAAATGACGCTACCGCAGCTCAAAGGCCTCTGCCGTGAGCTGCGGGGCTGTATTTTAAGAACCGTAAACAAAACAGGCGGACATCTTTCCTCAAATCTCGGCACGGTGGAGCTTACCGTTGCGCTGCACTATGTTTTTGACGTGGCGCAGGACCGCATCCTGTGGGATGTGGGACATCAGGCGTACGCTCACAAGCTGCTTACGGGAAGATACTCCAGCTTCGGCACGCTGAGGAGCCTCGGCGGCATCTCTGGCTTTACAAGACGTGGTGAGAGCGAAGCGGATGCGTTCATCTCGGGACACAGCAGCACCTCTGTTTCCGCTGCCTGCGGAATAGCTACCGCTATGAAGCTGAGCGGCAGAAAAGGCACAGTTGCTGCGGTGATCGGAGACGGTGCTTTCACGGGCGGCATGGCATACGAGGGACTCAACAACGGCGCAAAGCTGAAGTCGGGACTCGTGGTGGTGCTGAACGATAATGCCATGTCCATCTCAAAAAGCACAGGCGCACTGGCGAGATATCTTGCGCAGATACGCTCCACAAGGAAATATTACTGCGCAAAGGAGCATTTCAAGACTGCGCTTTCGGGCGTGCCTGTTGTGGGTGAGAGGCTTGAAAGGGCTGTGCGTGCGGCGAAGAATCTGCTGAAGGACGCTTTGTATAACAGCAGCACCTTGTTTGAAAATCTCGGCTACGCCTATATCGGACCTGTAAATGGTCATGACATGGCGGATATGATAGAGGCTCTCTCTGTTGCGAAGATGATGGAGCGCCCCTGCGTGGTGCATGTGTTCACCACAAAGGGTAAGGGCTACAAGCCTGCGGAGGAGAATCCCGGCGAATATCATGCAGTTGCGAAGAAGGGCAGTATCCCGCCGCTGCACACCTATTCTGAGGTGTTCGGCAAGGAGCTTGAAAGGCTCGGCAAGGGCGATCGCAGGATATGTGCAATAACCGCTGCCATGAAGTACGCAACGGGTCTGAACTACTTTAACAACTCGTTCCCCGAGCGTTTTTTTGATACGGGCATTGCGGAGCAGCATTCCGTGACCTTTGCGGCAGGACTTGCGGCAGAGGGTATGCTCCCTGTTTTTGCGGTGTATTCTACCTTCCTGCAGCGTGGATACGATCAGCTGATCCATGACTGCGCCATCGAGAACACGCATATCACTCTTGCCATCGACCGTGCAGGTCTTGTGGGAGAGGACGGAGAGACCCATCAGGGCATATTCGATGTGGCGATGCTTTCCTCTGTGCCGAATACCACGATATATTCCCCTGCGGATTATGCGGAGCTTAAAAGCTGCCTTTTCCGTGCAATATACGAGACTAAGGGCGTTGCAGCGGTGAGATATCCCAAGGGCGGCGAGAGCAATGTTCTGCTCCCTGTGGGAGTGGCGCTTCCTAACGGCTTGCCCGTGTCGAGGAATTTTGCTTATAGCGGCAAAGGCTCAAATGCTCTTGCTGTGAGCTACGGCCGCATCTCAGCGTGGCTTCATGAAGCGGCAGAGCAGTGTGGCGCTGACTGGCTGAGGCTCACACAGATATCTCCTCTGCCTGAGAGTGCAGTGGATGCGGCAGCGCGATATGAGAGGATAGTGTTCTATGAAGAGGGCATCCTCAGCGGCGGCATTGCGGAGAAATTCTGCGCAGCGCTGAGAAAGCGTGGCTTCAGGGGCAGCTTTGATATGGTGGGCATTGACAGATTCGTGCCTGCGGCTACTGTTGACGAGCAGCTTGCAATGTTCGGACTGGATAAGGCAGGCATGATAAGAAGATTACGATAAAGGCGGTGACGATGTGCGGCTTGACCAATATCTCGCTGAAAAGGGACTCTGCAAGAGCCGTACAGCAGCGCAGAGCCTTATAAAAAGCGGCGGAGTGTCTGTCAACGGCGCTCCCTGTACAAAGCCGTCAGCTGATGTTTCGGAGACGGATGCTGTTGCCATCACAGGCGAGCAGCTTAAATACGTTGGCAGAGGCGGTCTGAAGCTTGAGGGTGCAGTGAATGCGTTCGGGATAGAGCTTTCGGGGCTTGTCTGCCTTGATATAGGTTCATCCACAGGCGGCTTTACGGACTGCATGCTGCAGAATGGTGCGGCGAGAGTCTACGCTGTGGATGTGGGTACAGATCAGCTTGACCCGAAGCTCAGAGCGGACGATAGAGTGGTTGTGATGGAGCAGACGGATATCCGCACAGCGCAGCTTCCCGAGCAGGTGGATTTCGTCGGTACGGATGTGTCGTTCATCTCGCTGAAGCAGGTGATACCGCACATAAACAGGCTGCTGAAGGCACAGGGAAAAGCGGCGGCGCTCATCAAGCCGCAGTTTGAGGCAGGACGTCAGGCACTGAATAAAAAGGGCATCGTTAAGGACGAAAAGATACGCCGCAGAGTGGTGGAGGATATCACGGAATTTGCGCAGCAGTGCGGATTTGCAGTGCTGGGCGTGACGGATTCCCCCGTGCAGGGCGGCGACGGAAATACAGAATATCTTATGTACATTGAAAAGGTGGCGGAGCTATGAGCAAACGTGTGATAATTACATACAACACGCAGGATGCTGCGGCGGCTTCGCTTGCGGGTGATATCTGCGCACTGCTGGGAAGGAGCGGCTTTGAGGCTTCTCTCTACGAGCAGGAAAGCGAGCTTCACGGCGCCCTCTGCATGATAACCGTGGGCGGCGACGGCACGATACTCCGCTGGGGCAAGCTTGCGGCGATGTACGGACTTCCGCTGCTGGGTGTAAACCGTGGCAGACTCGGCTTTATGGCGACTCTGGAGCCGTCTGATATAGAGCGCATTCCCGAGATACTCTGCGGCAGGATGAACGTCAGCCGCCGCATGATAATTAGTGTGGAGATACACCGTACAGACGGCAGCTGCGAGACCCGTGAGGCGCTCAATGACGTGGTGGTGGAGCGTGACAGAGCTTCAAAGCTGCCTGAATTCCACATCTCCTGCGGAAACAGCGAGGTTTCGAGAGTCCATGCGGATGGAGTTATATTCAGCACTCCCACAGGCTCTACAGCCTATGCGCTTTCGGCAGGCGGTGCGATAATCGCCCCCGATATGGAGTGCATAGAATGTACGCCGCTGTGTCCACATACGCTGTTTTCCCGCCCGATGATATTCTCGGCGGCGAAGGAGATATCACTGAAGTGCGTTTCCTATCAGGGCAGCGTTGTGACGATAAGCGTGGATGGCGAGCGTGGTATACCGTTCGGCGACGGAGACACGCTGCTGCTGTATAAGTTCGATAAGCCGCTGGCGCTGATAGAAGCAGGCGAAGGCTTCTTCGGCGCAGTAAGAAACAAGCTGATGACACCGTTGAAATAAAATGAGGAATGAGAAATTAGGAATGAGGAATTAAGGTGCGCCTTCGGCGCTGATTTAAATAAAGCGTCAGGCATAAAATAAGATCGCCAATCGGATTTGTGCGATGTCACGGCGAAGCCGTATTATGATCCATCCGACGAAGTCGGATACCACAATTCCTCATTCCTCATTCCCGATTCCTAATTATAAAAAAGGGGTGACATACCATGGATAAGAAGCAGCGCCATGCTGCGATACTCTCCATCATCATCGAAAACGAGGTGGAGACCCAGCAGGAATTACAGATACTGCTGAAGCAGGCAGGCTATAAGGTCACACAGGCGACGGTATCGAGAGATATGCGTGAGCTGAAGATAACCAAAGGTATGTCCGAAAACGGAGTGAACTGCTACTTCTCGGCGGCGATGGGAAAGTCTCCCGCATATAACAGCCTGTTTGCGCAGGCAGTGGTGGGGCTTGACTATGCGATGAACACCGTTGTGGTGAAGTGCAGGAGCGGCCTTGCGAATGCTGCGTGTGCGGTGCTGGATGAGCAGAAATTCGGCTTTGTGGTAGGCACAATTGCAGGCGATGATACGATATTCGTGCTGACACGCTCGGAGAATCACGCTGTTCAGCTTATCGAACAGCTGAAAAAGATGATGAAAAACAGCTGAGGAGGGATAGATCTTGCTGCGTGAGCTTTCAATAGAAAATCTTGCCGTTATCGAAAGGGCAACGGCGCAGTTCGGCGGGAATTTCAATGTATTCACGGGCGAAACAGGCGCGGGTAAGAGTATCCTTATCGGCGGCATAAATGCGATCCTCGGACAGAGGACGACGAAGGATATCGTCCGCACGGGTGCGCCTAAGGCGGTCATCACGGCGATGTTTGATGATATCCCCGATGCGGTGGCCGAAAAGCTTTCCGAGATGGGCTTCTCCGCAGAGGATGGGGAGCTTATGCTGATGCGTGAGATATCCGCAGACGGCAAAAGCAGCGCCAGGATAAATGGACGCTCCGCAACGGCTGCCATGCTGCGTGAGGTAGGCTCCATGCTTGTGGATGTTCACGGGCAGCATGAGAACAGGATACTGATGTCCTCGGATAATCAGCGTGATATCCTCGACAGCTACGGCAGACTGGGAGATGTCCTTGCCGATTACAGGGAGAAATTCCGCAGCTTCTCGCAGGTGTCTAAGCGTATACACAAGCTTCAGACCGAGAACGAGACAAGGGCGCTGAAGATACAGAAGCTCACCATGATAGTGGAGGAGCTTGAGGAGCTGGATCTCGAAAAGGGCGAGGGCGACCGCCTTGAAGCGGAGCTTCAGAAGTGCCGCAATTTTGTGAAGATACAGGCGGCGCTGTACTCAGCTTACGGCTGCCTTAACGGTGAGGACACCGCAGGCGCACTGGATCAGCTGCGCCGTGCGATGAACACTCTGACATCTGTTTCGGCGTTCCTGCCCGAGGCGGACGAGCTTGCAAAGCGTATAGGCGATATCCTGCCTGAAGCGGAGGACATTGCAGCGGAGATATCCTCTCTCACCAACGATGACAGCGGAGCGGCAAGGGAAGCCGCCCTTGAGGACAGAGTCTCTGCGCTGAAACACGCAAAGCGCAAGTATAATATGGATTCGGATCAGCTGGTGGACTATCTCGACGAATGCCGAGCCGAGCTTCTGGAGCTTGACGGCGCTGACGGAGAGCTTGAACAGCTGATGGCAAAAAAACATGACCTCGGTGAGGAGGTCAGGAAGGCGGCTGCGAACATCACAAAGCTGCGCAGCGAGGCTGCTAACAGGCTCTCTGAGGAGATATGTGAGCAGCTGAGATTCCTTGATATGCCGAATGTGCGCATAGTTATTTCGGTGAACAAGGATAAGGTCACGATAAACGGCATGGATGCGGTGGAGATGCTTATCTCCGCAAACGCAGGCGAGGAGCCGAAGCCGCTGAACAAGATAGCCAGCGGCGGCGAGCTTTCCCGCATCATGCTTGCAATAAAGAGCGTGCTTGCCGACAGCGACGATATCCCCACTCTCATCTTTGACGAGGTTGATGCAGGCATCAGCGGCAGGGCGGCTCAGAAGGTCGGCATAAAGCTTGCAGAGACAGCAAAGAAGCGTCAGGTGCTGTGCATAACGCACCTTGCGCAGATAGCGTCTCAGGCGGATTATCACCTGCTCATTGAGAAGAACACTGAGGGCGAGCGTACCTTCACACGCATTCAGCAGCTGGATCACGACGGCAGAAGAGCCGAGCTTGCACGCATCATCGATGGCGACGGCAGCAGCGAGAGCAGCCTGCAGGCAGCAGAGGAGATGCTGCGCCGCAACAGCTGATATCAGTCGGCAATGATGACGTTGTATTCTCTCATCCACTTGTCGAGCTGGATAAAATAAGCGAATATCTGGGGTACGGTCATTAATTGGCCGTACCAGTTTTTTGTAAAGCTTTTTCCGCCTGTTTCCAGCATCTCACGCACCTTGTCGGCCGAAACTATCTCGGTGAATCGACAGTCGGGAGAGCGCATAAGGGCGGTCAGCCGCTCGCTAAGCAGCTGCAGATAATCGGGGTTGTGGGTCTTAGGATAGGGACTCTTCTTGCGCCACAACACATCATCGGGCAGGATGCCCTGCATAGCGTGCCGCACAAGACCTTTCTCCCTGCCGCCGAACGCTTTCATGCTCCAAGGGATGTTGTAGGCGTATTCCACTATGCGGTAGTCGCAGAATGGCACACGCACCTCAAGGCCGTTTGCCATGCTCATCCTGTCCTTGCGGTCCAGAAGCGTTGCCATAAAGTATTCGAGATTCAGGATATACATCTCCCTCATGCGGCGCTCCTCGTGGCTGTCTGTGGAGAGATAATCGGTGTGGGAAAGGCACTTGTTGTAAGCCTTGCGGACATGCTCCTCTGCATCGCCTGCCGAGATATCCATGCGCATCAGCGCCGCACGCTCAGGCACTGCGGTAGACCATGGGAAGCCGTCATAGAACAGCACATCCCTGCGGTGATACCAGGGGTAGCCGCCGAATATCTCATCAGCGCATTCCCCTGAAAGTGCCACGGGGAAGCGCTTTTTTATCTCCTTGCAGAAAAGGTAGAGCGAGCTGTCCACGTCCGCCATGCCTGGGAGGTCTCGTGCAAGCACGGAATCATCAAGCGCCTCGGTCAGCGCAGGAGTATCCAAAACCACATCCGTGTGCTGAGAGCCGATGTATTCCGCCATGCGAACTATCCACGGTGCGTCCTCGTCAGGCTGGAAGGAGCTTGCTTTGAAGTTGCGGTGATTGTCCTTGTAGTCTATCGACCATGTGCAGAGCGTTTCGCCACGCTTTCTGAATTCCTGCGCCGCAATTGCTGATATCACACTGCTGTCCAGTCCGCCCGAAAGGAAGCAGCACAGCGGCACATCGCTCACAAGCTGCCGTGTCACGGCGTCGGTGATAAGCTCCCGCACATGGGCAGAGGTCTCCTCGAAGCTTTCGTTGTGCGGAGCTGCTTTCAGCTGCCAGTAGCGCTTCATGGTGAAGCAGTCGCTGTCATACCATGCGCAGCAGGCAGGAGGTATCTCGGAGATATCACGGAAAACGCCGCTGCCCACTCTTTTGGCAGGCCCCATCAGCATTATGTCCATAACGCCCTCGGAGGTTATCACAGGGGATATATCGGGGTGCTTCAACAGAGCTTTTATCTCGCTTGCAAAGGTGATGCCGCCTGCTGCAAAGGAATAAAACAGCGGCTTTACGCCTATCCTGTCACGACAGAGGAATAGCCGCTGCTTTCTGCTGTCCCACACGGCAAAGGCGAAGATACCGTTGAATTTTGCGGCGCAGTCCTCACCGTATTCCATGAAGCATTTCAGCACCACCTCGGTATCGGAATGTCCGCTGAATTCCACGCCCCGTGCGGAAAGCTCCGCACGCAGCTCCACGGTGTTGTAAAGCTCGCCGTTGTATACTATGGTGTAGCTGCCTGCGCTCATCGGCTGCTTGCCGTTTTCGGGGTCCACCACGATGAGCCTGCGGTGAACGAGGTATGCGGCGGCATCACAGTATTCTCCCGAAGCATCGGGACCTCTCGGCGCAAGCACTGCGCTCATGCCCGACATGACTTCTGCCATGCGGTGCATATCCCGCCCGAAATCCACCTGACCTGCTATTCCACACATTGCTATGCACTCCTTTCAGATTAGCCTGTAATATTATATGCAGCGCAGCGCCGATGGTTACAGAACGGTAAAATATATTTCAAAGCGGAAACAAAGCGGTTACAACCGTTTACAGTTTGATGACAGTTTTGTAATAATCGTTGACTTCGGGGCAGAGGTGTGGTATTATTGGCTCAGAGGGAGAAAACAGATAATAGTTTAACTAAATTTAATTAATTGAGTTATCGGGCACTGTTATCTGAAGATTTTCCTGTACAGGATGAATATATATCCGCATTTCGGGCGATATCACCATCACCGTCCGATGGGCGGACACTGGCGGCGCTAGTCATATACAGCGCCGCTTTTGTTTATTTGCACCAAAAAAAATGTGAAAAATTCGTTAATAATATTACTTTACAAATTTGTGATTTTTACTTAAAATATAAGTAGGATATAAACTCGGTAAAATATATATTGAAAGGAACGGCAATCATGGTAAAAAAAGCTGTTACAATGAGCGATATCGCCAAGGTGATGAATGTCAGCACAGTTACCGTATCCAAGGCACTGGGTGACCGTGACGGTGTGAGCGAGGAGCTGCGTGAGCGCATCAAGCAGAAGGCAACGGAGATGGGCTACCGCATGCACACGGGCGGCAGAGGAAATCACGACGGCCTCAGCTACAACATCGGCATAGTCGTTGCACGCCACTTCATCGGCGATGCAAGCTCCTTTTATTGGATCGTATACCGCTACATAGTTGAGCTGCTTCAGAAGCAGAACTACTACGGCATGCTGGAGGTAGTGAACGATGCGGGCGCAGCAGGTGAGATCCCCAACTCCGTTCTTGATAAGAAGGTTGACGGACTTATCGTGCTGGGTCAGTTCTCGGATTCCTATGTGGATAAGCTGATGAGCTGCGGCATCCCTACTGTATTTCTGGATTTCTACGGCAGCCGTGAGGACGCCGAGACGGTGCTTTCCGATAACTTCTACGGCGCATATATGCTGACCAGCCATCTTATCGCAAACGGACACAGGAAGATAGGCTTCCTCGGCAGCATAAGCTCTACATCCAGTATTCAGGACAGATATCTCGGCTATTACAAGGCACTGCTGGAGAATCGTATCCCCCTTCGTCAGGACTGGATAATCAGCGACCGCTCCAATGAGAGCGACATCTTCCCCGAATTCACCCTGCCTGCGGATATGCCGACTGCGATCGTCTGCAACTGCGATGAAGCGGCTTACAAGCTGGTGAATCAGCTGAAGAATGCGGGCATCTCTGTTCCCGATGATGTTTCGGTTGTGGGCTATGATAACCATATCTACTCCACCATCAGCACACCGAGACTCACCACGATTGATGTCAACAGCCGTGTGATGTCTACAGAAGCGGTGGATATCATCCTGCACAAGATCCGTGACGGCAGCTACAAGCGTGGACGCACTCTGGTAACAGGCAAGCTGGTGCGCAGAGAGAGCGTAAAGGATCTTACCAAGGTATAACAAATTCGCAATGAATATTGAATAGAGAATAATGAATAATTAATGTTGTCGCCTGCGGCGACGTATTCGAATTAATGGCAAAGCCGCACCGATTTTATTCATTTTTCAATATTCATTATTCATCATTCATTTGAGCGTAGCTACATGCTCCGATTTTTTGAGAAAAAAATAAAAGCCGAGGTTTTACCCTCGGCTTTATGTTTATGTAAGAATCATCTGAACTGACCAACGATCTCGTCCATCTTCTGGGTGTCATCTGCAACGGAAGCAGCGATGGATGCGCTCTCCACTGCGGTCTGGGAGGTCTCGGAGATGATGTCGGATATCTGAGCGATCTTGTCCTTAACGGCGTCGATAGCCTCAGCCTGCTTTTCGGTGAGCTGAGCGATGCTGTTTGCGTGAGCTGCGCTCTCTTCGGCTGTGCGGATAACTGCTGCCATGCGGCCTGCAACACCGTCAGCAACCTCACGGCCACGCTGCACAGCTTCGTTGGATGCCTCGATAAGGGCAGATGTGCTCTGAACAGCGTCCTGGCTCTTGGAAGCGAGGTTTCTTACCTCGTCGGCTACTACTGCGAAGCCCTTGCCCGCAGCGCCTGCTCTTGCGGCTTCAATGGAAGCGTTCAGCGCAAGGATATTTGTCTGGAATGCGATATCCTCGATTGCCTTAACGATGTCACGGATCTTTTCGGAGGTCTCCTCGATCTCATTCATTGCAACGGACATCTTCTGCATCTCTTCGTTGCTCTCGTTAAGCAGCAGAGTGCTGTTTGCGGCAGCTTCGGCAGCCTTTTCCGCAGCGTCGAGGCTGTTGTGGGTCTCGGCGGTGATGGCGGTGATATCGGAGGAGATCTCCTCGATTGTCACCTGTTGCTTGTCGGCAGCTTCATTGATGTCGTTTGCTACAAGGTGCATCTTCTCAACTGATGTGGTGAGTGTCTGGGAGATAGCTGCGATCTGCTCCACTACCTGAGTCTGCTGCTCGGCAAGCTTCTCGGTCTCGGACATATTATCCTGCACCTGCTCGAGAAGACCGTCAGCCTCTGCCTTTGCCTGCTGAGCTTCGGCGATGAACCTCATGCTGTTGGCTGCAAGATACCAGATGAGGAATGCACCGATGTTGATTCCTGCTATGCCTTTGATGAGCGAGCCTAACTCTGCTCCGCCGTAAACAAGATCATTCAGGAATATACCTGCGATCGCCGCAACATCCATGATCGCCCAGTGTGTAATAAGGGCAGCCTTGTTGTAATAGATAGCAGTTATAGCCATGGAAGCTATCATCAGCGGGAACAGGGTATGCATTTCGTGGTTCGCTATGGACATTACTATAATAGTAACAAGCTGGATCACAGAAAGCACAAAGCCTCTGGTCGCAATGGCGGTCTTTTTAAGAATGAAAGACAGTGCAAATGCAAATGCACCGCATGCAATGATGATAAGTCCATTGGTGATATTACTGTTGAAGAAACTGATAGCGCCGAAGATAACGCATACGCCTAGCAGTATGCATGCATGGGCGAGTACCATTTTGTTGGTGAGATTTGCCTTTACAGTTGTTTTGTTAGTGTTGCTCATAGTAGTATCTCCTATGTATTAATGTGGTCTTATTATAGCATAACAAGTGATGAAAATCAACAGAAAAATCGACTTTAGTTGCATTTTTGTGTATTAAGTTCATAAATTTTGCTGTTTGTATGTGCATTTTGCTATAGAATTTTGTTTGTGCATCAAGTGGTTTTGTACAAAAGTAGAAAAATTTCAAAACCCTTGACAATTAATTTCAGTTGTGATATACTTAAAAGGCCGCATGTGCAGGGTTTTTTAAGCATAACTGCGCCCTGTTGCAGCGAGTCTGATAAAAATGAGGTAAAAAATATGTACGCAGTAATCGAAACAGGCGGAAAGCAGTACCAGGTTAAAGAGGGCGATATCCTCTTCATCGAAAAGCTGGAAGCTGAAGGCGAGATCACATTCGACAAGGTTATCATGGTAGGCAAGGACGACGGCGTTACCGTTGGCGCTCCTTATGTTGACGGCGCTTCCGTTAAGGCTACTCTCCTGAAGAATGGCAAGGCTAAGAAGATCACAGTATTCACCTACAAGCCCAAGAAGCACATCAAGAGAAAGATGGGCCACAGACAGCCTTACAGCCAGGTAAGAATCGAAGCTATCAACGCATAATGCTCAAAGCTGTTTTTTATAAGCAGGGAAACGATCTTACGGGCTTTTCCGTATCGGGTCACGCAGGTTACGGCACAGAGGGCAATGACATTGTTTGCGCAGCAATAAGCTCAAACGTCATGCTCGTGTGCAACACCGTGACGGAGTTTTTCAAGGCCGAGGCTGATGTCGAGGTGAAGGAGAATGAGATCATATTGCTCCTTAAAGAGGACAATGCTCCTGCAAAGCAGCTGCTGGCATCGTTCTATCAGCACATGGAGATCATTGCTGAGGAACACAGGAAGATCAAGCTTGAAACCAGAATTACAGGAGGATAACACAATGATTAAGATCAGTTTACAGTATTTCGCTCATAAAAAGGGTGCAGGTTCTACAAAGAACGGCCGTGATTCCGAGTCCAAGAGACTTGGCGTTAAGCGTGCTGACGCTCAGTACGTTCTCGCAGGCAACATCCTGGTTAGACAGCGTGGTACACACATTCACGCAGGTAACAATGTAGGTATCGGTTCTGACGATACTCTGTTCGCTCTCGTAGACGGCAAGGTTAAGTTCGAGCGTCTCGGTCGTGACAGAAAGCAGGTTAGCGTATACGCTGACTAATTTACCACTACGGTTAAGTAAGGCGGATATACTATCCGCCTTATTTGTCGTATATAAGGAGTTCATCCCACGAAGCCTGCACGCATTTTGCTTGTATAGGTTAATATGTGCATGATATAATATAGGATATATAGTATAGGGCGGATCAGGAAAGCCCGAGAGGGATTTGTTGATCCGACCGTAAGAGAAAGGCAGGGGAATACAATGTTTGTTGATAAGGTTGAAATTTCCATAAAGGCAGGCAACGGCGGAAACGGTGCGGTGTCGTTCCATCGTGAGAAGTACGTCAATGCAGGCGGCCCCGACGGCGGAGACGGAGGCAAAGGCTCGGACATCGTGTTCCAGGCTGACGATAACCTCTCCACACTGATAGATTTCCGCTACAAGAAGAAGTATACAGGTCCTGATGGCGAGAACGGCGGTGCAAGACGCTGCTTCGGAAAGTCCATGGAGCCTACCGTTATCCGTGTTCCCAGAGGCACGATAATAAAGGACGCCCACACGGGCAGAATAATGGCAGATATCTCGGATGACGAGCCTGTTGTAGTTGCAAGAGGCGGTAAGGGCGGCAAGGGAAATCAGCATTTTGCTACTCCCACAAGGCAGATACCCCGCTTTGCAAAGCCCGGCTATCCCGGCGAGAAGTTCGATGTCATCCTTGAGCTGAAGCTGCTGGCTGACGTGGGTCTTGTAGGCTTCCCGAACGTGGGAAAATCCACGCTGATTAGCGTTGTGAGCGCCGCCAAGCCTAAGATAGCAAACTATCACTTCACCACTCTCACACCCGTTCTCGGCGTTGTGAAGCGTGGCGAGAAGTCCTTTGTAATGGCTGATATCCCCGGTCTTATCGAGGGCGCCAGCGAGGGCATCGGTCTCGGTCATGCGTTCCTGCGTCATGTGGAGCGCTGCCGTCTGATAGTTCATGTGCTGGATGTTTCGGGCATCGAGGGCAGAGACCCTAAGGATGATTTCGAGAAGATAAATCTGGAGCTTGCAAACTTCTCCGAGGAGCTTGCGGAGAGCCCTCAGATCGTTGCCGCAAACAAGAGCGATATGGCGACAGAGGAGCAGATAAACGAGCTGCGTGAATATATCGAGGCTAAGGGGCTGAAGTTCTTCACCATCTCCGCTGCCACCACTCAGGGTACGGATGCCCTCATCGACTGCGTTACCGAGGAGCTGGACAAGCTGCCTCCCGCAAAGCGCTTTGAGGTGCAGCCGCTGACTCTTGCGGAGCTGGAAGCTATCGAGACCGAGAAGCACAGCTTCAGAGTGGAGAAGATAGACGATGTTTATGTTGTGGATGCAGAGTGGCTTGCTCCCATCCTCAACACAGTAAATATGGAGGACTACGAGAGCCTGCAGTACTTCCAGAGAGTGCTGCGTTCCAGTGGTATTATCGATGAGCTGGAGCGTCAGGGCATTCAGGAGGACGATCTCGTATCCATCTTTGATTTCGAGTTCAACTATGTGCGTTAAGTGCGGAGGCGGGATATGAATTTTATCAGTATCCTTTACAGTAGTCTGGAGCGCTCCTCGGCGGGCAGCAGGGAGACCTCTCAGCAGGTTATCTCGCTGTGTAAGAAGGGCGGAAAGGCGCTGTTTCTCGGCGATGAGGCGGTGACTCCCATGCTGCTTAAAGAGGCAGGCTATGAGGTCACAGCCGCTATAACTGACGAGCGCCGTGCAGCAACGGCAGAGGGCGTGGATGTGATATCCGCGCAGCGTTTCGAGCTGCCTGAAAATGCATCGGAATACGATCTGCTGTGGTATAACGGTACGGTGGAGTTTGACAGCACGGCTCTTCGCCTGGAGCAGCTGAGAAGCTCCTGCAAAAAGGGCGCAACGGTCGTGTACCGTGCGCTGTGCTGGCTCATCGAGCCGTCTCCCGACACAAGACGCTTCTGCGAGAGCCGCTTCGGAAAGCTTGCCGCAATGGAAGGCGTTCCGCTCATGGCGAGAGAGGCAGGCTTCAGGGTGGAGGATTTCTTCATCGCTCCCCGAACCGACTGGACGGTGAATTTCTACGACCGCCTGATGAATGCGGCGCAGGAGTATGCATCCTCCCATGGCGAGGACTCGGCATATAACTCGGGCTTCGGCGAGCTGAAGCGTGAGACGGATATGTTCGAGCTTCACTGCGAGGAATACAGCTATGTTTACTACATATTGAAAGGTTGATACCAATGGCTCTTACCGAAAAGGAAGCATCACAATACAGCCCCAATGTGCTGGCGTTTTACGGCGACAGCGTGTATGAGCAGCTGGTGCGCAGGGAGGTAGTCCTCCGTGGCAGCACCAATGCGGGCAGGCTGCATGATCTTGCAGTGCTGCAGGTGCGTGCTTCGTATCAGTGCGAGGCTGTGGGAGTCATCGAGCCTATGCTGACTGAAAAGGAGGCAGATATCCTCCGCCGTGGCAGAAATGCGGGCGGAATATCCGTGCCTAAGAGCGCAAAGCCCTCCGAATACCGCAGGGCAACAGCGTTGGAGACTCTTTTCGGATATCTCAGCATAACAGGTCAGCATGAGAGAGTTGAGCAGCTTTTCAGTGAAATATGCAGGGCGCTTCCCGTGCAGGAGAAAAAGTAACTCCCCGAGGGCGCAGAAGGAGCGTATCATGGCTAAGAAAAAGCTTCCGAAGGTACTGGTGTGGATAATAGATATACTGCTGATAGCAGTGGCTGCGGCGATATATTCCGTGGGACTTGTGGCGTTCATCTCGCCGAATAACATCGCTCCGGGCGGCGCTACGGGTATCTCGATCATTATTTCCGAGCTTACAGAGCTGCCTGTGGGTATGCTGATAGCGGCGATAAACGTGCCGCTGATAATCGTCGGATTTTTCCTGCTGAACAAGCAGACTATGATAAAGACGCTGATATCCGTTCTGATGATATCGGTGCTTACCGACTATGTGCTGGTGGATATGCCGCTTTATGATATGGAGAATGCCGAGGGCATCCTTGCTGCGGTGTTCGGCGGCGTGCTTACAGGTGCGGGCGTAGGTCTCACCTATGCGAGAGAGGCGACCTCGGGCGGCACGGATATCGTGGCGAAGATAATCAACCGCTTCAAGCCTGATCTGAGGCTAGGAACGATACAGTTCGCAGCGGATGCGGTGGTCATCCTTGCAGGACTTGCGGTGTTCCGTGATCTGAATGCGGCGCTGTATGCGGTGATCGTGGTGTTCGTGCAGTCGAAGCTTGTGGATATGCTGGTGTACGGCGGTCAGGAGAGCCGTTTCCTGCTGATATTCTCGCAGCATCCGCAGGAGATAGCGGACAAGCTGCTGAAGCAGGACAGGGGTGTTACTCTGCTGCAGGGCAAGGGCGCCTACAGCGGTGCTGAGCGTCAGGTCATTGCAACGGCGGTATACAAGAGCGACTACACAAAGGTAAAGCGCATCATAAAGGAGACCGACCCTGCGGCTTTCGTTATCACAACGGGAGCGCATGAAGTCCTCGGAGAAGGTTTCCAGAAGTTAACCTAGAGTGGCTGTGAACACTGACGCTCAACGGCAAACAATGGCTCAGCTTCCGCCTGTCTGCGTTACTTTTTCTTGACGTACATCCAGTACGCCTGCGAAAAAGTGCCTTGACACACGAAAGCTTATTCCATCGTTTGCTCGTTTCGGTCATTGCCCACAACCACATAAATTGTAATTTATTAAAAAAGGAGATAAAACTATGTCAGGACATTCCAAGTGGAGTACCATCAAGCGCAAGAAGGGCGAGAAGGACGGCGCAAGAGCAAAGGTCTTTACAAAGATCAGCCGTGAGATCCTTGTATGCATCAAGGAGACGGGCAGCGCAGATCCTGCAAACAACGCTAAGCTTGCTACTCTTATCCAGAAGGCTAAGACCAACAACATTCCCAACGACAACATCGACAGACTGCTGAAGAAGGCTGCAGGCGGTTCTGAGAAGAACGATTACGAGAACTGCGTATACGAGGGCTACGGCCCCAACGGCGTGGCTGTTATCGTTGACTGCCTTACTGACAACAGAAACAGAACAGCAGGCGAGATCCGCCACTACTTCGATAAGTTCGGCGGCAACATGGGCACAAGCGGCTGCGTAAGCTTCATGTTCTCCCTGAAGGGCATCATCGTTATCGACAATGAGGATGGCGACATCGACGAGGACAAGGCTATGGAGGATATCCTCGAAAGCGGCGCAGACGATTTCAGCTTCGAGGAAGGCTGCATCGAGATCACCACAGATCCCGCTGAGGTAGGCGCTGTTGCAGACGCTCTGCGTGGCATGGGCTACAACGTAGTTTCCGCAGAGGCTGAGCAGGTTCCCTCTACATACACCACTCTCACAGACGAGGACCAGATCAAGAAGATGTCCGCAATGCTGGAGATGATGGAGGACAACGACGACGTCCAGAATGTATGGCACAACTGGGACGAGGCGTAAGAACGTCAGAATTATCGCATAAAAACAAACACCTCTCGGTATCCGAGGGGTGTTTTGCTGTTAGTATTACATACAAAAATCGCTTCCCATTGAGGGAAGCGATCGAATATTCAATGAATAAGGCAGGGCGACACTCCTGCATCTCCTAACTATGGGCGACGGCTGCCCGTTCCGTCCTCATATTCATTGATATAATCAGTGTATTATTTATCTAATATCATTATACATTACTCTGATTATTTTGTCAAGTCTTTTTAAGCGTGTTCTTTCTGATGAAATTCTGAACTCTGTTATTGTTTAATATATAGAGAGTACGTGCATATAGCTTGTCACTCTTGGAAACTCTTACAGCTACCTTAACATATTCATTGTCAATAATATATTCCTTTACATATTCGATTGAATTATCCTTATTATTGATGCCTACATAATCAGCGTTGCATACTATATTTGATATGTCACTGCCGTATTTAAGAAAATCGTCAGGATGCTTTGATTTCATATGTTCTATGTTACTGTCACCGAGGTAGATAGGTGCATCGATATCGATGTTTTCCAGTGAAAGCAGTTTAATTATTTTTTCTGTTACTACGCCTACTTTTCTGGCTCCCATACCATCACCGCACTTCGTTTGATTTGTTTTCAAGACTTGTTATATAATAACACATAAATGGTGATATGTCAATTATAGGTGTGAGTTGTTTTGGTTGCTTGATGAAAAGCTGTATTGCATTTTCATCCGATATGTGCTATAATAAAGACTATAATGGTATTATAATGCATAACTGTGCTTTGCGCACGGACGGACAGAGGAGGTACAGCGGTATGAAGCTCATAAACATCGGCTTCGGCAACACTGTTAATGCCGACAGGATCGTATCGGTGGTGAGTCCCGAAGCGGCTCCCGTAAAGAGGATAGTTCAGCTTGCGAAGGACGCAGGCACGGCTATCGACGCCACATGCGGCCGCAAGACCCGCTCCGTGATAATCTGCGACAGCGGCCATGTGGTGCTGTCTGCATTACAGCCCGAGACCATCTCGGGAAAGACATCCGAGGAGGACTTTGACGATGAAGAATAAGGGACTGTTATTTGTGGTATCCGCTCCCGCAGGCTGCGGCAAGGACACCATCTTAGAGCAGGTGCTGGCAAAGTGCGAAAACGTGGGATATTCCGTATCTGCCACCACCAGAGCGCCCCGTCCCGGCGAGGTGGACGGTGTTCACTATCACTTCCGCACCCGTGAGCAGTTCGAGCAGATGATCGCTGACAACGCCGTGCTGGAATACACCGAATACTGCGGCAATTACTACGGCACTCCCAGAAAGGCTGTGGAGGATATGCTTGCCGAGGGCAAGGATGTTATCCTGAAGATTGAGGTAGAGGGCGCTATGAACATCCGCAAGCTGTTCCCTGAGTGCTGTCTGGTATTCATCCTGCCTCCCTCTATGCAGGAGCTTGAGCGCCGTCTCAGAAAGCGTGGCACTGAGGATGAGGAGACCATTCAGCGCCGTACCGCCCAGGCAAGGAACGAGATAGACGTGGCAGTGAATTACGACTGCTTCGTTGTGAACGACGCTCTGGAAGTTGCTGTGGATGACCTCATCGCAGTTATCAGAGCGGAAAAGTGCCGCAAGGAAAGATGTACCCACTTACTTAACGAGATCAAGGGTGAATAATATTACATGAACGAGCTTATTGCGCTGGTGGCGGTGGAGAACACCTCCTACAGCTTTGATACGCTGTACAGCTACGCAGTCCCCGAGGAGCTGAAAGACACGCTCCGCCGTGGAATGAGAGTGGCTGTGCCGTTCGGACGGGGCAACAAGAGCCGCATGGCGCTGGTGTTCCGCATTGAGGAGGGGGATACCTCGAAGCTGAAGAAGCTGCTGTTTGCGGCGGACGAGGAGCCTTGCATCTCTGAGGAGCTGCTGAAGCTCTGCGAGTGGCTGAGAGATACCACCTTCTGCACATATTACGATGCTTTCAGAGCGGTGCTGCCATCGGGTCTGAGCTTTTCACTACGCACACACTACAGCGTGAACGAGGGCTTTGACGGCGAGCTGACCGCCGCCGAGAGCGAGCTTCTCTGCAGGCTGAAGGAGACCGACGGCGCTGCCCGTGCCGAGGTCTTATCCTCAATACCCGACAGCTCTAAGCTGCTGAAATCGCTGCTTTCAAAGGGCGCAGTTTCCGAGAATGAGGAGCTTAAACGCCGTGTGGGAGACGAGACCACACGCCTCGTGCGCCTTGCAGAAACAGACGAGGATATAAAGCTCACACCGAAGCAGAAGCAGGTGACGGAGTTCGTTGCAGGCTCTGAAACGGCATCCGTGAAAGAGGTTTGCTATGCCTGCTGTGTGACTCAGGCGGTGGTGAAAAGGCTTGTGGAAAAGGGCGTGCTGGAGCTTTACGAGCAGACAGTATTCCGCACCGAGCCTACAGAGGAAGCCACCGAATGCCCATCGGATATCGTGTTCTCGGAAAAGCAGCAGCTGGTCTTTGACGGTCTGCTGGAGCTTATGAATCATCCCGAACCGAAATGCGCACTGCTGCGTGGCATCACGGGCAGCGGCAAGACATCGGTGTTCATACGCCTTATTGATGAAGCGGTGAAGCAGGGCAGGTCCGCCATGATGCTGGTGCCTGAGATATCTCTCACGCCGCAGATGGTGGGAAAGTTCCGCAGGCTCTTCGGCGCAGAGGTGGCGGTGCTGCACAGCAGCCTTTCCCTCGGCGAGAGAGCTGATGAATACCGCCGCATAAAGAGCGGAAAAGCAAAGATAGTCATCGGCACGAGAAGCGCAGTTTTTGCTCCCGTGCAGAACTTAGGCATAGTCGTTATCGACGAGGAGGGCGAGGGCAGCTACAAGTCCGAGAACGCTCCCCGCTATCACGCAAGGGAAGCCGCAAAGCAGCGCTGCTTTGCGCACAATGCATTCCTGCTGCTTGCTAGTGCAACACCCTCCCTTGAAAGCTACTACAACGCACAGATCGGCAGATACAGCCTTTTTGAGCTGGACGAGCGCTACAACAACGCCGTGCTGCCGGATGTTTATATAGTCGATATGAAAGAGGAGCAGAAGAACGGCAATCATTCGGCGTTCAGCATGCCGCTTATCGACGAGCTACAGGCAAATCTCGACCGTGGCGAGCAGTCCATCCTGCTGCTGAACAGGCGAGGTTATCACACCAGCGTGCGCTGTGCCGCCTGCGGCAGCGCTGCGGAATGCCCCAACTGCGCAGTTCCGCTGACCTATCACATGGCGAACGGCAGCCTTATCTGCCATTACTGCGGATATTCCCACAGGCTGGCAAAGACCTGCCCGAAATGCGGTAGTCCGTTCATGAGCATGAAAGGCACAGGCACTCAGCGTGTGGAGGACGAGCTTTCTGCGATATTTCCGAGGGCGAGAATACTCCGCATGGACGCAGATACCACATCCACAAAGCACGCATTCGAGAATAAGTTCAGAGCCTTTGCAAACGGCGAGTACGATATCATCGTAGGCACGCAGATGATAGCAAAGGGACTGGATTTCCCGAACGTCACACTGGTGGGTGTTTTAAAGACAGACAACTCCCTTTACGCAGGGGATTTCAAGGCGTATGAGCGCACCTTCTCGCTGATAACTCAGGTGGTGGGACGTTCAGGCAGAGGCGGCAGAAAGGGCAGAGCGATGCTCCAGACCTTCACGCCTGAGCATTATGTGCTGAATCTTGCGGCAAGGCAGGATTATCCGTCCTTCTACGACGAGGAGATAAAGCTGCGTGAGGCGATGGTGTATCCGCCCTACTGCGATATCGTGGCGGTCACGTTCTCTGCGCTGTCCGACAGCGTGTGCGCAGGAGCTGCTAAGCATTTCGTGCGCATCATAGAGGAGCAGAGAAAGGCTCTCACAAAGGAAATTCCGCTTGCGTTACTGGGACCTGCTCCCTGTGCGGCGGCAAAGATAAACGGAAGATACCGCTACAGGCTGCTGATAAAATGCCGCAGCAGCAGTACGCTCAGAATGCTTATAGAGAACTCGCTGAAGGCTGCGGGCAAGGATGAGCGTTTCAGAAACGTGTCCTTCTTTGCGGATATGAACGGCGAGACCTTATGATATGAAAGGAAGATAACAATGGCACTCAGAGAGATAGTAAAATACGGCGACGATATTCTTCGCAAGAAGTGCAGACCCGTCACAGCGTTTGATGAGAAGCTCCACACGCTGCTGGACGACATGGCTGAGACCCTCGCAAAGGCAGAGGGCGCAGGTCTTGCGGCTCCGCAGGTGGGAATGCTGCGCAGAGCAGTTATAATAGATGTGCATGACGGCAAGGGCGTTATCGAATTGATAAACCCCGAGATAATCGAGGCAGAGGGCGCACAGAACGGCAGCGAGGGCTGTCTCTCCCTCCCCGGCGAGTGGCATGAGGTGGAACGCCCTTATAAGGTGACCGTAAAGGCTCAGAACAGAAACGGCGAGGAATTCACCATGACAGGCGAGGGCCTGCTGGCAAGAGCCTTCTGCCACGAGCTTGACCACCTTGACGGAGTGCTTTTCATTGATAAGGCGAAGATAGAGACAGATTGATGGACAGGGAACGCTATTCGCTGATAGAGGGCTTTATGCTCTCATGTATGGAGGACAGCGCCCACGACAGGGAACATGTTTACAGAGTGCTTTACGGTGCGCTGGAGATAGCAGCGGATGAAGCTGACGCAGACTATGATGTGCTTATAGCGGCGTGTCTGCTGCATGATATCGGTCGTGCGGAGCAGCTGAGAGATCCATCGCTGTGCCATGCGCAGGTGGGTGCGGAAATGGCGCAACGTTTTCTCGCTGAGAATGGCTTTGGCGAGGGATTCGCAAAGCGTGTGAGCGATTGCATCCTTACTCACCGATTCAGAAAGAGCAGACCACTGCAGAGCCTTGAAGCGAAAATACTCTTTGATGCGGATAAGCTGGATGTGGCAGGCGCAGTGGGCATTGCAAGAACACTGGTCTATAAAGGAACGGTGAGCGAGCCGCTGTATACGCTTCGTCCTGACGGAACGATATCCGATGGCTCGGCAGACGAGCAGCCGTCCTTCTTTCATGAATACAGGCGCAAGCTTGAAAGGGTGTACGATGGGTTTTATACGCAAAAGGGCGCTCAGCTCGCAGAGGAGCGCAGAGCCGCCGCAGAAGCGTTTTACAGCAGCCTGTACGAGGAAGTAAGCGCTTCACGAAGCTTCGGATGTCATGAGTTGAGTAAGCATATCCGATAAACGGAATAATATTTGCAGTAAATTGCAGTAATTCTTGTACTAAGATACCTCAAAAACAAACGGAGGTATCATTATGGCATTATTTAAACAGGGACTTGATTATTATGCGCACTCCATCGGCATGACCACAGGCGTCCGCATGAGCAGCATCCGCAGGCAGTACGGAAGCGTGGGTGTGGATGTGTGGTTGACAGTGCTGGATCTCATCTACAAGGACAGGGGATATTATCTCGCTTATGGGCAGTTTGAGCGCAGCGATGTGCTGTGGGAGATATCAGGCAGGCTGCGTGGAAAGGATTCTCCCGATGAGGAGACCGTGGGAAAGATAATAGACGAGCTTATACGAGAGGGCTTCTTTGACCTGGATCTGGCATATCAGGGGATACTCACCTCGGAGCAGATACAGGAGCAGTTCTATCTCAGCACGCTGAAAAGAAAGCACGTTGAGATCGAGCGGGAATACTGGCTGCTTTCCGTAGCACAGATGTCAAGGCTTGCGAAAAAAAGTCCCATCCTTCTGAGCCTGATTGCAGAATAATGCAGTATGACGTCAGAATCGGACAAAGTAAAGTAAAGAAAAGTAAAAGAAATTATAGTAAAAAAACAAAAATAAAGTAAGCTGCGCCGCTTCCGCTCTGCGGACGGACTTTTCAACATATAAACACCGAAAGGGAATGAAAAATGGCAAAACGTGAAATAGTAAGATTCGGGGAGGATGTTCTCCGCAAAAAGTGCAGAGAGGTAACAGAATTCGATGAAAAGCTCTGGATACTCCTCGATGATATGTACGAGACCATGACAGCCGCAAACGGCGTGGGACTTGCTGCACCGCAGGTGGGAATACTCCGCAGAGTGGTGGTCATAGACGTGGATGACGATAACGGTAAGATCGAGCTGATAAATCCTATCATCACAAGAATGACAGGAAAGCAGATAGACAGCGAGGGTTGTCTGTCCTATCCCGGAAAATACGGCTATGTGAAGAGACCCAATAAGGTTAAGGTGAAGGCGCTCAACCGTTACGGCAAGCCTGTTGAATATTTCGGCACAGGGCTGCTGGCAAGAGCCTTCTGCCATGAGATAGATCACCTGAACGGCATTCTCTTTTCCGATAATGTGATAGAGTGGATAGAGGAGGAAGAATGATATGAAGATAGTTTTCATGGGAACTCCCGTGTTCTCGCTTGCCTGCCTTGAATCCCTCATTGAAGCAGGACATGAGGTGGCTGCGGTATTCACCCAGCCTGACAGACCAAAGAACCGTGGCAAGCAGATCCAGATGACTCCTGTTAAGGAATGCGCACTGAAGCATGATATCCCCGTATATCAGCCGCTGAGCCTCAGAAAGGGCGAGGACGCTGAGACCTCCATGCAGGTGCTGAGAGATATCGCTCCCGAATGCATCGTTGTTGTGGCTTATGGTCAGATACTCCCTAAAGAGGTTCTTGATCTGCCGAAGCACGGCTGCATAAACGTACACGCATCGCTGCTGCCCATGTACAGAGGCGCAGCGCCTATCCAGCGTGTTATAGAGGACGGGCAGACTGTCAGCGGCGTTACCACTATGTACATGGCTGAGGGCCTTGACACAGGCGACATGATCCTGAAAGAGGAGGTAGCTATCCCCGAGGATATGACAGGCTCGCAGCTGCATGACGCACTCTCTGCCTGCGGTGCGGCTCTCATCGTAAAGACTCTTGACGCACTGGCAGACGGCACTGCGGTACGCATCCCTCAGGCGGGCGAGACCTGCTACGCTAAGATGATAACAAAGGAAGAGCTGAAGCTCGATTTCACAAAGCCTGCAAAGCAGGTGTACGACCTTATCAGAGCAATGTCTGACGCTCCCTGCGCATTCACAATGCTTGACGGTAAGCGCATGAAGGTGTATATGTCCCGCATTGTGGAGAAGGTAAGCGGCGAGGCAGGCACCATCGCAGATGCAGAGCATTTCATCGTTGCCTGCGGCGACGGAAACGGCGTACAGCTCACCGAGATACAGCCCGAGGGCGGCAAGCGCATGGATGTGAATGCATTCCTCAGAGGCAAAAAACTCGAGAAAGGCGCATCCCTCGGCTAAGCTAATTGAAAGGTAGATAATATGTCAAATGCAATAATGCTGATGTCGGCGGCAGGAAGCCGTGCAGGCTTCTTCACCGACAGCTATCTGTTCACTTATATACTCTGCTTTGCGGCGATGATATTCGCCATGATATGCTCAGCGAGAGTGAACAGCATCTTTGCGAAATACAGCAAGCAGCATTCCCGCAAGGGCGTGCAGGCGTGCGAGGTCGCAAGGCGCATACTTGACGAAAACGGTCTGCAGGATGTGACGGTAGTGCGCATCAGCGGACATCTGACGGATAACTTCAATCCAAAGACAAAGGTGGTGTCCCTTTCGGACAGCGTTTATGACAGCACATCCCTTGCTGCTATCGGTGTAGCCGCTCACGAATGCGGCCATGCTGTGCAGCATGCAACGGGATATCTTCCCATAACGATACGCACGGCGATAGTGCCTCTTGCGAATATCGGCAGCAGGCTGTATATTTATGTTTTCCTGCTGGGAATACTGTTCAGCTTCGAGCCGCTCGTTAATATCGGTATATGGCTGTTTGCGTTTGTGGTGCTGTTTCAGCTCGTAACGCTCCCTGTGGAGTTCAACGCAAGCTCCCGTGCGCTGAGAACGCTGCGTGACAGCTTCATCCTCGACGCTGACGAGGTACCCGCCGCAAGAAAGACACTTTCCGCAGCGGCAATGACGTATGTGGCAAGCCTTATTGTTTCGATAACACAGCTGATGAGACTGCTGGCACAGTCCAGAAGCAGACGAAGATAAAGACACCGAAAGGAAAGACATCATGGCAGACGCAAGAATGACGGCAGTGAAGATGCTGCTGAAGATGGAAGAAAGCGACTCATATTCAAATATCCTGCTGGACTCCGTTTTGTCCGAGGCAGAGCTGAGCGACCGTGACAAGGCGTTTGCTGCGGCGCTTTTCTACGGCGTTACGGAGCGCAGGATGCTACTGGACTACGTTATAGAGCAGAACTCCAACATCCCGTTCAAAAAGCTTGACAAGGCGGCTGTGGCGATACTGCGTGTGGGACTTTTTCAGCTGCTTTTCATGGACAACGTACCCGAAAGCGCAGCGGTGAATGAGAGCGTGAAGCTGTGCAAGAAGCTGAAGCTGTTTTCGGCACAGGGCTTTGTCAACGGCATGCTGAGGAACTTCGTGCGCAACGGCAAGAAGATAAGCTACCTCGGACTCGAGCGTGAGGAAAGGCTGAGCATCGAATACTCCTGCCCGAAATGGCTGGTTGAGAAGTGGATAGAGGAATACGACGTGGAGCGCACGCTGAGAGCGCTGAGAGTCTCTGTAGGCAAGCCTCCCGTATATGCTAGGGTAAACACCATCAAGACCTCCACGGACAAGCTTCTGGAGCGCCTTGAAAAGGAAAAGGTAGCGGCAAGGAAATACACAGGACTGGACGACTGCATCGTGCTTGAAAAGACAGGCGATATCGAAAAGAGCAAGGCGTTCAAAGAGGGTCTGTTCCATGTGCAGGACATATCCTCGCAGCTGTGCTGCCTGACCCTGCGCCCTGTGGTCAACGAGACGGTCATAGATATGTGTGCCGCTCCGGGCGGAAAGAGCTTCACCATGGCGGAGCTTATGGGCAACAACGGCAAACTCTACAGCCTTGACCTGCACGATATGCGTGTGGGACTCATCGAGGACGGTGCGGAGCGCCTCGGAATACGCATCATCACCGCAAAGCAGGGAGATGCTACCCGTTACAACACCGAGCTTCCGCAGGCGGACAGGGTGCTGTGTGACGTTCCTTGCTCAGGCCTGGGCGTCATCCGCAGAAAGCCCGAGATAAAGTACAAGGACCCAAAGGAGTTCGAGGACCTGCCTGCAATTCAGCGCCGCATCCTCGAGACTGCAAGCAAGTATGTCAAGGTGGGCGGCACGCTGGTGTATTCCACCTGCACGCTCAGCAAGGCGGAGAACGACGACGTGGTGGAGGCTTTCGCAGCGGTGCATCCCGAGTTCTCGCCGATAGTTCAGCACGTTCCCTGGGCAGGGGCGGAGAACAGCTACAAGCGCACCTACTTCCCCGATGAGAACGGCGGAGACGGCTTCTTTACAGCATCTTTCAGGAGAATAAAATAACATGGATCAGTCGGCAAAGATAGATATCCTTTCCCTCACAAGGGAGGAGCTTATCGCGGAGATAACTGCGATGGGCGAAAAGGCTTTCCGTGCAAAGCAGATTTATGACTGGCTGCACGTCAAGAAAGTAAGAGATTTCTCTCAGATGAGCAATATTTCTGCACAACTCAGGAATGCTCTGGAAGAAAAATTTTGTCTAAAATCACTAATTATCAAAAAAAGACTTGTATCGGATATAGATAATACGGTAAAATACTTATATGGTCTGCCTGACGGTGAATCGGTGGAGACCGTTCTGATGGAATACAAGCACGGTAACAGCCTTTGCATATCCACTCAGGTGGGCTGCAGGATGGGCTGTCGCTTCTGTGCGTCCACAATTGCAGGCTTCGTGAGACACCTGCTGCCATCGGAGATGCTGCTCCAGATATACGAAACGGAGCGGGACAGCGGCAGGCATGTTGACAGCATCGTGCTTATGGGCATCGGTGAGCCGCTGGATAATTTCGACAACGTGATGAAGTTCCTTTCGCTGCTGAATGACGAGGGCGAGGGAATGAGTCTCAGGCATATATCTCTCTCCACCTGCGGCATCGTGGATAAGATCTATGAGCTTGCAGAGATGAAGACGGGACTTACTCTTTCCATATCCCTGCACGCAGCAACGGATGAAAAGAGAAGCTCCATCATGCCGATAAACAAGAAGTACAACTTAGAGCAGCTTATGAAGGCGTGCCGTGATTATTTTGCAAAGACGGGCAGGCGCATAAGCTTTGAATACTCCCTTATCGAGGGTGTGAACGACACGGAGCAGTCCGCAAACGAGCTGATAAAGCTCCTGAAGGGCATGCTGTGCCACGTCAACCTCATCCCCATCAACGAGATACGGGAGCGTGATTTCAAAAAGAGCCGTTATGTGGAGCGTTTCAGAAAGCGTCTGACGGACGCAGGAATAAACGCTACGGTGCGCAGGACTCTCGGTGCGGATATCAATGCCGCCTGCGGTCAGCTGCGAAGGGATGACGGCGTTTCCCAAGAGGCGGTGAAAGAATGAATGTTTACAGTCTGACTGATATCGGACTTCAGCGTGATGAGAATCAGGATACGGTCTGGTCTGAAAAGCTGAGCGATAATGCCTGCGTTGCTGTTCTTTGCGACGGTATGGGCGGCGAGGAGGCAGGCGGTCTTGCAAGCTCGATCGCTGTGGATGTAATCTCCAAGCGCATAAAAGAGGGCTTCAATGAGATGATGAACCGCAATTCCATCCGAAACCTGCTGATAACTGCGGTTTCTGCGGCGAACAGTGTCGTTTATGACACTGCGCAGACTCAGTTCAACCACTGTGTTATGGGCACGACCTGCGTTGCTGCTATCGTGTGCAACAGCTGTGCGTATATCGTGAATGTCGGAGACAGCCGTGCGTATCACCTTTTTGCTGCGGACGATGACGAGTGCATCCGTCAGGTGACGAAGGATCACTCCCATGTGCAGGAGCTTGTGGACAGGGGCGAGATAACCGACGAAGAGGCGAAGATACATCCCAAGCGCAACAAGATAACCCGTGCCATCGGCGCAGAGCGTGACGTGACCACCGATTACTTCGAGCTGGACATGAACGAGGGCGATATGCTGCTGCTCTGCTCGGACGGACTTTCCTCCTACGGCGACGATCTGGATATTCTGGATATCTGCTTCGATACCCCTCACGAGGACACCGCAAAGGCGCTGATAGACTACGCAAACAACAACGGCGGAAGCGATAATGTTACGGTGGCATTGATTGTTACAAATTAATTACAGTTTCTGCATATCTGTTGACAAATGTATTTTAGCATGATAGTATATTAAATATAAGATATATTAAATATATGTGTAGGGCGAAGCTGCTCCCATACGGCAGTCGCTTGAATCAGAATCGTATGGAGAAATGGCGGAGTAAAATGGATAGTAACATCGGAAAAAAGCTTGACGGAAGATACGAGCTGCTGGAGCTTATCGGCGTAGGCGGCATGGCTGATATCTACCGTGCAAAGGATATCGAGGAGGATCGCATCGTTGCGGTGAAGATCCTCAAGACGGAGTTCGCAGGCAGCGATGAGTTCCTGCGCCGCTTCCGCAACGAATCCAAGGCGATCGCACTGCTTTCTCATCCCAATATCGTGAAGATATACGATGTGGGCTTCACCGAGAAGGTGCAGTTCATCGTGATGGAGTATGTTGACGGTATCACTCTCACCGATTATATCGAGCAGCAGGGTGTACTGAAGTGGAGAGATTCCATCCACTTCACAGTGCAGATACTGAAGGCTCTGCAGCATGCTCATGACAGAGGCATCGTTCACCGTGACGTGAAGTCCCAGAACGTTATGCTGCTCAGCGACGGCACCATCAAGGTCATGGATTTCGGCATTGCACGCTTCAACCGTGAGAACAACAAGACCATGTCCGAAAAGACCATCGGTTCCGTTCACTACATAAGCCCTGAGCAGGCAAGGGGAGACATCACAGACGAGCGCAGCGACATCTATTCCGTTGGCGTTGCTCTCTATGAGATGGTGACAGGCAAGAAGCCCTTCGACGGCGACACACCCGTTTCCATCGCTCTGATGCACATGCAGAGTACTCCCAAGAAGCCCACAGAGCTTAACAGCACCATTCCCGAGGGTCTGGAGCAGATCATCCTGCGTGCTATGCAGAAGGAGCCTAACCAGCGCTACCAGACAGCAGGCGAGATGATAAAGGATCTGGAGGAGCTGAAGAAGAATCCCGCACTCATTTTTGAGTACAAATACAATTCCACAGACGGAACCACAAAGTATTTCGATCGTCCTCTGCAGGGCGGAGAGGCTGAGAAGCCCCGCCGCAAGCAGATGGTGGTGCAGATCCCCGAGGATGACGACGAGTACGATGATGATTACGATGACGATGACGACGAGTACGAGGAGCGCCGCTCTCCGCTGATCCCCATCCTGTTCGCAGTGGGAACAGCGTTCATCATTGCGTCAGTGTTCCTTGTGCTGGTGCTTATCGACAGATATTTCGGCGATAACAGCTCTCTCCCCAACCAGAGCGGCAGTTCCGATCCCAACAGCACATCCATCAGCGTTACCGCAGGCGAGGAGATGGAGATGCCCAACATGATCGGCATGACATGGGAGCAGGCTTACAGCAAGTATGCTTCCTACCTTGACCTTGTGGCTCAGCAGGAGTGGTCTGAGTATGAGAAGGATCAGATCTTCGAGCAGGAGCTTCCCGAGGGCAGAAAGGTTAAGGTCGGCACCACTATCACCGTTAAGGTAAGTAAGGGCATCAAGCAGGTGGAGATCCAGGATCTTGCAAACCGTACCGTTGACGCTGCAGAGCGCCAGCTGAAGAAGGACGGCTTCAAGGTTAAGAAGACCTACGAGGAGAGCGACGAGATCCCGATGGATAACATCATCAGGACTGAGCCTGCCGCTCATGAGATGGCACCTCAGGGTTCTACCGTAACGCTTATTATCTCTCTCGGCGCACCCGAGACACTGATGTCCGTGCCTAAGCTCACCGATATGCCTATCGAGACTGCTCTTGAGCGCTGCGAGGAATACCACCTCATTCCCGAGATCGAGTATGTTGATACCGAGGAGTACGAGAAGGGCACCGTAATCAGCCAGAGCATCGATCCCAACGAGCATGTTGAGAGAAACACAGAGATCGTCCTTGAAGTAAGCACGGGCGAGATCGCAGAAAAGACAAAGAAGTTCAGCTTCGCTATCCCTGACAGTGCAGAGGGCGAGTTCGAGTTCATGTACTATATCGACGGCATGCGTGATACCTCCCGTGGCGAGGAGATCCGTGACGTGAGCCTTGCATCCAACAAGACCATTCCTTACGAGCTGACAGGTAAGGTAGGCGACGTGAAGGAGCTTGTTATCAAGGTTACTTCCACAAAGACAGGTGCAAGCGGCACTTACCTCATTGTTAAGTTCAACTTCGGCGAGGATTCCGTAACATACGAGATCACCGAGACAAACAAGAAGGTATTCAAGGAGCTGCTGAGCGCAGCATCTGAGGATGAGCCTGTTGAGGACAGCAGCGAGTCCGCTGAGACCACCGATGTCGGCTATGAGACCGTTGAGCCTTCCGAGGAGAGCGAGGAGCCTGCAGAGGATCCTGAGGAGCCTGCTGACGATCCCGCAGATGATCCTGACGTTCCCACCACAGGCGGCGAAGGCGGCATCCCTGTTGCGTGATTAGGAGGAGATCATTATTTCTGCTGAGTTTGACGGCAAAATAATAAAGGCAGTTGGGGGTATCTACTATGTAGATGCCCTCAGCGGCGCTTTAAAAGGCGAGACTGTTAAGTGCAGCGCCAGAGGTATTTTCAGAAAGGACGGCATCAGCCCCAGTGCGGGCGATAACGTCCGTGTGGTGACGGAGGACAACACCGATCCCGTCATTGCCGAGATATATGAGCGCAGGAATTTCCTGATACGTCCGCCGCTTGCGAATCTTGACGGCATCGTGTTCGTGAATTCCTGCATTGAGCCGCTGCCCAACCGCTTCGTGCTGGACAAGCTGGTGGCTATCGCTGACAGCAAGGGCATCGAGCCGCTTATCGTGTTCACAAAGACCGATCTGAAGGACGCAGGCGATATCATTGATGTTTACAGGAGCATCGGCATTGAGGTGTGCCTTGTGAACAACATGACAGGCGAGGGTGCAGAGCGTGTTATGGAGTTCATAAACGGCAAGGTGACAGCGTTCGTGGGCAATTCGGGCGTGGGTAAATCCAGCCTTATGAACGTGCTGTTTCCCGAGCTTTCGCTGGAGACGGCGCACATCAGCAAGAAGCTGGGCAGAGGACGTCACACCACACGTCAGGTGGAGATGTACAGGCTTGCAGGCGGCTATGTGGCGGATACCCCCGGATTCTCCACGGTGGAGACGGAGCGCTACTGCCGCATCCCGAAGGGCGAGCTTGACCATGCATTCCGTGAGTTCGGCGAGTTCATGCAGGACTGCCAGTTTGCGGATTGCGCTCACATCAAGGAAAAGGGCTGCCGTGTAAGGCAGGCGGTGGAGGATGGACGCATTCCACGCTCCCGCTACGACAGCTACATCAGAATGTACGAGGAAGCGAGTAAGATAAATGACTGGGAATAAGGTCTGCAGCATAATCTGCGGAGCGCCTGACGGAGGCATAGACAAGGCTCTCGTGGAGGGACTTGTGATATGTGCGGATAAGGGTCTCGACCATGCACTTGCGGCAGGGATAACGCCTGACATAGTGGTGGGAGATTTCGACAGCAGCAATTCTGCGGTGCCTGAGGGCACCCGGTGCATAAGGGTCTCCCCGATAAAGGACGACACCGACGCCATCCTCGCCGCAGATACGGCTATAGAACACGGCTGCACCGAGCTGCGGTTCTTCTGCGCAGTGGGCGGTCGCTTCGACCACACCTTTGCCAATGTGCAGATGCTGGAATATCTGCATGAAAAGGGCGTAAGCGCAGTGCTGTATGGTGGCAGCGAGAGCATAAGGCTGCTGCATTCGGGTGAGCGCGCGGAGCTTGAGCGCTTCAGCGGCTTCGTTTCGGTGTTTGCGCTGACAGAGAGCGCTGTAATAAGCGAGCAGGGCATGAAATATCCATTGGATAAGCACCGTATAGAAAGAAGCTTCCCCCTCGGCGTCAGCAACGAGATATCCGAGGAAACAGGCGTGATAACAGTCCACGAGGGAACGATAATCCTCACGGAATACCACGAATAATCAAAGCCCCGAGAGTTATCTCGGGGCTTTGATTCAATGAGGAATGAGGAATGAGGAATTAGGAATGAATGTGTCGACTAACGCCGACAGATTTTAAAACGGCTACGCCGTAACGTTGTATGAAAATGCAGCGTAGCAGCATTTTAATTCGTCCCCGAAGGGGACACCGAAATTCCTCATTCCTCATTCCTAATTCCTCATTGAATTTGACGAGCTTTCGCTCGTCAAATTCCAATTTATCTGTTCCAGTATTTCCTGTCAAGGCTTCTGTAGCTTATTGCCTGAGCGATGTGATCCTTTTCTATCTGCTCGCTGCCTGAGAGGTCTGCGCAGGTGCGTGCCACCTTCAGTATCCTGTCGTAGGCTCTGGCGGAGAGTCCCAGCTTGCCGAAGGCGCTCTTCATCAGGCTTTCGGCGTCGGGAGTCAGCGTGCAGACCTCGCCGATGATATCCGAGGTGATGCCGCTGTTGGACTTTATTCCCGTGCCTGCAAAGCGCTTCGCCTGAATGTCACGGGCCTTCTGTATGCGCTCTGCTATGGCTGCGGAGCTTTCCTGCGGCGTGCGGCGGCTGAGGTCGTCGTATTCCACAGGTTTTATCTCGATCTGTATATCTATCCTGTCCAGAACTGGCTGTGATATCTTGTTAAGGTAGTTTGCCACCGCCGTGTCGGTGCAGGTGCATTTCTTCACGGGATTTCCGAAGTTTCCGCAGGGGCAGGGATTCATCGCCGCCACCAGCATGACATCGCAGGGATAGCAGGCGGAGCCGCTTGCACGGGAGATGTTTATCTCGCCGTTTTCGAGGGGCTGACGCAGTGTTTCAAGCACCTTGCGGTCGAACTCGGGCAGTTCGTCAAGAAACAGCACGCCGTTGTGTGCAAGGGATATCTCACCCGGGCGAGGAACGCTGCCGCCGCCCACAAGTCCCACGGCGGAGGCTGTGTGGCTCACTGCACGGAACGGACGGTGCATGACGAGCGGCTCGTTCGGGTCGATGATGCCTGCGATGGAGTGTATCTGAGTGGTCTCGATGCTCTCCTGAAAGGTTATCTTAGGGAGTATCGAGGGGATGCGCTTTGCGAGCATGGATTTTCCAGAGCCGGGAGGCCCCAGCATGAGGATGTTGTGCGAGCCTGCCGCAGCGGTCTCAATGGCTGCCTTTGCGCTCTGCTGACCCATCACCTCGGCGAAATCCGCAGCGTGCTTTATCTGCTGCTCTGTGGGGATGTACGGCTTTTCGGGGAGGAGTCCCGTGCCTTTGGTGAGGAACTCGATGAGCTGTGTGAGATGCTCCACGCCGTACACCTGCACGCCCTCCGCAACGGAGGCTTCGAGAGCGTTTGCCTTAGGCAGGAACACACGCTTTATTCCGTTCTGTGCGGCGGTAAGCACCATGCTCAGAACGCCGTTTACAGGCGAAAGAGAGCCGTTCAGCGAAAGCTCCCCGATGAATGCATCGGAGGATAAGTCGCGATCTATCACACGTCCCAGCTTCATCAGCGCAACGGTTATCGGAAGATCGAACATGGAGCCTATCTTCTTCACGCTGGCGGGAGCGAGGTTTACGGTGACACGTCCGCCCAGCAGGCTGCCCAGCTCCATGTGGGAAAGCGCCGCACGAATGCGGGATTTGCTCTCCTGCACCGCCACATCGGGCATGCCGACTATATCAAAGGATGGCTGACCGGGGGAAACGCTCGCCTCGGCAGTCACCATAAATGCATTCAGTCCGAAAAGACCGATGCTGTTTATCTCGCTGAACATGATGTCCCTCCTTGAATGTTGTGTAATCAGTATAGCATATTTCGGCGGGGATTTCAATAGAGAAAGCAAATGCCGCTCACGGGGAGCGGCATGAGTTATCACCATTGTGCTATATAGCAATCGGGGAAAGCTGCTTCAAATGCAGATGTATCCGTGACATTCGTTCCGCCTATGCCGAGATTCCTTAGTTTTGTAAGCCCCATGATGGGCGTAATATCGGATACGGGATTGTTCTGGAAATACAACGTGTTAAGCTCGGGCATTCCTGAAATCACTGAAAGATCGGATACATTATTGTCAGGGAAATACAGCACTTCAAGCTTTGTGAGTCCTGCGAGGGGTGAGATATCAGATACATCATTGTAGCTGAACTCCAGATAATACAGATCGGTAAGCTCTTTTATCGGAGACAGGTCTGAGATATTTGCAAATGTAATACTCAGAAACTTCAGATAGCTGAGTGATGTCAGTGCAGAAATATCCGATATGTCATTAAGGGATATGACCAGCTTTGTAAGCGCTGAAAGCGAAGCTATGGGAGATATATCGGATATATCGTTGTTATTCAGCTTCAGTTCGGTAAGCTTTGACAGACCGCTCAGCGGCGTGAGATCCGATATCGGATCATGCATAATGATTATGCTTTCCGCATTGGTCATATATTGAACAAATGATATATCGGACAGCGTACCGTAGTCGTATTTTACTGCATTTATTACATTGTAGTTTTCGTCGTATTCGGGATATTCGTTCTGCGGAATGAGTTGAAAATACTGTCTATCAAAATCGCTTCCGTAGTGCTTGTATCTGTCCTCTTTGCCGCATCTGTTTCCACAGTTCACATACACCACAGCAGTGCCGTATATCTCCAGTGAGGTAACATCCGCAAGCACCGAGGTGTCAAGCTCGCCCTCGCCTCTTATGTAGCGGAGCAGCATCTGCTCGATCTCCAGTGCATAGGGATCGTTCCAGACAGGCTCAGCAGTCTCAGGCTCGGATTCCGCTGCGGTGGCAGTGGTGGTCTCAGTCGGTGTGGTTGCGGTGGTCGCAGCAGTGGTGACTTCTGCGGTCTCCTCGGGCTTTGTAAGCTCCTCCAGCATGGCGAGGATATCCTCGTCGCCCGTAAGCTCGTAAGCGTCCTCCAGAACCTCTATAGCCTCATCGGCATCGCCGAGAGCGATAAGCGCCTCCGCCTTTCCGAGATATGCATCCACATTCATCGGGTCTATCTCAATGATGCGGTCGAATTCTATCACTGCCTGCTCGTAGTTTTCCTCGTCAAGATAGCGCTGGGCGAGGGAGAGCGTTTCGGAGATATCTGCCCTGCCGCCGTCGGAGCCGATAGCCACAGCTGCAATAATACCGCCGACTATCACGACAGCAAGCACTATCACAAGAATTATTATGTTCCTTTTTGGTGACATATAATTACCATCCTTTTCAAAATATCTATGAATAATATATCACGGAATGTCAGAAAAATCAACCACATTGCAATGGAATTCCCACTGATTAACATTTTCTTTTCCGACTTTTATCACAATTCCTTCAAAAATGTGTGATATCTTTTTTAAGGCGATAAAAAACATCCGAAAGGAGTGAAGCGATGAAATTCCGACATGAGTGCAAGCACGAGATAACCTATTCCGACCTGCTGGCACTTCGGGCGAGATTATCAGCCGTAGCAATGTCCGACCCTCACGCAGCGGACGGAAGATACGAGATACGCAGCCTGTATTTCGACAATCTCTATGACAAGGCGCTGAATGAAAAGCTGGACGGCGTGAACTGCCGTGAGAAGTTCCGCATACGCCTTTATAACTTCGATACATCCCTCATAAAGCTAGAAAAGAAATCAAAGCTTAACGGACTGTGCTGCAAGGAGAGCGTGCTGCTTTCCGAAGAGGAAACTCAGCGCATAGTTGACGGCGATACTGATTGGATGGCGCAGGATGGCAGACCTCTCGTAAACGAGCTGTACAGCCGCATGAAATCGCAGGGGCTGCGCCCGAGAACAATTGTTGACTATACCCGTGAGCCGTTCGTCTTTCCGGCAGGAAACGTCCGTGTTACACTGGATCACAACATCCGCACGGGAGCATCCTGCACCGAATTTTTGGATAAAAATTGCGTCACACTGCCTGCGAGTGACTCCATCATACTTGAGGTGAAATGGGATGAGTTCCTGCCCTCGGTGATACGGGATATAGTGCAGCTCGGCACCACAAGAACATCGGCTTTTTCAAAATACGCAGCCTGCAGGATATACGGCTGATAACATCTAAGGAGAACACAAAATGAATTTCAAGGACATCTTCAAATCAAGCTTTTTGGACAATATGAGCAGCTTCAGCATCCTCGATACTGCGATAGCGCTGCTGCTTGCCTTTGCGATAGGTCTGCTCATCTTCTTTATCTACAAAAAGACCTACAGCGGCGTGATGTATTCGCCGAGCTTCGGCGTTTCTCTTGTGGCTATGACGCTCATCACCACCGTTGTCATCATGGCGGTGACCAGTAACGTGGTGCTTTCCCTCGGTATGGTGGGTGCGCTCTCCATCGTGCGTTTCCGCACCGCCATCAAGGAGCCTATGGATATCTGCTTTCTGTTCTGGTCGATAGGTGCAGGCATCGTGCTTGCGGCGGGACTCCTCCCGCTTGCCCTGTGCGGCAGCATCGTTATCGGTGCAGTGATACTGCTACTTGCCAACAGAAAGACCCATCTGCACCCCTACATAGTAGTTATCCGCTGTGATGGTCACGACAGCGAGGTGAGGGCAAAGGAGCTTCTCTCAAAGAGCGTGCAGAAGAGCATCGTAAAGAGCAAGACCGCCCAGAAAGGCCTTGTGGAGCTTAATATGGAGATCCGCCTTAAAGAGGACAACACCGATTTTATCAACGAGCTTTCCGCCCTTGACGGAGTGCAGAGCGCAGTTCTCGTCAGCTACAACGGAGAATATATGAGCTAAGGAGCCGTTATGTCAACACACAAGCATTTCGATAAGATAGTCTGCGTAGTGGTAGTGCTGGCGCTGCTGCTGACGGTGCTTTTCATGAACGGCGAGGCTATCGGGATACAGTCAACTGAGCGCATCATGGGCTACGAGAACCGCCTGTTCGACCATACAAGGGTGCACACCATAGACATCGTGGCGGAGGGCTGGGATGAGTTCCTGCAGACCTGCACGGACGAGGAGTATATCTCCTGTGCGGCGGTGATAGACGGAGAGGCGTATAAAAACATCGCCATCCGTGCAAAGGGAAACACCTCGCTCACCTCGGTGAAGAACTACGGCAACGACCGCTACAGTTTCAAGCTGGAGTTCGACCACTACGACAGCGGAATCACCTATCACGGACTGGATAAGCTGTGCCTGAATAATCTCATTCAGGACAACACGCTGATGAAGGACTTCCTCGTTTATCAGATGATGAGGGATATGGGAGTTCCGTCGCCGCTGTGCAGCTTTGCTTACATCACCGTGAACGGTGAGGACTGGGGACTGTATCTTGCCGTGGAGGCGGTGGAGGATTCCTTTCTGCAGCGCAATTACGGCAGCAATTACGGAGAACTCTACAAGCCTGACAGCATGAGCTTCGGCGGCGGCCGTGGCAACGGCAAGGGCTTTGATATGGGAGAGTTTACTGATGCCGAGGGTGGCTTTGATCCCTCGAAATTCGGCGAGATAAAGGAGCGGCTCCCCGAGGATCAGGCATTCGGGAACAGCGGAATGCAGCGCCCCGACCACGGCGGCAGGGGAGATAACGGCGGCTTCGGCGGCATGGGCAGCGCTGACGTAAAGCTGCAGTATATCGACGACGATCCTGATAGCTATCAGAACATCTTCGGCAGCGCAAAGACGGATATCTCGGACACGGACGAGCAGCGGCTGATAGAGGCGCTGAAAAGGCTCTCCGAGGGGGATATCTCGGCGGTGGATGCAGAGGATGTCCTGATGTATTTCGCAGTGCATAATTTCGTGTGCAACGGCGACAGCTACACGGGAAACATGATACACAATTATTACCTCTACGAGAAGGACGGAGCGCTTTCCATGCTCCCTTGGGACTACAACCTTGCCTTCGGCGCCTTTGACGGAGGTAACAACGCCACCGCCGCCGTAAACTCGCCGATAGACACGCCTGTTTCAGGCACCACGGGCGAGGGCGACAGACCTATGATAGCCTGGATATTTTCGGATGAGCAGTACACTGAGCTTTATCACGAGTGCCTTGCGCAGTTCATGGAGCGGTGGTTTGAAAGCGGCTGGGCAGAGCAGCTCATCACTGATACTGCGGAGCTTATCTCGCCTTATGCGGAGAAAGACCCCACGAAGTTCTGCACCTTTGAGGAGTTCAAAGCAGGCGTTGAAGTGCTGAGGAAATTCGTATCTCTCCGTGCGCAGAGCGTGCAGGGACAGCTGAATGGCAGCATACCCTCCACCACCGAAGGGCAGAGCGGCAGCAGCGCCCTTGTGGACGCATCGCACATCGATATCTCGGCTATGGGAAGCATGGGCGAGATGGGCGGACATGGCGGTCAGCGCCCCGATATGGGGGATTTCACACCGCCCGACAGGGATGCGTTCACTCCTCCCGACAGCGGCAATGAAGCGCAGTCTGCGCCCGAGCAGGAGGAGCTTCCTCAGGGCATGGAGAAGCCGCAGGGCATGATGCCGCATGGCGGAACGACTCCGCCCGAAGGAATGGCTCCGCCTGACGGAATGCCGCCGCAGTTCTGAACAGAATAGTATACTCAGGCAGGTGCTCCCTGCCTGTTTTTCTTTTCTGTTTCATAAACAGGGATTTCTTGACAAATGTCTAAGAATATGTTATCATAAAGTATGATGATATACTATACCCATAAGAAGGAAGGTGGACGGATTGGCAGAAAAGCAGAAGGTGATCGGAGTATGCCTTACTAAGATCAATGACGCTACCCGTTCGGATTATGTGAACAGGCTGCATCATCTTGCCCTTAAGGAGGGCTATAAGCTTATCTTCTTCAACAGCTTCGTTGATTTTTATAATGACGATGCTTTCGATGAGGGTGCAAAATCTGTATACAGCCTTATAAATTACGATCTTATAGACGCTCTTGTTGTATTAAACGACAGCTTTTACAACAAGGAGATAGCGGATGTCATCAGCCGTGGTGCGGTGATGTTCGGCGTGCCTGTCATAGTTTTCGGCGGAGAGGTCGAGGGGTGCTGGTCTATCGTTGCGGATTACAAGGATGCTTTCAAGTCCATAATCCGTCACATCATTAAGGATCACGGTGTAACAGATACGTTTTTCATCGCAGGCAGACGTGAGAACGATGCTGAATCGGATCTTCGTATTGCCTGCTATCGTGAGGTGCTGGAGGAAGAGGGTCTGCCCTTTGAGGAATCCAGAATCGGCTACGGTGAATACTGGGACGATCCCGCAAGAACTATCGCTGCAAACCTCGTGGCAGACGGCAAGAAGCCGCCGCAGGCTATCTTCTGTGCCAACGATTATATGGCGATGGCTGTGTGCAGGGAGCTTGCAAAGCACGGCTACAGTGTGCCGAAGGATGTTATCATCACAGGCTTTGACGGCGTGCGTGAGGTGGATCATTTTGCTCCACGCCTTACCACCTGCTGTGAGGATCTTGAGGCTCTCGCAGAGCTTACAGTTGAGGCTGTCGGTCTTGCACTGGAGGAAGGCGCAAAGCCTCGTCAGCTGAAATACAGATTTATCCCGCAGATATCCGAATCCTGCGGCTGCCACCAGTATTCTCACGAGAATTTCCGTGACATCGCTGCGGATCTTTATCAGCAGATACACGAGACGCAGGTGCATGAGGATTTTGAATATGACTGGATCGACCGCATGCTGGAGATAAACGACATGAACAGCCTTTCCGAGACCCTTGCGGGATGCATGCTGGAAAATTCCTATGTGTGTCTGAACAGCGATTTCGTGGCTTCTGTGATGGATATGAGCCGTGAGAAGGAGATAACATGGCTGTTCCCTGAGGAGCTTGTCATCATCCCCTCGAAATATTCGGTGAGGAATGATATCCTCAACACAAGACTTCAGCGCACAGATATCGTGCCCGATCTCGAGAACTGGCTGAAGGACGATACATCCTATGTTTTAAGCTCCATCTATGTAGGCAGCAGGGTGTGCGGCTACTACGCAGTAAGAACGGATAACATCCCTTACAGCAAGCACAAGATAAAGCGTGTACTAAAGACAATCAATATCGCATTTAACGTTGCGATAAATCATTTCAGCCAGATGAAGATGCGCCAGAGCATCGAAAGGGCGGCGCTCACCAATGTTTATACAGGTCTGCCTAATCTGAAGGGCGCCGTGAAGTGGTTTGAGGAGTTCGCAGCGGTTCCCGAAAACAGGGACAGATCGCTTTCCATTTCGGTATATGGTCTGCCTAAGTATAACTATATTCTGGAGAACTACGGCATTGAGGCGGCTGAGGATGCACTTCGCCTTGCTTCAGAGGGTCTGAAGCTTGCAAATCAGACCAACTGCTATATCGCCCACTGTTCGGAGGATGAGTTCGTTGTGGTGAACTATTACGACGATCCCACCACCATCGGCGATGTCATTTACAAGGCGACCTCGGCGTTCTACGGCGTTATCGAGGGCTATAACTCCACCAGCGGCAAGGAGTACTTCGTTGAGGTGAACTGCGGCTGTACAGTAGTGAACGGCGGCTGGGAAGGCTCGCTGGAGGGCTTCATCAAGTTCGCAAACAGTGAGATGTACATGAACCGCCTGAAGAGCGGCGCAGGCGCTGTAAAGAAGGAGAACGTTGCCCCGAAGGAGCATTACAAGGCGTTTGAGCTGCTGATCGAAAAGAACATGTTCAGCTATCATTTCCAGCCGATAATCAGCGCAAAGACAGGCGAGATATTCGCTTATGAGGCGCTGATGCGTACCGATCCCACCATCGGCATGAATCCTCTGGAGGTGCTTTCCACCGCCAAGGAATACGGCAGGCTGTATGAGATCGAAAAGGCTACCCTGTTCAATGTCATGGCACGCTACGCAGAGGACAGCGAAAGCTTTGGCGGAAGGCTGGTGTTCATCAACACCATTCCCGGCCACTTCCTGTTTGATGAGGACATCAGTCAGCTTACCGCTAAATACAGCAGCTATCTTGACAAGTTCGTATACGAGCTTACCGAGCAGGATACCGTATCCGATGAGGAGCTTAACGCTATCCACAAGCTCAGCGGCAGCAGCGAATCGGCACAGATCGCCATTGACGATTACGGCACAGGCCACTCCAATATCGTTAATCTGATGCGTTATGCGCCGCAGATAATCAAGATAGACCGCTTCCTTATCACGGATATCCATAAGAATCAGAACAAGCAGATGTTCGTTCGCAGCACGATAGAATTTGCACGCCTGAACAATATCAGGGTGCTTGCAGAGGGTGTTGAGACCTCCAACGAGCTGCATACCGTCATTGATCTGGGTGTGGATTATATTCAGGGCTACTACACCGCCCGTCCCGCACCGCAGCCTATCCCCGCAATCCCCGAGGAGATACGCAGAGAGATCCTTGACGCAAATCCCCTTTACGGACAGGATAAATAAATCAAGACCGACATCGTAATGGTGTCGGTCTTGTTTCTTTATACAGATTCTGTCAGCCGATACTGCCGCCCCACTCCACAACGGTGAAGCCGCTGCGCTCGGGCGCTGCCACAAGAGCCTGCGGAGCGATGTCCACATACTCGTCAGAAGCCTCGAAGGTCATGTATACACGGATAACTGTATCAGGCAGGGGAGAGATATCCAGCACTGCGTTATCGGTGTAATCGGCGCCGTGGAATCGGATGATATTATATGCGTTCTTCTCCATGTGCGGGAGCCAGAACTCCATGAAGTCCGCAGCCTCAGCCTCGTTCAGTCCGAGGTAGCTGAGCTTCTCACGCAGGAAGCATTCGGTGTTTTCGCCGCTTACGCAGAAGCCTGCGGACTTATCAAGCTCGTAAGCCTTTTCTCCCTCCCAGAACAGGTAGGGATATTCCACGCCGTCCGAGACGATGCGGCCGTCGGGATATGCGGTGACGTTCCAGCCATCGCCGTATTCAGGCTCGGTCACGATAAGAGTGCCGTTGTAATCAAGCTGCACGGAGATCTCTGTAATATCCTCGGGATAGAGGTAGATGACTGGCTTGTAGTCCACGTCCTCCTGCAGCTCGAAATCGCTCATGGTGATGCTTTCGGGAGTGAGTCGGAACAGGTATTCCTCGATCTTGTACATAGGCGCATACTGTACTTCGATCTTGTCGCCCACGCAGTAGTCGCTGTATTCAGCTGTATCGCACATTACCTCGTATTTTGCGGGATAAGGCCATGCGAGGGAGCATACGAGCTTATCGGAGGCTATCTCGTCTATAACAAGAGTAAGCGTGCCGCTTTCGCTCTCCACGATAACGCCGTTGTCCTCGCCCTTAATCTCGAAGGTCTGTTCCAGCACCACGCCGTCGCAGATGGGCTTTACCAGCAGATAGGAGCCTGCGGTGAGGGGCGTTGCGTAGAATTCATCGTAGAGGGCAACGGTGATGCTGTTCTTCGGGCAGTCCTTGCCGAGAAGATAGCCGAGAGCATTCCATGCGGCGTTCTCGGAAAACTCTACATCCGCCCAGTCGCCGAGGTCGTTGTCCCACTTCTTCAGCGAATAGTCACAGCCGAAGCAGTATTCGCACTCCGCATTGCCGATATAGGTGAATTCCACGGTGAAGCGCTCGGTGGCAGTGGTTATCTCGCCGTCGGTCTTTATCTCCATGATAACATCATCCTCGGTGAGGGGGATGTATTCGGGGATATCGTATTCCTGCTCCACGGTCTCCTGAGGAAGCGGCTCGGTTGCGCTGCTCTGAGCGGTGGTCGTGGTTTCGGCAGGAGGCACGCTTGCGGTGCTGTCGCCCTCTGCAGGCTCATCGGGAGCGACTTCGTTGGTCTCTTCAGGGACGGTGGTTTCTGTGGGGTCTTTTGTCTCTTCAGGTGTGACAGGCTCGCTTTCGATAGCGGTCTCGTTCGTTGCAGTGGTGGTAGCTGCGGGAGTCTGCGCAGGGGAGGTCACAGCCTCGCTGTCCTGCTCTACAGTCTCAGCGATGATTTCGCCGCCTGCTGCGGGAGCATTGCCGCTCTGTACCTCGTCGCTGGCGCAGCCTGTTACGGATGCTGTCAGCACTGCGGCGCAGAGGAGCATGGATATATATTTCTTCATGTTATCAGTCCTTTCGTGAGGTTGGTTGCCTTCGTATATAAAACCGTTCAAAACGCTAAAAGGTTGCAAATTAAGGTAATGCGGTACTAATTAATGGTAAACTCTGCGGAAAAGCGCTCGTGCAGAAGATGCTCCTTTCGGTCGGGAGTCCGCAGCTTATCCTGGTTGAACAGCTCTGCCACCACTCTGTATCTGCCCGGTGAAAGCGGCTGGGCGTAGGCTTTATCATCAAGCGAAAAACCCAGCTTCTTTTCAGGATAATCTTCCGAAACTCCATAGCCTATGCTAAGGAATCCGTAATATCCGCTGAAGGGGAAATGATGCCATTCACCGTTTTCGTCAAGCTTTTCAAGGGTATAGTACTGGCCGCATATATATGCTTTTGTGCCGTCTCCCTGATAAATGAAGCTGTAGGTCAGGAATTCGGTTTCTGACGTAACATCATCCGCATCATGCAGCTTGAAGCCTATATCCGATGGGATGACATCAAACTCCGCCGTCAGCTCGATATCCTTGTTGAGACGCTTTACAAGGCGGTGATGCCCCTCGGTAAGCGAGCCTATGTATAAGTCCATAGGGATGCTGCTGAACACGGAATGCCCGTATATCCTGTGCGCCATATCCGCAAAGGCAAGTCGGATCGTAGCCATGTCGT
>JAZSGG010000071.1:0-9468 GCA_045532595.1 Oscillospiraceae bacterium | reverse complement strand
ATAGATTTGGAAACGTTCTTGAAAATTTCCTATTTTTTCTTTTCCCATTACTTTTTGTGGCAAACAAATCGTAAAATTAGAACTCACTCCATAAATACTTTCTACTTTCAATGTTCCACGCATCAAATCAATCAGTTTATGCGTAATCGCAAGACCTAAACCAGTTCCCTCTACATTACGATTTTTCTTAATATCCAAACGTTCAAAAGTACCAAATAGTTTTGTCATATCTTCTTTACGGAAGCCTTTTCTATCAGCTTTCCATCAAGCACCTGTATCCTTGTCGGGAGCTTATTATTGCGGATGCGGTCGATTATCGTGGATATAGCCAGATCTGCCATTTCCTTTGAATCAACATCAATAGTGGTGATAGGAGGATCTGATATCTCTGATATCAGATAGTTGTCATATCCTACGATAGAAATATCATCGGGAACTGTATACCCCTTAGCCTTCAGATCACGAATCGCCTTGAACGCAGTTTCATCACAGTTGCACACAAATGCGGTAGGAAGCTCTTCGGGAAACGGAAGCGCTTCGTAAAGCTCGTTATGCACATCTCTGTCATTTATGACCCATTTTTCTTCGATGGGCAGCTTGTGTTCCAGCATTGCCTTCATGTAGCCCATGTACCTGTCAAAAATACTTGATGTAGCCAGCTTTGTGCCGATATATCCGATCCTTGTGTGACCCTGCGAAATAAGATGACAGGTGAGCTTATAGCCACCGAAAAAGCCATTTGTGACAACGCAATCCACATCCAGATCCTCTATATAATAGTCGAGCATCAGCAAAGGCCTTCCCTGTGCTGCAAGCTTTCTCGCATATTCATTACTTGTCTGGCCGAGAGAAATGACACCTGCAATATCAGGGCTTCCCGGGAAAGCGGGCATCGTAAGTTCCTTTTCCTCCTCGGGAGAAAGTATCTCCTGTATGCAGGAGAAATTTTCTGATTTCAGACGCTGTATGATATTGTTGTAAAGCGCCCAGTAGAACGAGCCATTGGGGTTGATGAAGCGCTGAGGTATCAATACGCCTATAACTCCACCGCTTACAGCAGGCTTATTTGATATATACCCAAGCTTTTCGGCGGTAGTGCGTATCTTTTCTCTGAGTTCATCGCTCACGCCTCGCTTTCCGGCAAGCGCCTTGGATACCGTTACATTGCTAGTGCCGCAGAGTTCTGCTATATCGGTAAGTGTGATCTGTTTTTTTGGCATCGTGACATTTCCTTTCTGAACAGAACGAACTTAATCGTTGATGCTATATCGCATTAAATCGTTTTCAATCGGTTACATACTTACTCATATTATATTACATTTTGGCACTGATTGTCAATATCCAACGAGATGTATTTTAACTTTTATACAATTATAACTCCATTATTCTTAACTTCTACAGATCGTTCACAGAGTATCTTTGCATTGCTTGATTAACCTATCGTTAATCAAGTATTAATCAGGCGGCGTTAGGTAATATCGGATAATTACCTAATAAAGCCTATAAGGTTGTAACTTGCAATCTGATGGCTCAACAACGCACTTTGCGCTGTTGGAATCAAACAAAAAATATTAAATTTCATTGTGCGTTTATACGAATTTTTTTCAACTTCAAGAAAAACTCTGAATCAATATTGACAAATACATTAAGCTGTGTTAAAGTGATATTAAGCGGATGATTAATCGAATTACAAGTTATGTATTAGCTATTAATTAATCTCGCTCAAACTAAAATCAACCAAAAAGGAGAACAGCATCATGACAAAAGCAAGGATCCATACAGCCAGCAGATTGACAGCAGTATTGCTTGTCCTTTTCCTGCTCATCTCGTGTATGAACGGACTCAGTGTAAGCGCAGCTGCTGCGTACGGCTTCTATGTAAGCGGCACAACGATCTGCGATTCCAACGGCAATGCATTTGAGATGCGTGGAGTAAACATCCCTCACGCATGGTACACTTCCTATACTGAAGCTTCTATCAAAGGAGCGGCAGCACTTGGTGCAAACACTGTAAGAATAGTACTCGGTGACGGTCAGAAGTATCCTAAGACCTCCTACAGCGAGGTGTCTCAGATCATTGACTGGTGCAAGAAGTACAAGGTCATCTGCATACTTGAGGTGCATGATGCAACCGGCAGCGACAGCACCGCCGATCTCAATGCAGCAGTCAATTACTGGATCAGCCTCAAAAATCTGCTCAACGCAAATACAAGCTATGTTATCGTTAATATCGCCAACGAATGGTTCGGTTCGTGGGATGGCTCTGCGTGGGCAGAGGGCAATAAGAGCGCCATCAGATCTCTCAGAAACGCAGGCATCAACAATATGCTGATGGTCGATAGCGCAGGCTGGGGACAGTACCCCGATTCGATCAAGAACTACGGCAAGTCCGTATTCAACGCTGACCCTATGAAGAACACGGTGTTCTCCATTCACATGTATGAATATGCAGGCGGCAACGCAAGCATGGTAAAGAACAATATCAACAATGCACTCTCAACAGGCGTTCCTGTTGTCATCGGCGAATTCGGCGGTCAGCATACAGATGGTGATGTTGATGAATACACGATCATGAGCTACTGTGAGCAGAAGGGCGTTGGTTATCTCGGCTGGTCCTGGAAGGGCAACAGCGGCGGTCTGGATTATCTGGACATCGCTAAAAACTGGGACGGCTCCTCTCTTACCACATGGGGCAACACGCTGTTCAATGACGCAAACGGCATCAGAAGAACATCCACTGTATGCTCTGTTTACGGCGGATCCTCTTCAAACAACAATTCCTCAAACAATAATTCTTCCACCAATACAGGCACATATACTGACGGCAACGGCGGCGTGATAGGTCTCGACGGAACATATTATATCAAGAGCGTTCACAGCGGCAAGTATCTTGATGTTAATGGTGCAAGCTCCGCAAACGGCGCCAACGTGCAGCAGTATCAGTTCAACGGTGGCAATGCACAGAAGTTCAGGCTGGTGGGTGATGGTAACGGCTATTACACCATACTGACTGCCTGCTCGAATTATAAAAGTGCTGTGGATGTAAGCGGCAGAAGCGCTGCAAACAATGCAAATATCCTCCAGTGGCAGAGCAACGGCGGTGACAACCAGAAATTCCAGATCGTAAAGATCGGCAACGCCTACGCCATCAAGACAAAGATATCCAACTGCGGTTCCTGTCTCGACGTGACTGCAAAGAGTACTGCAAATGGCGCAAATGTCGCACAATACACCTACAAGGGCAGCGCATGGCAGCTGTGGTATCTTGAGGCGTGCTGAAAAACTAAACAGTTTCTCCTATAAAAATACACAGAAACGGCACTCCGCACAGGGTGTCGTTTTTGCGTTGTTTGCCTTTCAGAACAAGCAGCTTCATCAGCTTTAAGACTGTTTTGTGGTTAATTACATAACCTCTGCTACGCATAACATCCACAACTCTACGATAACCGTATCTGCCTTTGTGGGCATTGAATATATCAGTTATCTCTTGCTTTTCGCATTCGTATTTATCTTTTGTTGGATGTTTAAGATAGTAATAGAATGTGCTGCGTGACATTCCAGATAATTTCAGCAGGTCTTTAAGCGGATATCTTTGCCTTAATTCAGAGATCATTTCTGCTTTTTGCCGTTCTTTCGCTCTTCCGCAAGAACTAAGGCACTCAGTTTTTTTAAGTACTCTATTTCCATTCGTAAACGCTGATTTTCCGCAATCAGATCCTCTTCAGCATTTTTATCCGGCTTAGGTGTCTGCCTTTTCTTGTTCCGCTGGTGGAACAAGATTTGCCTCGTCTTTCTTTCATAAGACCTTCGGCTCCTTCTTCTAAGAATGTGCGTTCCCACCTTTGAATTTGTTTTATGTAGTTTGGTTCTTTTCCTTTACTTCCTTCCCAATACTTTCGCACTGTTTCCTTGTAACCCAAATGATGTTCTCGCATATCCATTATAACATGTATTTTGAATTCTGCCGAGTATCTCTTGTTTTCTCTTCCTGTTTTACCCATAAAAATATGCACCTCCAAAAGTGTCTAACTTTTGGGGTGCATATCATATCACTCTCGGGTGGCTTTTTTATCAGCAATGGAAGAATTAACGGATCTCAACAAAAGTATCATATCCGCCCCTGGATCAAGGGCGGATACGATCGTTATAATGCTGTTACTTATGCATTGGAAGTGATTTTGGCGTATACTATTGTGGAAGCCTCGCCCCATACGCCGTTTACCTTTGCATACACTGCGTAACGATAGCTCTTGCCTGATGTTACCGCTTCATCGATATAAGATGTATCGGTGAGATCATTGTAGTTTGCCCAACCGCTGCCGTCATTCCTGCGGATGCGGTAAAGCTCTGCGCCTGCTACCGCATCCCACTTGATAAGTACACCGCTGTTTGTAACAGTAGCAGAAACATTCTCAGCCACTGCGGGCTTTACGGTAACAGTTGCGATAGAGGAAGTCTCGCCCCATGCGCCGTTTGCATAAGCATATATAGCATACTTGTATGTGGTGCCGTTAGTAACACCTGTGTCTGTATAGCTATTTGTTGTAACATCCATATAGCTTACCCAGCCTGTGCCGTTGTTTCTGCGGATGCGGTATTTGGTCGCGCTGTCCACCTTATCCCATGTAAGAGTTACCTGCTTGTTTCCTGCGACAGCCTTTACGTTGGTGGGCTTTACAGGAATTTCGGGTATCTCTTCTGTTTGCATGATATAGCCGCATACAGTACACTCCGTGTACTTGAGACCCTTAGTCGTATATGTTGCTTCTGTTTCTGTTATCCAGTCGCTTGCCGTATGTTCCATAATACCGGTTATGATACCGCAGCTGCACTCGTGCCAGTGATCTTCAGCGTTGTTAGACCAGTTTTCGCTGAAATCGCAGATGTGTTCATCGTCGGCAACCATTGCATAAACACTGAAATGTTCAAGGTAGATGACATAGCAGTCGGACTCGCGTTTGCCCGGAATGATCTCCTTTGTGCCGTCATCCAGCAGTCTGTAGCAGTAGAACTCCTTGTCCTTGTGTCCCTTAGGAATGGGAATAACTACCTTAATAAGGCCGTCATAGCCATTGGAAATATCCTTATCGCCCTGTAACAAAGTGATATCCAGCAGGTTATAGTGCTTTTTACCGACGATCTCGATACCTAGAGCCTCTTCCGCTCTTTCAAGACCCTCTCCGTCATAAATTTCATTGGCTTTTACCTTAATATCTGTAAGATCAAGACCTACGCCCGCCTCGCTCTTGTCCTTGAGGTTGAACGCAGGGTTTATCGTAATGCTGGTGATGGTATCATCCTCTTCGGCATCTGGGTTTACTTCTATGTCAATATCTGTGGAGTTGTCATCGTTGAAAGGACGATTATCTGTATCTGCTTCGCCTATCGAGATAAAGTGAATATCGTGTCTTAATGCGTAGAAGTAGATAGCGGAATCGGAATAGCCTCTCAGTGTGAAACCGCTCTGCTTGTTGCCGTCGTAGTCGGCATAGCCGAAAGCCTGGTTGCCTATGTTGGTAACGGACTGGGGAACGGTGAGCATCTCGAAGCTATCACAGCCCCTGAAAGCCCAGTAGCCAACATAAGTCACGCCGTCGTTGATCTTGACGTCGGTGAGCTTTTTGCACTCAGCGAACGCCTCAAAGCCGATGAAGTCCAGAACGCCGAGTATCTCAACGGATTCGAGCGCGCCTGCACCGTAGAAAGCAGCGTCACCGATATGGTGAACGGAAGCGGGAACAGTATACTTGCCGCTCTTGCCGCCGGGATAAGCTACCAGCTCGGACATATCCTTAGTAAAGAGCACGCCGTCTACGGAAACGTAGTTCTCGTTGTCAGCGTCGCAGGTGATGGAAGTCATGCCGTGATCCTGCGCGAATGCGCCGCCCATTACGGTGCTTACATTTGCGGGGATATGGATGGTAGTGAGGGAATCACAGTTCTCAAACGCCCAGCTGTCGATGTACTCGAGCGAGTCGGGCAGTGTGACAGTTTCAAGATTTTCGCAGTCGTTGAAAGCGTACCAGCCGAGTTTCTTAACGCCCTCGGGAATTACCAGCTCAGTGATGCCGCCGTTGAAAGCAAAAGCACGTGTGCCGATCTCGGAAACGGACTTTTCGCCGAGCTCAGCGGGTATCTCGAGCATTCCGTTACCGATGATCGCGTTAGTGATGGTAACAGTGCCGTCAGTGTTTTCTACGTAGATGAAAGTATTGTCTCCGACCTTTTCGAAAGAAACATCGAACTCATATTCAATGTCGCCTAAGAAGATCTCGTTGCCGTTCTCGTCAACGGCGTAAACGTTCAGCGTATAGGTGCCCTTTTCAAAGCCTGCCAGCGCCATAGAAAGAGAGAAGTTGGTGGAGTTGTTTGCGCCGCATTCATCCTCAACGGTCTCATTGCCGTCAGTAACTCTTACGACATAATGATCGGCGCCCGCGTATTCATCCCAGTAAAGACCGTCGTTTTCGAGACGGAGGTTGTAGTCTGCGATATAAGGATACAGCTCGCCGTTCCTGTAAATGTATTTATCGGAGAATTCGCTGACATTGCCGTTTGCGTCAAGCGAGCATACCGACCATACTACAGACCTGTATGTGTCTATCGCCGAATAAAGAGCTAATGAAGTTTCATATTCGGGACGTCCGTCAACGTATGTAGAAAATTGAACTCCGCTGTCAGCCATAGTAAAATCATATCTTGAGATATAGCCTATCGCGCCCTCGACTTCGTCCCATGTCACAACTGATGATTCTTCGGGGTCGACAGCAAAGTTTTGGGGGACACCGAGTTCGGGATCGACTTCACAGCCGTTATAGATCACCGTAAAGTATTCGTTAAGCTCTGCAGTAACAGGATAATCACCGGTTGGCAGCAGTGCATTAACAGTTGCATTATACAAGCCCTCAAGGATCGGATCATCGGGATTATTGAAGTTATAGCTGGTGATATCACCCAGAACGGAATAGTGAGTTACCATTTCGCTCGTACTGGAAGAGTAGATGTTACAGAGCTTTACGCCCTCCAGATACAGCTCATAAGCTCTGTCATTGACCTTAACAGGATATGAAGGGTCAGGGCACATCTGATAGAATGTTAGCGCACTTGTATATTCGTCATAGGTCAGATACGCTGTCCAGTCGGCAGCTTTAGGAAGCATGCTGTAGGTCTCGGTAACAGGCTCGCTGATACAACCGTTTATATCAACATTGTAGATGGTGATGGTCGCATCGTCTTTGCCTGAGTTTACCACTGCATCGGTAGTCATGCCGTAATCGCTCTGATAGCCGTAATAGTAGCCCCAGTTGTAACCATCTTCCGCACCTACATAAACACTATAGATGCAGTTTACAGCGTTGTTAGGCACGCTCCAGTTGATGCGGCGCTCCTCGTCATAGTATACGCTGCCTGCAGCGGCGAGATCTTCATTGACCGAGCAGCCGTCAGTTGTGTATGTAAAAGTAGTATCCGCGTATGCGAGTATGGTCTCCTGCTTGCCAAGATCGTTCCAGCACACATCGGCAGCAGCGATCTTTATCTCGATATCGCCTGAATAATCCTTGCTGTTGGCGATATGCTGCATAGCGACCAGCGAGGGAGGGCCGATCGTTGTTGACATGGACATATCAACAAACTCATCGTTGAAGTAGATGTTATAATAAAGCTGGTATTGCGGATCTGTTTCGGGAACGTAGGGATCAAAGCTAAGATCGCCGTTGTTGGGGTTGAACTTAAAGTTCGGCGTCCATGTGGGCGTTTCGCTTTCGGCGGGATTGATAGTGACGGTGTCGCCCTCCTCAAGCCCGAAATCCGCAAAGGAACTGTCACCGAGGGAAACATGGAAACTTGTAGTAAGCACCACATCCTCATCCGGCACACTGGCAAGATTCTTGGCGAAATCCATGATCGTAGTGCTAGCTTCGGAATTGCTTTTAGTCGCGCCGAGGGTATGAACAGTCTTTTGATAGGTGTAACTGTAGTTCAACGCTTCAGCACCTGCCGTTACAGCCATCTGACTGAATACCGACGAGACAGCCACTGATACAGCCATAACAACTGAGATCAAACGTTTTGATTTCATATATTCCTCCGTATATTTTATTTACCTCATACTGTGTTAAATTACTAGGTATACATAATTATAATATAAATATCTATAAATTGTCAAGTGAAAAGATAAAATCAGTAAAATAACCGAATACAGAAGATTATTATATTAGAGGGCTTGAGACAGATAAATATACTTCTTTTGAACATCAACAGAATGATTTTGTTCACATCTTGTTGTGATGGTATATCTTAAGTAGCATACGATACTGATAGAATAATAAGAAGCCCATACATCGTATGGGCTTCGCTGTTGCATTGTTATTCAGTTGCACTTTTCGTCAGCCTGTCTGTAAGTGCAGCAAACCTGCTGTCGTTTCGCAGCACATCAAAGCATCTGTCGGCAAGCCACTTGTCGCGCATTATGATGCACAGTGGCCTTGAGTCTGCTGTATCAAAATCAGTCCTGTGCATGGTTTTCGTGCCGAGCAGCAGGGAATTGACCTCCCAGCTGTCAGGGCGCTCGTCGAAAGCTGTGATGGAGATTCTGGAGAAGCAGCGTACCGATCAGCAGAGCAAAAAGGAGCTTATCGGTGACGCATGGCAGGAGCACGACAAGGTGTTCACACAATGGAACGGAAAGCCGATAAATCCGTCGTATGTGTCGGCGTGGCTGAGGAAGTTCTGCGAGAAGACCGGACTGCCTCATACCACTCCGCATATGCTGCGTCACACATCGGCTACGCTTCTGCTGATGCAGGGCATTCCGCTGAAAGCTGTGTCAAGCAGACTTGGACATACGCTAGCTTCTACCACAAGCGATATCTACGGGCATTCGCTGCGCTCGGTGGAAGATATCGCAGCGGACAAGCTGGAGGCAATGCTGGAGCCTGTGGCACAGATCAGAGAAGGGCAGGAATGAAAATATCACCGAGGACTGTAATCCTCGGTGAATTTTTGCTGTTCAGAAGCTTGCATATAATTATGAATAATGATATAATAGGTGTTGGTGAAATGTTTATTTGCAACATGAAGAATATCATGGAGGTGTTAAAAATGGATTATAATGAAGAAATGGTTATGTGCCCACTGGTAGATGATTTAATTTCACCTGTTGATTGTATGGAGAATGTTGATACTGATTGTAAAAGCTGGCCAGACATATATAAGGAAAAAGAAGATTTCAAGAATATATGTGCTAATTGTAAGTACAATGGCTATTAAGTTGCGATGAATAACCAAATATAAACAAGTGCCTTGCAATTAACTGCAAGGCATTTTGTTTGTAGCTTTAGCGAAAATAAACCACCGCTTGAAGCGGTGGAATAAAAAATCTTTAGATAAAAGAGTCCTCCTATGATATAATAGAAGCGGGTTTGGCGACCACATCAGAAATCAAAGGAGGACAATGTCATGAATGACA
>JAZSGG010000072.1:0-22116 GCA_045532595.1 Oscillospiraceae bacterium | reverse complement strand
AATCGAACCTACAACTGCCCCTTAGGAGGGGGCTGTTATATCCATTTAACTAAAGAGGCATGTTACCTGATTATTATATCATCAATTTGGTAATTTTTCAATAGGTTTTACGGATTTGTGCGATTTTTCTTGAGAAAACGGTCGGATTCAGGTATAAAAAGCACCTGTTCAGGTAAAAATTTTAGAGAAAATGAGATTTTTGCACAGATTTACTCTGAATTAGGTAAATTGCTTAAAATGCCAAAAACCGCATAACAAAGCCGTTTGCGAGCGTTTTCAAAAGTAAAAAAAGACAACTTGCACAATTCTTCTAAATTCACGCCGAAGATTTATACAAATTGCACATTGACGAAAAGGGTTCGAAAATGGTATATTGATATACAAGGGTAGCTATGTCCCGATGCATAGCTTAACCTTAGCTAAGGTACAAAACTTCATCGCTATACAGAGCGATGGCAAAATCTTAAGGAGGATTTTTCGTTATGAAGATCACAAAGATTCTTTCTACCGTTGCAGCTGCTGCAGTTGCAACAACAGCTCTTGCTACTTCCGCAAGCGCACTTCTCACACTCGTTGAGAACACCGGTACAACAGCTTCCGGTACAGGTTCCTGGCTCGTTCAGGTTTACAACGTAGGTAACGAGGCTGAGGGCAAGGATCCCACAGACTACGGCGTAAACTTCGCTGACACTGCTTACATCGATGTAGTAGTAGAGGTTGCTGACGACGGTTCCAGAGACTGGTTCGAGGGTTCCTTCGGCGGTTCCATCATCACATCCTGCGGTGGCGACTCCACAAACGGCAGCCACAACTGGCCCAACAATGAGTTCTGGGGCGTTTCCGATGCTGATCTCGGTATCGAGACTCTCGCTGCTGACAAGCCCGTACAGTTCGAGAAGATCGGCGACTACACCTACAAGGGACGTTGCGTAATGACAGACGCTAACTGCTTCTTCGCTGATTCTACATACGTTCAGACAGGTATCCAGGAGTGGGGCGACGCTATGAACAACTACACAGTTGTTTCTCTCGAGCTGCTCGACGCTTCCGAGAACGTTATCCTTTCCTTCGATGGCAACGGTAACGCTACTGTAGGTGGCGCTTCTGTTGATGCTCCTGCTGCTGATGATACAGGCGCAGTTGATACAACAGCTCCCACAACAGGCGACAAGCAGTCCCCTGACACAGGTGTTGAGGGCGTTGCAGCTGTTGCAGGTCTGGCAGTAGTTGCTGCTGGCGCAGTTGTTCTGTCCAAGAAGAGAAAGTAATTCGATTTTTTAAAAAAATCTGAATTTTTTTGAAACTTTTCTGAATTTACCCGTGACTACCGTAGTGTAAGCAAAAAAATCAAATGTTTTTTGAAACTTTTTTGATTTTATCGCTGACTACGGTGGTGAGCGGTGAATTAAAATCCGTTTAATACATCCGAGTGCCCGATAACTCAGAGATGTTTAAAAAACAAAACTTTTAGGAGGACTATTATGTTAAGAAGAAGAATCTTCTCTGGCGCAATGGCTTCTGTAATGGCACTTTCTTCCGTTGCAGTTGTTGCTAGCGCTGAAGAGACAAATTACAAGAGCAAGGCTGACCTTGAGAAGCTTGTAAACGAGACTTATGGCGATGCATTCCGTACTGACAAGCTGTCCGAGTATGGTTCCGTTTCTGCTGAGGCAGTTCTGGACGCTCTCGAGGCTGCTGATGCAGTTCTGTTTGACGCTGACTCTGATGCAGAGGACTACACTGTTGCATACATGATGGTTGAGGCTACTGTTGCTCGCCTGGTTATCCACACCGCTGAAGAGCTCCAGACTCTGATCGATGACTGCACAGCTATCTACGAGTCCAACAACATCTACAACGAAGAGCTGCAGGATCTCATCTACACAGGTGATTCCTACGACGCTCTGGTTGCAGCATACGACAATGCTACAAACTATGTTACATCTTCCTCCAGCGTTGACATTACAGAGGCTTATGAGCAGCTGGCTGACGCTAAGGCTAAGCTCTCCAAGATGGCAGTTGTTTCCAAGTCCATGTTCAGAAACGTAATGAAGCAGTATGAGGCAATCAGATCTGCTGAGTTCGCTTATGAGGAGTGGAGACGTGGTAACCTCGGTTGGGCTGACACAAATGCAGGCGGCTTCTGGGTACTGACACAGGGTACATCTACAGCTTCCTACGGTGTAATGTGGAATGCTGTTATGGCTACATTCGATACCGTTAACGCTGCTTACGGCTCTCTTGACGCTATCAAGACACTTTCCAAGACATCTGATATCGAGATCGTTTCCGGCTACAAGATGGCACAGGATGCTGTTTCCGTATTCAACACTTGGACAGTTGACAGCTCCACAAGAGCTACAAAGGCTGGCGTAAACGCTCTGCTGAAGGAATACCACAACGTTCTGGTTCACGATTATGCTTCTTCTGCTGCTACATCCCTGTACAATGCAATCGCAGCAATCGGCGAGCTGGATGCTAAGAAGTCCAACACTGAGATTCAGCCTGTTTACGGCACATCTGCATACCACAACGCAAGCGATGTTGAGACAACTAAGCTCATCGGCGCTTCCTGGAACATCAGACCCACAAAGACTGTATACGTTCCTGTAAGCAAGGATGGCTACTGCGTATCTATCGATGATATCACAAACGATAAGTACACAACAGATGCAAACGGTAAGAAGGTAGAGAAGGCTCTTCCTGAGGGTGCTACAAAGTGGCAGATGATCTCTGCTAAGACCAACTACGACATTCTGAAGCTCGTAGAGGTTACATCCGCTGAAGGCGATGACTTCAACACTTACTTCAACTTCTCTCTCGATGCTGGTAACGAGTGGCCCGCATACTGCTACCCCGATTGGAACTGGGTTGCATACTCCATCTACGGTGAGTGCGACGGCACACAGGGCGACACTTCTCTGATCGCTGAGGAGCTCGCTGATTACAACGGCGCAGTTATCAACCTCTCCACAGCTTACGATCTGGCTATGAACTACCTCAACCCCGTTGACACAGATGGCGACGGCAAGGTTAACTACGTTGGCATGACTGACGATATCGATACAACAGGCGTTGTAGCTGACAACAACTACAGTGGTAACTCCAAGGAGTGGGCTATCGTATATCGTTACCTGAACTACGCTCTGAACGATAAGTACGGCGCAGTTGCTAACGATGAGAAGTACACAAAGGCTGACGTTAAGGCTCTGATCGAGGATGCTTATGATCTCGCTGAGCTGACAGGTGATGCAGCTATCTTCGAGGCAACTCACATGAAGCTCGTTAACGCTCGTCAGGCAGCTATTGACTGGGTTAAGCTCGCTAACTCCGATAAGATGTACAAGGAGTACACAGGCCGCGTAGCAGCTGATGGTTCCGAGTACGCTTCCTCCACAACAGCATACAAGGCTCTCAACGATGCTTACACCAAGCTGAACGATGAGTACAAGGCAATGAAGTACTCCTTCGGCGATATCTACTCCAAGCTCGCTGAGGTTGCTGAGATGATCGACGATGGCGATCTCGATGCTAAGGCAGATCTGATGTCCGCTCTGGATAACACAGCTTATGCTCTGTCCGTAGTTCAGGATGAGATCTACAACACTGACGGTGTTGAGTACACTGACAACGCTGGCTTCAACGTTGACAGAGAGCTCCAGGCATTCAACCGTGTAATCACAACTGATTCTGACACTGCTGTTGCAGCTCTGAACGGTAAGGTTGCAGCTAAGGCTGATAACAACAACTCTTCTCACTACAACCTGTGGAAGGCTTACGAGGCTCTGCTCGCAGCTATCGACGCTCAGACAGCTCCCGCTGTTATCCTCGGCGATGTTGACGGCAACGGCACTGTAAACGCTCTCGACGCTGCTGCTCTGCTGACAGCTATCGTTGATGGCAAGACTCTTGACGCAGCAGTTGCTGACTACGACAAGAGCGGCGCAGTTAACGCTCTGGATGCTTCCGCTATCCTGACAGCTATCGTTAACGGCTAATTCTAATTCTCAGTTTAGTGATCTACCCTAGCCGGAGCTTCGGCTCCGGTAAAGGGTTGATTATATAAACAAAAAATTTATGGAGGAAAATAATATGAAGAAGATTTTATCTCTCGGCGTAGCTGCTGCTGTTCTCTCTGTTACAGCTGTTGCAGCTTCCGCTGCTATCGCACCTACAATTATCACTGACGCTGTTGCTGGCGAAGAGATCACTGTAGAAGTAGTTGCTACTGGCGTAGCTACAAACGCTGCTCAGTTCAACGTAGTTGCTTCCGACAACCTGACACTGGTTAGCTCCGAAGTAACAACAAACGGCTTTGCTGCATTCAACAACAACAAGTTCGCTTGGGCTAACACCGCTGCTCCCGCTGACGGTGAGGTTCTGCTGACACTCGTTTACGCTGTTGACGCTGCTGCTGATGAGGAGATTTCCGTAACTCTGACTCCCGATGCTGGTTTCGAGGCTGACGTTGACGGTACAGCTGCTGTTGCAGTTGTAGTTTCCGATGAGGAGCCCGTTGAGGATCCCACAGAGGAGACCATCATCGACACAGCTGAGACTGTTGATGAGCCCGTAATCATCGACACTGCTGAGACTGAAGTAGTTGTTGACACCTCTGAGGAGTCTGGCGAGACAGAGAACGTTCCTACAGGTATCGCTCTCGCAGTAGTTCCCGCTATCCTGGCTGGCGCTGCTATCGTAGTTGCTAAGAAGAGATCCTAATCAGATAATATCTGACTAAATCTTGTTCTAAGAAACAAAAAGAAGCCTCCCCATAACGGGGAGGCTTTTATTTTTAATTGTGCTGATGAATTGAAAAGGCGTGTATATTACACGCCTTTTATACTATTTGTATCTGTACAAAAAGCGAGGCAAAATTTGTAGATTATGACGAAAAATAACGATTACACAAAGAAAAAGGAATGAATCATAGGTTGAATAAACAAATTAATTCAATATCTTGTGCATAGAAATAAAGTAGTATCGGACAAAACACCAAATATTGAATTACTTAATAAAGTCAGGTAACAAAAACTCAAGTGCTAGACTAATAAGCTTGATTTATCTAAAGTGCATAAAAAGATTCAAATCTTATTGACATCGGCGTATAAATTTGATATAATTAATACGGTATATATGATAGCCGTTTTATGGCTTTGTGTAAGTTTGCTTAAAGTTTCATGCAGATGAAAGGATAGTTATGGAGCATATCATTGAAGCAAAAAACGTTTGCATGGACTTCGAGATCGGCGACGGAAGTGTCGTTCATGCGTTGAAAGGCATTGATCTTCAGATACAGCCCAATAAGCTGTCAGTTCTGAGAGGTCGCTCAGGTTCTGGTAAAACTACACTTATCAATATCCTTGGTGCTTTGGATCGTCCGACTTCGGGAGAGGTCCTTTTTCTCAGGGATGATAACGATATCACTAAGCTTTCGGATCCCGCAAGGGACATGCTGAGACGTGGTGATATGGCTTTTGTTTTCCAGTCAGTTGCACTCATATCTACGATGACAGCGTTTGAAAATGTTGAGTTTGCATTGAGGCTCACGAAGCTGCCATACAAGGAACGAATCGAACGTGCAAAGCAGGCACTGATACAGGTAGGTCTTGAAAAGCGTATGCACCACCGCCCGGGTGAAATGTCCGGTGGTGAGCAGCAGCGTGTCGCAATTGCCAGGGCAATATCCACTTCGCCGAAGATCATCTTTGCTGATGAGCCTACCGCTGAGCTGGATTCACCTACTGGTTTTGCGGTGATGAACCTGTTCAAGGAACTTGTTAAGAACAATGATCTTACGATCGTCATGACAACGCATGATACCTCAATGATGGAGGTCGCTGATATCGTTTACACACTTGAGGATGGCGTTATCAGTGATATTACAATCAACCCTGAAAAGACAGACGAGGAGGGTTCGGATGCCTAAAAAAGTAATGCTGGCACCGCCCGAAAACGTCATGGTTCAGGCGGATAATCTGGTTAAGATATATAAATCCTCGGATGTTGAGGTAATGGCGCTTCAGGGCCTCGATCTAACTGTAGAGCGCGGCGAGCTGATGGGTATAGTCGGCGCCAGCGGCAGCGGTAAATCTACACTGCTGAATATGCTGGGTGGTCTTGACAGACCATCGGCGGGCAGCCTTTTCATAGATGGAAAGGATATGCTGAAGTTTACTGAAGCGGATTTTATTGAATACAAACGAAAAACAGTAGGCTTTGTGTGGCAGAACAACGCACGAAACCTCATTCCATATCTTTCGGCACAGCAGAATGTTGAGATGCCGCTTCTCCTTTCTGGATTTTCGGGAAGGAAGCAAAGAGCATCTGAGCTGCTTGACATGGTTGGACTTTCGCACAGAAAGAACAGCAGACTGGATCAGATGTCCGGTGGTGAGCAGCAGAGAGTTGCAATTGCTATTGCGCTTTCCAACAACCCAAAGCTGCTTCTGGCCGATGAGCCGACAGGCTCGGTTGACACCGCTACGGCAAAACTCATTCTTGATGTTTTCCGTGAATTGAACAAGGTCATGGGCGTTACGATAATCATTGTAACGCATGATACAAAGCTTTCCGCACAGATCGACAGAGTTGTTGCTATCAGAGATGGTAAGACCTCTACCGAGCTGGTGAGAAAGTCCTCTGCGATGAAGTCCTTCGGACAGCTTACAGAGGAGGCTGCACAGGCAGGACACGAGGAGCTTTCAGTGCTCGATCGTGCCGGCAGACTGCAGATACCTAAAGAATATCTTGAAGAACTCGGCATCAAGGGCGGCGATAAAGTCCGTGTTGAGCTTGAGGACGGAAGGATATGCATCTATCCTCGAATGTGAGGAAATATTCCCGCATAGGGATCAGAAAGTATATAATATCGGATGTGGAGAGATCCGATCATAGGCAGGAACGCACAGGATCATGGGAGATACTGCGCGCTGTTGCCTTTATATGCTGCAAAACAGTAAAATAGGAAAGGTGGATAATACTGTGGCAAAAAAGCAAGGTATGAAGCTGAAAAGAACGACCGCATTGTTTTTGTCTGCAATGATGGCAGCTACGTCGATTCAGTTTCAGATGACTCTTGGAGCGGCTGCTGAGGCTGAGAGCGGCGCTGCTTTAGGCGGGTCATCGGTCAGCGCCGAAACAGTCGGCATGACAAGTAACAAGAACACTTACAGAAATTACATCGCAAATTACACTGACGCTGCAAAGCCGATGGAGGATGTTGTTGTAAATGTGCTTGATTACACTGCAAGCAATGGTGCAATAACCGAAGTAACAAACTATCAGGGCGAGGCTGACGTCGTGTCCTGGCTGGACAGCGAAGGTACGCTGGAATGGAAATTCAATGTTAAGACAGCTGGTCTGTATAACATGAAGATGTTCTATCATACCCTCAAGGCTCAGAACACTACTGTTGAAGTAAGCCTGAAGATCGACGGCGAAGTTCCTTTTGATGAGGTTAAGCTTGTCGAGCTTGATCGCTATTGGCACAGTAAAACCGCTATTGAATATGACGCAAAGAAGAAGAACCAGAAGCGTCCTCCTCAGGAAGAGTATGACGAACTCTGGATCGATTATCCCATCAAGGATAAGGACGGTCTGATCAATACTCCTTATTATTTCTACCTTGATGAGGGTGAGCATACACTCGCACTTGACGGCATCAAGACGAATATCTATATCAAGGATATCCGTTTCTATAACAGTGAGGCGCTTCCCGCTTATGCAGATATCGCTCCTTCTCAGGCTGATATTGATAATACTCCTGCGCTGACAGGCGGAAATGCTATCCTTATCGAAGCTGAGTCTCCCAAATACACAACAGCTTCCACACTTTACCCTACATACGACAGAACTGACTATACAGTAAGCCCCTCTCACCCTGTAAACAAGAGATACAACACTATCGGTCTTGATACATGGGATCAGGCTACACAGACCATCGTATGGGAGTTCGATGTTCCCGCTGACGGATATTACACTATCCAGCTGAAGGCTCGTCAGAGTACGATGCGTGGCTTCTTCTCCAACAGACGTGTATATGTTAACGGCGTGGTTCCTTGCGAAGAGCTTAACGACATCAAGATCCAGTACGATCCTGACTGGCAGTCTGTTGAGTTCTGCAACGATGCAGGTGAGCCAATCTATGTGAAGCTCAATGCAGGTAAGAATACTCTGGCTCTCGAAGCTATCCCCGGTGATATCGGCGAGGTTATGCAGAGACTTGATGACCTGATATTCCAGCTTAACTATTATTACAGAAGAGTTCTTATGATCACCGGCCCCAGCCCCGATGAATATAACGACTACTTCCTTGACGACCAGATCCCCGAGCTGCTGGATGTATTCCAGAACGCAGTTGATACTCTCTACGCCGAGAAGGCCGGTATCGAGAGGATCACAGGCGAAGGCTCTGAGGCTTCCACTCTCCAGACAATGGCTGTCATCCTTGAGATGGCAATTGATGAGCCTGATGATATTCCCGTAATGCTCGGTAGTATCAAGGATCAGATCTCAGCTGTATCCGCTTGGATGCGTGACTACCGTGACCAGCCCCTCGAGCTTGACTATATCGAGGTCAAGTCCGTTCACGATGAGTATAAGAATGCAAAGTCCAATTTCTTTGCTTCTCTTGCATTCGGTTTCCGTGCATTCATCGGCTCCTTCTTTGAGGACTACACTTCCATCTCCGATTCTACTACAAAGGCGCTGAACGTATGGGTATCCCTCGGTCGTGACCAGGCAACAGTAGTTAACGAGCTGGTAAGCTCCGAATACAATCCCACTCATTCCACACAGATTGCTATCAGCCTTGTACAGGGTGCTGTGCTTGAGGCAACTCTTGCAGGTAAGGGTCCTGAGGTATCGCTGTTCATCGGCGGTGACTTCCCTGTAGTATGTGCTTCCAGAGGTCTGCTGGTAAATATGAAGGATTTCACTGATTACGAAGAGGTCGTTTCCAGATTCTCTGAGGATATCACAACGCTCTATGAGTTCAACGGCGGAGTTTACGGTATCCCGCTTACTCAGAACTTCCCCATGCTGTTCTATCGTACCGACGTACTTGAAGAACTCGGTTACGATGCACCGCCTGAGTCCTGGGATGCTCTGATCGCAATGCTTCCCGATCTGCAGAGAAAATATCTGGATGTAGGTCTTATCCTTCCTTCCAACGTTTCCTCTCAGGTATTCGATGCGGGTAACACATTTGTACTCCTGATGAACCAGACAGGTCAGTCCTTCTACAACGAGGATTACACAGCAACCACATTTGAGACAGAGGCTGCTGTTGAGGCGTTCACAAAGTGGACAAAGTTCTACACAGTATATGACTTCGACCAGACTTACGACGCATTCACACGTTTCAGAACAGGTGAGCTGCCGCTCGTAATTCAGGCTTATACCTTCTATAATCAGCTGAACGTTGCTGCTCCCGAGATCAAGGGTCTGTGGGACTTCACACACGTTCCCGGCTCTTACAGAACAGATGAGAATGGCAACACCGTTCTTGACTACACCGCAAACTCCGGTTCCGCCGGTGCGGTAATTTTCCAGTCCTGCTCCGATAAACAGGCAGCTTGGGACTTCATCAAGTGGTTTACTGGTACAGAAGCTCAGGTTGAGTACGGTAGGACCATCGAGGCTATCATGGGTCCGCTCGGTCGTTACGATACTGCAAACCTTGAGGCACTTGCTAGACTGAACTGGTCTACATCCGAGTACGAAAAGATCTCGGATCAGATGGCTCATCTCCAGGAGGTTCCGATCATTCCCGCTTCCTACGCAGTTACCAGAAACGTATACAACGCCTTCAGAGCTGTTGTAAACAACCAGAAGAACCCCAGATATCAGCTCAGCTCTTACAACAGAGATATCAACTCTGAGATCGTAAGAAAGCTGAAGGAGCTCGGATATTACCCAGAATAAGAGACATATTGGCTCCCCGGGGCATCCCGGGTGAGCAAATGCTCTTTCCAATAAGAATTAGGAGGAATCAGCTTGTTCGGTAAAGAAAAATCGCAGTATATCGAAGATAGTAAATTTCGTTATACGATGCGTGAAGTTAAGAAGAACGGCAGCGCCTACTTACTTGCACTTCCGTACTTTATACTGTTCCTGATCTTTACAGGTATACCGGTCGTTATCTCCCTCCCTATCGGCTTCACCAGCTTCAACATGGTGCAGTTCCCGACTTGGGTTGGACTCAGCAACTTCTATACATTGTTCCTTCAGGACGACGTTTTCCTTATTGCAATTCAGAATACACTGGTATTCGCTATCATCACAGGTCCTGTAAGCTATGTAATGTGCTTCCTGCTTGCATGGCTCATCAATGAGATGCCCGGCGCACTCAAGACGGTATTTACATATATCTTCTATGCGCCCACACTGGCAGGTAACATCTTCGCTACTTGGCAGCTCATCTTCTCTGGCGATACATACGGCTTCCTTAACTCCACTCTGATGGATCTTGGTATTATCAAGGGTCCTCAGCAGTGGCTGACAGACGCAAGATATATCCTCATGTGCGTAATCATCGTACAGATGTGGATGTCCCTCGGTGCAGGCTTCCTTTCTCTGCGTGCAGGTTTCCAGGGCATTGACAAGTCCGGCTATGAGGCAGGCGCTATCGAGGGTATCAAGAACCGCTGGCAGGAGCTTCTCTTCATCACCATCCCCAGCATGGGACCGCAGCTTCTGTTCGCAGCTGTAATGCAGATCACCGCTTCCTTCACCGCAGGTGATATCGGACGTTCTCTTACAGCATTCCCGTCTACTGACTATGCGGCACATACAATTATGACCCACGCATTCGACTACGGTTCTATCCGTTACGAAATGGGTTATGCCTGCGCAGTCTGCTTCCTGCTCTTCATCGTCATGCTGCTCGTTAATAACGTGATCCGCAAGGCAATGAGCGGTATTCTGGATTAAGGAGGACAGAAAATGCGTATTATACAAAGAAGAAAGAGATGGGGCGGCTCCCGTGGCGGCGATATTGCGATCTTCATCGTTCTCTGCCTGATCGGCGTGTTCATGCTTTTCCCCATCTACCTCTCCGTTATCCAGTCCATCAAGCCTGTTGAGGAACTGTTCGTGTTCCCTCCGAAGCTTTATGTACAGCGTCCCACATCCCAGAACTTTGAGGATATGCTCAAGGTTGCAGGTAGCCTGGACGTTCCCTTCTCCAGATATGTATTCAACTCCCTGTTCGTATCTATTGTTGTAACAGTAGCTCAGCTGTTCCTTTCCTCCTCTGCTGCTTATGTGCTGGCAAAGGTAAAGGCTCCCGGCGTTAAGGCCATGAACAAGACGATCGATATCGCCCTCCTGTTCACATCCTCTGTTACATACATCGTACAGTATATCGTAATGGCAACACTCGGCATGATCGATACATACTGGGCTATCACACTGCCCTTTATCGCAACCCCGATGGGTCTGTTCCTTATGAAGCAGTTCATGGGTCAGATCCCCGAGAGTATGATCGAGGCTGCAAAGCTTGACGGTGCGAGCCACCTGAGAGTATGCTGGCAGATCGTAATGCCCAATGTAAAGCCCGCTTGGCTGACCCTGATGATCTTCGCATTCCAGGGTGCATGGCAGATCACCGGTTATCTCTTCGTTTATAGTGAGCAGCTCAAGCCTATCCCGATCGTTATGCAGCAGATCGCTGCAGCGGGTATCGCACGTACCGGCGTTTCTTCGGCAACGGTAGTTGTGCTGATGTTACCTCCGATGATACTGTTCCTTATCCTGCAGTCTAACGTTGTTGAAACGATGGCTCACTCAGGTCTTAAGGATTGATGAAATAATTACGAAAGGATGATTTTGAGTGCCATCAATTAAACGCATCGCTATCCGTACATGCGCTGCGGTAATGGCTGCCGTTACACTCAGCACAAGCCTTGTGGCTTATGCCGATGAGCCTTATGACGGTTATAACTATGACTGGTGGGGCGATCCCGTACCTTCCCAGAATGGTTATGTAGTTCAGAGAGTCATCACAGGTGATGACATGGGCGTAGGCGCACTTACCGAACCCGGTGATATGTTCATTTCGGATAAGAATGAAATATATATCGCTGATACAGCTTACAAGGGTACACTTGATAGCAGCATGAAGGGAAGAATCGTTGTAGCAAACAGCGATTTCACCAAGAAGGTTGCTATTGAATACCTCGATTTCTCTCAGGTTAAGGACTGGTGTGATACCCAGGACGCTCGCTTTGAGGCCGGAGAGATCGATGCTACACAGTATAATAAAATCACAGATATTTATTTTGACGGACCCTCCGGTGTGTTCGTGAAGGAAGATATAGTTTATGTAGCGGATAACTCCAATGACCGTGTAGTTGCATTCACACTTGCAGCGGATGACCAGGGTATTGGTTACGGTGTTGTAAAGAATGTTTACACACGTCCCGATTCCGATGTATATGATTCTTCCACAACATTCAACCCCAGTAAGGTCCTTGTAGACGCAGCTAACAACGTTTATGTCTGCATCAAGTCCATTACAAAGGGCGCTGTAGTATTCTCCGAGAACGGTGAGTTCAACGGCTACTTCGGTGCAAACCGAGTAGAAGCAACAGCCGACGTTCTGATGAACGCTTTCTGGAAGCTCATCTTTAACCGTGAGCAGATCAAGAAGATGAAGAGAAACGTTCCTGTCGAGATATCCAATTTCGATATCGACCCCGACAACTTCATCTACACTGTAACAGAATCCAAGAGCGTTGAGACAGATATCATTAAAAAGCTGAATTCCGCAGGTACTAACATCTTTGTAAACCTCGGTTATTCCGAAAATACATTCGGTGATTATCTGACAAAGTGGTACCGTGGTCAGACATATTCTTCGCAGATAACAGACGTTGATATCGGCGAGAATGGCGTTATCCACCTGCTTGACCTCAAGACCGGTCGTGTATTCCAGTATGATAACGAGTGTAACCTGCTCTTCATCTTCGGCGGCAAGGGTTCCCAGAAGGGTACCTTCACCACCGTAAACGCAGTTGAGAGCATGGGTACCAACGTTTACGTTCTTGACGGACGTAAGGCAAGCATTACAGTATTTGAGCAGACTGAGTTCGGTTCTATCGTGCATGAGGCGATCACACTGTTCAACAAGGGTAAGTACGAGGAGGCCCGTGCACCCTGGGAGGAAGCTCTCAGACGAGACTCCAACTACTGGCTGGCTTATATCGGACTTGGTAATGCTTACCTTAATCAGGGTAAATATGAAGAGGCTATGGAGTATTTCGTATATAACTCCAAGGTTGGTTACAACGACGCATTCAAGGGTTGGAGAACTGATTTCATCAGAGCAAACTTCACAACTATTGCTTGCATCATCGTTGGTCTGCTTCTCGTAGTATACATCCTCGCTTCTGTAAGAGGCAAGATGAGAGAGAAGAAGATCGCTGAAGCAGAAAAGCTCTTCAAAGCACAAAACAAGGGAAGGGAGGACTAACGCATGAGATTCAATCTTGATATGCCGGCTTGGAAATGGCCGTTCTACATCATGGCTCATCCCTTCGAGGGCTTTGAGGATCTCAGATGGAAGAAGGCGTACAACATGAAGGTCGCTATGGTGATCGTTGTACTGTTCTTCGTAATCGCTGTCTGCGATCAGCTCATGACAGGCTTCCTTTTCAATGAGAACTATGTTAAGATCTTTAACATCGTTCCTATAGTTATCCGCACGATCATACTGTTCTTTACTTGGGTAATCGGTAACTGGGCATTATGTACACTGTTCGACGGCGAGGGTACCATGAAGAATATCTGTGTGAACACAGCTTATGCACTGGTTCCCATGCTGATCGGTCAGGTGGTAAACATCATCCTCAGTAACTGCCTGTTAAGAACAGAGTCAGCATTTATTACGTTCGTATCCTATCTCACGATACTCTGGACGGCAATTCTGCTGATCTCGGGCATGAAGACGGTTCACCAGTATTCAATACCCAAAACCCTTCTGTTTATGTTCATTACCATATTCGCAATGGTCGTGATCATTATACTGCTCGTGCTTCTCGTTTCTCTTTTCCAGCAGGTATATGTATTTGTATACTCCATCTATACCGAGCTGCTGTACAGATTCTCCAATCTGGAGCCTACGATCCTCATCCTGATATTCATCGGTGTTATCGTGGCAGTTGCAGCGATCGTTATAGCTTCCTATACAGCTTTTGAAAAGCATCAGCTGAAGAAGGAACTGGAAAAGCTGAGATCCTGATCGAAACTAGTAAACTAAGGCTTTGAATATTGAAAATGGTGGTGTAAAAATGCTTCAATTACGCAAGAAAATACTTGTCGGCGTACTTTGCTCTGCATTAGTACTTTCGACAAGCCAGAGCGTTGCATGGTATGGATCGGCAGAAGTTGCCACCGAAGCAGGTGCTGCGGACTCCGCAGTTACCGCCGAGGATACAGCCGCTGATGAGGGCGCAGCAGAGGAAGAGACCGAAGCTGCAGTTACCGAAGAAGAAGCACTGGCTGAATGTGTGCTTTATGCTCAGACCGATACACTGGAGCTTCATGTAAATGAAAGCACCGGAGTATTTGCAGTTAAGGATAAGGCCACAGGCGAATGCTGGTGGAGTAACCCTTACGCAGCTGATTCCGATCCTATCGCAAAAGGCTCTAACTTAGCCGGACTTAAGTCCGCACTCGTTATCGACTCCGTTAAGGTAACAGATACCGAGGCTCCTGAAACTCCTCTGAAGTCATACTCCGACTCTGTTGAGAAGGGTACTTTCAACATCGAAAAGTTAGAGAATGGTTTCAAGGCAACCTGCAAGTTCACAGGCGAGGGTATCACGATCCCCTATGTTGTGACACTTGTAGATGACTACTTTGAGGTTAACGTTCCCCTTGACGAGGTTGTTGAGGAGGAGATGAACGGCAACACAGCAGAGAGCGTACGTTCTATCGTAACTCTTAGCCTGTTCAAGGATCTTGGCGCAGGCAATGGCGACGAGAATGGTTATATCATCACTCCCGATGGTTCCGGTGCCGTTATCAACTTCAACAATGGTAAGACCAAGTCCAGTGAATATAACCAGAAGCTCTATGGCAGAGATATTGCTATCAGCCAGGATATGGCTCCCGCAAAGACAGAGCAGGCATATCTCCCCGTAATGGGTATCGTTAAGGAGAACAGCGCACTGCTCGCAGTTGTTACTGAGGGTAAGGCTTATGCTTCTGCAAGAGCGAGCATCAATGGTCAGGGTGCTACAGGTTATAACTCCGCATGGTTCGATTTCGATCTGAGATCTACCGACTCTTATTACATGGGTCAGAGCAATACCGCTCTTGAGGCTTATGAGATCAACATGGTTCCCGAGAGCGATGTAACAGTACGTTACTATCCCATGGCAAAGGAAGGCGCTGATTTCGTTGATGTGGCTCTTCGTTATCAGAAGTATCTGGTAGATACAGGAGTTCTTACACAGAAGGTTACCGAGTCCGATGTTCCTTTCTATCTTGACCTGTTCGGCGGAACTGTAAAAAAGCAGTCCGTTGCAGGTTTCCCTCTTTCCCTGCAGACACCTGCTACAACATACGAGCAGGCAAAGTTCATAATTGAGGAGCTTGTAAACCGCGGCGTTGACAACATGATCGTTACATACGAGGATTTCAACAAGGCAGGTATAACAAGCAGGATCTCTGATTCTGTTGATTATGCAAGCGTACTCGGTGGTGAGAAGGATTTCGCAGCTCTGATGAGCTACTGTAACTCTATCGGTGCGACACTGGCTCCCAGCGTTGACATTCAGGAGTACGAGAGATCCGGTAACGGCTTCTCCAAGACCGGTGCTTCCGCAATCCGAGTAACCAAGGCTTACGCTACTATCCATACACACGAGCGTGCTTTCGGTACTCCTCATGACACCAGAACAAGCTGGTATATTATGACTCCTGCTTACTATCAGAAGGCAGTTGACGCAATCGTTAAGAGCTACGTTCAGGAGGGTCTTACAGCGATCTCACTTGAGCAGGCAACAAATCTGCTGTACAGCGACTTCACAGCAAACAACAAGAAGATGACTTCCAGACAGCAGGCTGTAGTGAATCTTCAGGCTTGCTACCAGACCATTAAGGATAATGGCCTGACATTTGTTGCTGACGCTTGCAACGACTACGCATTCCCCTATGTTGACTACATCAGAAATGTACCGCTCTATAGCAGTAACTTCGATGTTTATGACTACGACATTCCTCTCTACGAGATCGTTATCCACGGCTACATTCCTTACACAACTAAGGCTAAGAATGCAAGCTCCAGTGCAGACGAACTCTTCCTGCTCTCCCTTGCAACAGGTACACCTGTTCACTACGAGGTAATGTACGAGAATCCCAATGAGTTTACCGATTGTGCTTATGACGAACTGTTCTACACATACTATGGCGGATGGCTCGATGTAGCTGCTGCAGAGTATAAGATGACACAGGAATATCTGAAGCCTCTCGCTGATGAAACTATCGTTGATTTTGAGTATATCTCCAGAGATGTCGTTGAGACAAAGTTCTCTGATGGCACAATTATTACAGCAGATCTCGAAAACAACACACTTAAAATTAACGGCGCTGATATCGATCTCGCCGCACTGAAAGGAGCGACAACTAACTGATGAGTGACGAAAGAAATTTCGACCTTGCAGGCGAAGCTGAAGTTAATGCAGCTGCAGAAGTTGTGACAGCTCCCGTACAGGCTGCCGAGAACGCTGCAGAAGCTGTTGAAACTGTCGCTGAAACAACTCAGGAAGCAACTGAAGCTGCCGCTGAAGCAGTGGCTGAGGCTCCTGCAGAGGTTGCAGAGGCAGTAGCTGAAGCTGTTGAGGAAGCTCCTGTCGTAAGAGCATCCGCACACAACACTGCTGCTGCAGCTGCATTCAATGCTGCAAATGAGGAAGTTGATGTGCGCAGAAAGAACGGCGAAAGAGCTCAGCGCAAGATCAAGACCACAAAGATCTCTTACGAGAGAAAGAAGAGCCTGTATGGTTACGGATTTATCGCTCTTTGGGCGATCGGTACCCTGTGGCTGTTTATTATTCCCGTTATCACTTCTCTGTGGTACTCCCTCTCCGATACATATCTGTACGCTAAGGAAGACGCTCTGCTGCACGGTATGACCACAGCTGGTATCTACACTGAGTGGAACGATTTCGGAAACTATATCAAGGCATTTACAGGTGATACGAACTTTCTGCCTAAGCTGACTGCATCCCTTGCGGATATTGGTCCTAAGGCGATCGTAATTCTGATCTTCTCCCTGTTTATTGCAGTAATCCTGAACCAGAAGTTCAGAGGCAGAACACTGGCAAGAGCGATCTTCTTCCTGCCTGTTCTTATCGCAACAGGTCCCGTTATCAGCGTTATCAACGGTGATATGGCGTCCCAGGGCGTATCCGAGGCATCTCAGTTCAGCACACTGTTCAAAACGGACCTTGTTACTGAGCTGATGGAGTTTATCGGTATTTACAACATCAATCAGACGTTCACTGAGATCATCAAGGATATCACCAGTGACGTACTGAACCTTGTATGGAACTCAGGTATCCAGATCCTGATCTTCCTTTCCGCACTGCAGACCATTCCTCCCTCTGCGAAGGAAGCTGCAAGCATGGAAGGTGCAACCGCATGGGAGTTCTTCTGGAAGATCACATTCCCCTATATCAGCCCGATGATCCTTTCCAACCTCGTTTATACCATCATTGATGCATTCGTATCGACCGATAACGAGGTAATGGAATACGTTCTGAACCTGTCCAGAGACTGGGAGTATGGTTATTCCGCAGCGCTGGCGTGGATCTACTTCGCAATTATCGGTGCGTGTCTGGCATTGATAACTGTTATAGTTAACAGATTCGTATTCTACGAGAATGATTAAGGAGGTTAGAGAAGTGACAGATAATAATTTTGAATTCCCCACAGTGGAAGATGTTAATAATGTTGCTGATCAGCCTGCTGAAAATGTAACATCCGTTCCTGAGATCTCTCCTGCTGCAGATAATCTGACAGCAGCTACCGAGGTAGTTGATACCTCGGCAGAGAGCATCGCAGAGAACATCGCTGATATCAATGCTGACGCTGCTGCAGTGACAGCAACACCCATTGAGACAAAGAAACCCAAGAAGGAAAAGAAGAAGAAGGATGATTACAGAGTTTCCAACTTTGAGATCATCAAGAACTACCGTCACTATAACGATAAGGAAAAGAAGCATTATCGCTACATTTTCTGGAGAAGAATTTCAGGTTATGTATGGCCTTTCTTCAGATTCGTTATCGTGTTTGGTCTGTCATTCGTAATTCTGTATCCTATCCTTTACATGATCGCTACTGCTATCCGTCCTCAGGCGGAGATGCACGATCCTTCCGTAATGTGGATCCCCAAGTCTCTCCGTTTCGAGAACTTTGTGGAGATCTGGAATGCTATCGACTACCCCAACACATTGTGGAACACACTTGTTCTGAATATCGTGTCCTCGGTACTTCAGGTAGCTACCTGCGCAATGACAGGTTACGGATTTGCACGATTCAAGTTCAAGGGCAAGGGTCTGCTGTTTGGTATCGTAATCCTGCAGATCATCGTTCCCACACAGATCATCCTGATCCCTCAGTACATGCAGTTCAGATACTTTGATGTATTCGGTATCTTCAATGCACTGCTGGGCGACTCTATAAGACTGGTTGATACAAACTGGTCTATGTACATCCCTGCATTCTTCTGTAACGGTATCCGTGCAGGTCTGTTTATCTACCTGTTCAGACAGTTCTTCCGCGGACTGCCTAAGGAGCTGGAGGATGCTGCTTACCTCGACGGCTGTGGTCCGTTCAAGACCTTCATCAGCGTTATGGTTCCCAATGCAGCAAGCTCCTTCCTGACAGTATTCATCTTCTCGATTGTTTGGTACTGGAATGACTACTATGTATCCTCCATGTACTTCACACAGGGCAACACGATCTCCCTGAAGATCGACAGTATCGCAAACCTGATCTCCATGTATCTGTACAATGAGATCAGAAATGCATCGGAATTCATCGTATGGATGGAAGCAGGATGCTTGCTTGCAATCGCTCCTATCGTTATCATGTATATCTTCCTTCAGAAGTACTTTACAGAGGGTATCGAAAGAGCAGGTCTTGCAAACTAATCAGACCGTCGAGAAATGCATGTATGCTTCGTTTCTTCAGGTCTGATATACAGACAACAAAATACAGCCTTCGGAAACGGAGGCTGTTTTGTTTCATAGTAATTGTAAAGAGGTAAACCATGACACAAACTTATGTGGAGATTTTCACCGACGGCGCCTGCAGCGGAAACCCCGGCCCAGGCGGTTACGGAGCGATCCTGCGCTGCAAGGGCAAGGAAAAGGAGATAAGCGGTGGAGAAGCTCACACCACGAACAACCGCATGGAGCTTACAGCGGTTATAAAGGCACTGGAGGCTCTGAAATTTCCCTGCAAGGTGCTTATCACAACGGACAGCAAGTATGTTTCAGAAGCTGTTACCAAAGGCTGGGCTATCGGTTGGAAGAAGCGAGGCTGGAAGAAGGGCGACGGCAAGCCTGCGCTCAATCCCGATCTGTGGGAGCAGCTGCTTGCGCTGCTGGAGATCCACACTGTAGAGTTCAATTGGATCAAGGGGCATGCAGGTCATCCCGAAAACGAACGCTGTGACCGTATGGCGGTAGAGCAGCGTGATATTTACGCTAAAAAGTAAGTTTTTCGCCGATTCTCACTTTATGTCCTGTTCATTCTGAGCAAAATATGATATGCTTTAATCCAAAGGAGGTGTTGAAACATGGATCAGGTAAGTATCGGTAGATTTATATCTGAGCTTCGCAGGGAAAAGGAACTGACGCAGGAGCAGTTTGCCGAGAGGCTGGGTGTAAATAATCGCACCGTGTCTCGTTGGGAGAATGGACATTGTATGCCTGATCTCGCATTGCTCGGTATAATTGCCGATGAATTGGGTGTAAGCATATCGGAGCTGCTAAATGGCAGAAGAATGACTGAACAGGAAATGATAGCGCTGAGAGATAGTATTAATGCTGTTCTGGAGCTGTCGGAAAAGGAGAAAAAGGTGAAAACAAGAAAGCTCAATGCATATCTGATAACAGGTATACTGTGTATCGTAATAGTGGTGCTGGATCATCAATTTGGCATATTATCGCTTATATTCAAGCAGAATATTGATGACTTTGTTGCAGGTGGATTATCCGCTGTCGGAATACTGTCAGAAATAATCGGCGTATATAACAATAATCACGATGTAACTTTACGTCAGCGTAAAAAGGCGATATTCGCAAAGGTTTTTGCCAAATAAGTCCATTCAACGAGTATTACAAAATCCACTTTTGATATTAAGTTCAGAAGTGGATTTTTCATTGACATTTCCATGTAGCATTGATATAATATAACGTAATAATGGATCGAAAATAGCAGGTGAATAAGATATGAAAAGAATTATGGTAATCGGGTGTCCGGGAAGCGGAAAAAGCACATTTTCCAGAGCATTGCATCAAAGAACAGGAATACCGCTTTTTCATCTGGATATGATGTATTGGAACGCGGACAGAACAACTGTAGAAAAATCTGTTTTTCGTGAACGGTTATCAGGCACTATTCAACTGAGTGAATGGATAATAGATGGCAATTACGGCTCCACAATAGAGTTGAGATTGCAGGCATGCGATACGGTAATTTTTCTGGATTACCCGCTTGAGGTATGTCTTGGCGGCATAATGGAAAGAAGAGGCAAAGCACGAACAGATATTCCGTGGATAGAAAACGAAGACGAAGAGGATGAAGAGTTCATAGAGTTTGTAAAAAACTTCAATGCGCAGAGCAGACCGATGATAATCGAATTGTTGAACAGATACTCTGATAAGGATATCTATATTTTTAAAAGCCGAGATGAAGCAGATAGTTTTCTGAATCAGCTATAACAAGAAAATATACAATAACCCGTGAAGTTAATCCTTCACGGGTTATTGTAGTCTTTATGTTCTGCGGGCATACCCGTTTTATGTAATATTTAATATTTATTTTTCATCCGAATATGCGATATAAATACCATCTTCGTAATAACGTGAATAGATAGAAAATTTATTCAACGAATCTTCTATCTTGTATTCATCCACATCCAATTTCAGGTATTCCTCATATTCGCGCAAGTCAACATATTCAGGATAGCTAAGAAGAATATATGTTATTGTATGGTTTTTCTCGTCGAGCAGTGCATATTCATACTCATAATCAAAACCATCTGTCGCAACATACGCCGGCAACGCATAACTTTCTTCGTCGTATTTAATTTCTATCGTTATACCCTCTACCGTACATTCTATTGAAGAAAGCCTCTGTACTTCCGCATCATAATCTTTTTCATTATATGTTCCTTGTAAAATCATATATCCGTCTGTATCAAAAAATCCCGTTTTTAAACTGGATACAAATGTCGGCTCAAGCATATTGGTCGTATCGTCGGGAAATATGAATAATTCACTGATATCACCGCCATATTGTTCCAATATCTTAGCTTTATCATAGTTTTCTATACCGGTTTGATTTTTATATGGTGCACTTTCCATGAATAGAACCGCCGTAAGAACCAACATAAACTTCATTATAAATGATAGTACGCATACTCCGACGATCAGTACGAATATCTTACATCCTTTTACAAATTTCTTTCGTTTTACATCTTCTTCAAGTAATCCATTGGTATAAAGCGACAATATTACCATTACAACAAATGCCAGGACAGAAAACACATAACATAAAAACATTCCGATTCCAGGTTCGTATTCAAAACTTTGCAAACCTAGAACAATGGCCATCAGAACCACGCCTACAAGACTGATCCGTCTGACCCAGATTAAAAGCTTGCTTTTTTGTTCGACAGCATAGTCTGCCATTTTAACAGCGACCTCTTTCACTTCTTCATTCATCGTATCGCTTTTCTTTGCTCCATCAATAATTTCTTTGATATCAACATCATAAAATTCTGCCAACCCTACGAGAACACTCAAATCAGGCATATTGCTCCCGCTTTCCCATCGGGATACCGGACGTCGGGATACATTAAACTGTTCTGCC
>JAZSGG010000069.1:0-4862 GCA_045532595.1 Oscillospiraceae bacterium | reverse complement strand
CAACTCCCGAACGTATATGTTTTATATGGTAAAGTATATCACATATTGCGCACAAATTCAATAGATAACGCAAAAAGCCGCCTCTGAACAACGTCAGAAGCGGCTCTGATATCACTGTTTGAAGAAAAGCAGCAGGACGATCAAAGCACCCGATACGGCGCAGATTATCCAGTTGCGGCGGATAGCACGATCAAGGTTATCGCCGCTGTTTCTTTTGTTGTCTCGTTTTGCCATAATGTCACCTCACAGGGAATCAGGTTATCTGCATATATTGTACACCAACAAAGGGGAGTTTGTCAACCTCAAACCCTGTTTATGATAAATTCCAGAATATCCTGCATTACTTCCTGCCTGTTCAGCTCGAAAAGCAGCTCGTGCCTTGCCTCACGGTAGATGCGCAGCGTTACGTCGCAGCCGATAAGCTCGAACATCCTTCTCACCCTGCGCACGCCGTAGCCGTATTCGCCGATGGGATCCATGCCGCCTGAAAGCAGCAGTATCGGCACATCGGTGCGGGTATCCTCCAGCACACGGCGGCGGTTGCACAGCATCAGTGCGCTGATAAGGTCACGGTAGCCTGCCACGGTAAAGGCGAAGTTGCACTTCGGGTCGGCACGGAACTTATCCACATTCTTGTCATCACGGCTGAGCCAGTCGCTGGGGGTGCGGTAATTCTCCGTGCGCATGTTGAAGATGCCGAGAGCAAGATCCATGCCCCAGTCGTAGCGCCACAGCTCGCCCTGAAGTTCGGTCATGGTGATGAGATGCGCTTTAAGAGCGTCCAGCCACGGCACAGGACCTGCAGTGCCCATGAAGATCGCAGCATTCCAGCGGTCGCCGGGGTATCGGGCGAAATAGATGCGTCCGAGAAAGCTGCCCATGCTGTGTCCGATAAGGAAATGCGGTATATCGGGGAAATGCTCCTCCGTTATCCGCTTCATTTTGTGAAGATCCTGCGCCATGCGGATATGACCTCTGCTGTGTCCGAAATATCCAAGCATATCGTCATTTTCCACGGAATTTCCGTGGCCGAGATGATCGCAGCCCACAAGGGCGATATCGCTGTCGCAGAGAAAGCGTGCGAACTCGGTGTAGCGTTCTATATACTCGCACATTCCGTGCGAGAGCATAACAACAGCCTTAGGCTCATCGGGCGTATAGATATAATAGTGGATAGCACATAGCTTTGATGAGCTGAAAAACGAACCGTGGAACTTCTTCATTCTGCCTCCTGTTAAGGATTGATCGCCTCTAATCTGTATATCGGCAGACCCATTTCCGTGAAGCGGGTCTCATACTCTGTCATAATATTCCCCTCGAAGCTGCTCTTATGCAGATCCAGTGAAACATTTCTCATAGCGAAGCCGTTTGCGGAGAAATGCTCGATAGAGAATTCAAACAGGCGCTGGTTATCGGTCTTCTGATGTATCTCGGCGCCGTGAGCCAGCACTTCCTTGTATATCTCGAGGAATCTTGTGTGGGTAAGGCGGTGCTTTGCGTAGCTCTCCTTAGGGAAGGGGCAGGAGAAGTTCAGATACAGCCTTTCCACGCTGTGCGGACGGAACAGATGATGCAGATACTCCGCCTGACCCAGACAGAAGCGCACGTTCTTCATATCGCTCTCCATCAGCTTTTCCATGCCCGCAACGATAACGTTGGGGGTCTTTTCGATGGCTATGTAGTTGATATCGGGATTGCGCTTTGCAAGCTCGATGATGAACTGACCCTTTCCGCAGCCTATCTCCAGATGCAGGGGATTGTTGTTGCCGAACACCTTCATGCTGTCAAAGAACAGCTCGTCCTTCAGCGGATCGTCTGCAAACTCGTTCTGATTCTGCATATAGATCATCACCTCGGCGCAGGCAGCGAGCCTGTCCTCAAGGTGCTTTTTCTTTCTCATTCGCATAGTTGTTTACCTCTTTGTGTAGTATTAAAAAAGTCCTGCAAAAAAGCAGGACTCTGCTTACCTAAAAGACTGCTTTCAGGCGAACGAGAAAGTGCCAGATGCTAGAAACCCGCATAACGGCTAGGCTTTGTGCCTGCCGTTATGTGGAGTGACGACGCAGATGGTGCTTTATCGGCAGCCTGTATTTTTACGGTATAATGATACCACAATCCTCATTAAAAGTCAATATATCAGCTGATGGATACTACCTCGTAGCCTGCCTCGGTCACTGCGTTTGTCAGCACCTCGTCGGATACCTCTGCTGTCATTGTGACAACAGCCTTTTTCTCCTCCAGAACTACCTCTGCGCTTACTCCGTCAAGGGCGTTCAGAGCCTTCTCCACATGAGCCTTGCACATCTTGCACATCATGCCTTCTACGATCATTGTCTTTGTCATTGTTGTTACCTCCGTTGTTTCGTTGTGTGATATCTCAGCGGAAAGCATGCTGACGTTGCATTCCTGTACGGGATGCTCTGCCGTTCTGCCCTCCACGCCTTTTACCTTGAAGAATCTCAGCCTCAGCGCATTAGTCACCACGCAAAGGGAGCTGAGGCTCATAGCCGCCGCTGCGATCATGGGATCAAGCTTTATTCCGAACGGGATGAACAGCAGACCTGCCGCCAGCGGGATTCCCACGGAATTATAGAAGAACGCCCAGAACAGATTCTGCTTTATGTTGCGGATGGTAGCCCTGCCGAGGGATACCGCAGCCGCCGCATCGCAGAGATCGCTCTTCATCAGCACGATATCCGCAGAATCTATTGCGATATCCGTGCCTGCGCCGATGGCGATGCCCACATCCGCACCTGCCAGTGCGGGAGCGTCGTTGATGCCGTCGCCTATCATGGCAACGTGTCTGCCCTCTGCCTTCAGCCTTGCGATATGCTCTGCCTTACCCGTGGGGAGTACCTCGGCAATTGCCTCGTCAACGCCTGCCTGCACACGGATGACCTCGGCGGTGCGCTTGTTGTCGCCTGTCAGCATGATAACGCTGATGCCCATATCCTTCAGCCGCTTTATCGCTTCGGGACTGCTGGGCTTTATGATATCCGCCGCCGCAACTATACCGACGACCTTCTTTTCATCCGCAATATACATCACGGTCTTGCCCTCGTCGGAGAGCCTTTCAAAATCTGCCTGCGCTGTGGAGATGTCTATGCTCTGCTCCTGCATCAGCTTCGCATTGCCGATGTAGTATCTGCGGCCGTTTACGGTGCCTGTAACGCCTCTGCCGAAAAGCGCCTCGAAGCTGCTTGCCTCGCCTGCCGTAAGCCCCATCTTTTCCGCCTGTGCTGTTATCGCAGCGGAAACAGGATGCTCGGACAGCTTTTCGATGGCGTAAGCCGCAGCGAATGAACCGCTTTCGTATTCGATGATGTCGGTGCAGAAGGGTCTGCCCTCGGTGATGGTGCCTGTCTTATCCAGAACTATGGTGTCTATCCTGTGCAGCTCCTCCAGTGCGGAGGCGGATTTTATCAGTATGCCGTTCTCTGCGCCCTTGCCTGTGCCTGCCATTATCGCAACGGGAGTGGCAAGTCCCAGTGCGCAGGGGCAGGAGATAACAAGCACGGAAATTCCGCAGGAGAGCGCATGGGTGAACTCATATCCCATCAGCAGCCAGATGATGAATGTGATGGCTGCGATGCTCATTACAACAGGCACGAAGATTCCGCTTATCTTGTCCGCAATGCGTGCAATGGGAGCCTTTGATGCGCCTGCATCGCTCACCAGTGTGATTATCTGCGAAAGGGTGGTCTGCTCGCCTACCTTATCGGCACGGAATTTCAGGAAGCCGCTGCTGTTGACGGACGCCGCCATAACGATATCGCCGACGGACTTCTCCGCAGGCACGCTCTCGCCTGTGAGTGCGGATTCGTCGATAGCGCCGCCACCCTCGGTTATCACGCCGTCCGCAGGTATCCTCTGACCGGGGCGGACGATGCAGATATCTCCCTGCATTATCTCGGCTGTGGGGATGGTGAGTTCCTCTCCGCCACGCTCCACCACTGCGGTGTCTGGGGCAAGCTCGATGAGCTTTGTGAGTGCTTCGGCGGTCTTTGCTTTGGAGCGGCTCTCGAGATACTTGCCGACGGTTATCAGGGTGAGTATCATTCCCGCACCCTCGAAATACAGATCCATGTGGTAGCGGTGAACAAGCTCGTGATCGCCTGTCTGCATGCCGTAAAGCATCATATATATCGCAAAGATGCCGTAGATGACCGACGCCGCAGAGCCTACCGCAATAAGGGTATCCATATTGGGCGAGCGCCTTGCAAGCGCCCTGAAGCCCTTGATGTAGTATGCTCTGTTAAGGTACATTATCGGCAGAGTGAGCAGGAACTGCGTGAATGCGAATGCCGCAGCGCTCTCCTCCAGAAACGGCGGCAGCGGAGCGCCCAGCATGCTGCCCATCGAAACATACATCAGCACCAGCAGGAATCCCACCGACCATATCAGGCGGCTCTTCATCTGCTTTTCCTCCTGCTTTTTGTCCTCGGCAGGGGCGGATTTCGGAGTGGCTTCTCCCTTTACAGAGCAGCCGTAGCCTGCAGCTGTCACGGCTGCGATGATGTCTGCTTCTGTAACGCCCTCGTATTCCGCTGTCATGCTGTTGGTCATAAGGCTGACTTCCACGTTCGTTACGCCAGAAAGCTTGCGCACCGCCTTTTCCACATGGGCAGAGCAGGCGGCGCAGCTCATGCCTGTTACATTGAATTTATTCTTCATATATCTCCTTGATTAGTATAGACTAACGCTTGTGTTATAATTATATCCCGATGTATCAGTTTTGTCAAGAATAAGAAAAAATATGACCCGAAGTTTCGGGTCACATTGATAAATCGGAATTTGAAACGCAGGGCGTTTCAAATTAATTAGGAATGAGGAGTGAGGAATGAGGAATGAATGTGTCGGCT
>JAZSGG010000131.1:0-30034 GCA_045532595.1 Oscillospiraceae bacterium | reverse complement strand
CTACGGCATCAAGCACACAAAAAAGACCGCCACTTTCTATAAGGCGGTGCGCAAGGATGAAAACGGTTATTATTCTGATCATGACAGCGCTTTCCGCTATGACATCGGCAAGACTGCCACCGAGGTATGCGATCCCGATGCTAAGCACGAGTGTTCCTACGGAATCCACATCGCACATCTGGACTGGGCGTTGCGATTCGGTGACGGTTGGGACAACCTCGCCATCCTCGAAGTCAAGACGGATATTGCAGATATCGTGGTGCCGAACGACACCGACGGTAAGGTGCGCACATCCAAGATAAAGGTTATCCGTGAGGTGCCGCTGGAGGAGTGCGGAGTGTATGGTAAGATACTTGCAAAGAGGAGGACAAGCCCATGAGCAAAAAACAACCCGAACTCACCACAAAGCAGTTCATCTGCGGAGCGATAATCGTTCTGCTTGCTATCAGCGTGTTCGGCTTCACAGGCTCGCTTGAATGGGGCAGGATAACCGTAGTAGAGTACCTGCTCATCATGGCGGCGCACTTCGTTGTGATGCTGATAACGGCTTGCATCGGCGGTGAGGTTATCGTCGATACAGACAACGACACAGAAAAGAAAAACCGCCGCTGAACGGCAATTCAGCAAGCGGCAAAAGAAAATCTATTTATCATATTATAACCGAAAGGAGAGGGTTTGTCAAGATGAAAATATTGATAGCCTGCGAGGAAAGTCAGGCAGTATGCATTGAAATGCGCAGATTGGGGCACGAAGCCTACTCATGCGATATACAGGAGTGTTCGGGCGGCCATCCCGAGTGGCACATACAGGGCGATGTGTTACCGCTTATAAATGGACGGTGCGAGTTTACAACATCTGATGGCACAAAACATTATCAGCCCGATAAATGGGATATGCTGATAGCCCATCCACCGTGTACATATCTTTCAGGAGTAACAACAAGACATCTATCACTTAGGATGACACCTGCTGAAAAGGTTGTCGAAAGGATGTGGAAACTTGCTGCATCTGCAGTATTTTTTATGCAATTTGCATTAGCTGATTGCGATAAACTCTGCGTGGAAAACCCTTCTGGATTTATGTCAACGTTATGGCGTAAGCCCGATCAGACAGTACATCCATATTATTTTGCTGAGAGCGTGGACGATATCGAGAACTATCAAAAAAAACGAACTTGTTTTTGGCTCAAGGGATTATTGCCTTTAAAACGTACAAACAATTTACAGCCGCCCAAGCCTCTTGGATATACCAAAAGCGGGAAGCCTTTGAATTTTGAAGAGATGGGCGGCAAGATTGGCAATACGCAGCACGGAGGTACAAGGGCTAAAGCAAGAAGCAAAACATTTCCTGGCATCGCTAAAGCTATGGCGGAGCAGTGGGCAGGTTATGCGGCACTGGTGAGGGCTAATCTGCCTGAGATGTGCGGAGGAGGAGCCGAATGAAAAGAAAAATCAAAATCGAGCTTTATAACGACAACTTCCAGAACTACAAACGTTATGGTATACCGAAAGCGCAGCTTGTAATTGCTGACATACCGTATAATCTCGGCGCAAATGCATACGCCAGCAGCACAGAATGGTACATAAACGGTGATAACAAGCAGGGCGAGAGCAAGAAGGCGGGAAAGGCATTTTTCGGCACTGACAACAATTTTAAGATTGCCGAATATATGCACTTCTGCTCACGTCTGCTTATAAAAGAGCCTAAAGAAAAGGGCAAGTCACCTGCAATGATAGTGTTCTGCGCATTCGATCAGATACCCGTAGTGATAGAATACGGCAAGCGATACGGCTTCAAAAACAGCTATCCCCTGTTCTTCATAAAGAACTATTCGGCACAGGTGTTGAAAGCGAACATGAAAATCGTCGGCGCTACTGAACACGCTGTTGTGCTATATAGGGACAAGCTCCCGAAATTCAACAACGGCAGAACTGAAACACAAAAGGGTAGAATGATTTTCAACTGGTTCGAGTGGAAAAGGGATAACAAGAATGAGATACCTAAAATCCACCCTACACAGAAGCCTGTTAATCTTCTGAAGCAGCTTATTGAGATTTTCACCGACGAGGGGGATGTGGTCATCGATCCTGTAGCTGGAAGCGGAACAACGCTCAGAGCCTGCAAGGAACTGAAGCGCAGCTGCTATGGCTTTGAGGTAAGCAAAGCATTTTATAAGGATGCTGTCGAGAAGATGCTTGCAGATACCGAAGATAACGAAGATCAATTAACTTTTAAGGAATTTAGAGGAAACTATAATGGTTAAAATCAACAATCTTGAGATCGAAAATGTAAAGCGAGTTAAGGCGGTAACTCTTGAGCCTGCTGAGAACGGACTGACGGTGATAGGCGGCAGGAACGGTCAGGGCAAGACCACCGTACTCGACGCTATCGCATGGGCGCTGGGTGGCGACCGCTTCAAGCCCTCACAGCCTAACAGAGAAGGCTCTGTTATTCCTCCGCATCTGAAGGTGGAGCTTTCCAACGGTCTTGTAGTGGAGCGTTCGGGAAACAACTCCTCTCTCAAGGTCATTGATCCCAACGGAAACAAGGGCGGTCAGCAGCTTCTTAATGAGTTTGTCGAGACACTGGCGCTGAATCTTCCGAAGTTCATGCAGTCCAGCTCAAAGGAAAAGGCTGATACCCTGCTCCGCATAATCGGTGTTGGAGATAAGCTGTACGCCCTCGAAGCGAACGAGCAGCGGCTGTATAACCGCCGCACTGAGATAGGCAGAGTACGGGATCAGAAAGCAAAGTACGCCAAGGAGCTGCCTGTATACTCAGGGCTTCCTGTCGAGCCTGTTTCCGCTGTAGAACTTATAAAGCAGCAGCAGGAGATCCTTGCACGCAACGGCGAGAACCAGCGCAAGAGAGCGCAGCTCGCTCAGATACAGCAGGAATACGACCGCACTTCTGCACAGCTTGAAGAGCTTGGAATGAAGCTTGAAAAGCTCGCCGCTGACCTTGATATTGCAAGAAAGTCCGCTGCTGATCTTCAGGACGAAAGTACAGCCGAGATCGAGCGCAGCCTTGCAGATATCGAAGCCACTAACACAAAGATACGTGCAAATCTTGACAGGCAGCGTGCAGAGATCGAGGCAGAGGACTTCGGCAAGCAGTACGACGAGCTGACCGAGCAGATAAGCAATATACGCAGGCAGAAAACAGATCTGCTCAGCGGTGCAGACCTCCCCCTTGAGGGCTTATCCGTTGAGAACGGCGAGCTGCTTTATAACGGCTGTCGCTGGGATTGCATGAGCGGCTCTGAACAGCTCAAAGTGGCTACCGCCATCGTACGCAAGCTTAATCCTAACTGCGGCTTTGTGCTTCTGGACAAGCTTGAGCAGATGGATACGGACACTCTCGCAGAGTTCGGAGCATGGCTTGAGCAGGAGGGCTTGCAGGTCATTGCCACAAGGGTAAGCACAGGCGATGAGTGCAGTATCATCATCGAGGACGGAAAGAACGCTGCTCCCGCAGAGGACGCTCCTCCTGCAGAGCAGCCTACAACAACATGGAAGGCAGGTACATTCTGATGAACATTACAAGAGGAAAAATTCACAGCGCAAAGAAGATAGTTATCTACGGTCCTGAGGGCATAGGCAAGTCCTCGCTTGCAGCGCAGTTCCCTGATCCGCTGTTCTCTGATACAGAGGGCAGCACCAAAGAGCTTGATGTAGCTCGTTTCGATCAGCCGCTGTCATGGGCAGCGCTTCTGCAGCAGGCGGATTACGTTATCGCTAATCGCCCCTGCAAGACCTACATAGTAGACACTATCGACTGGGCTGAAAGCATGTGCCTTACAGCGCTGTGTGCAGCTCATAACAAAAACGGCATAGAGGATTTCGGATACGGCAACGGCTGGACTTACGAAAAGGAAGATTTCGGCAGATACTTAAACAAGCTCAGTGAAGTAATAACCGCAGGCATAAACGTGGTGCTGATAGCACATGCCGCACTGAGAAAATTCGAGCAGCCTGACGAGATGGGAGCTTATGACCGTTGGGAGCTGAAGCTCGGCAAAAAGACTACCAACTGGATCGCACCCATGATAAAGGAATGGGCTGATATGGTACTGTTTGCAAACTACAAGACTCTTTCCGTAGCTGTAGACAAGGAAGGCAAGAAGCATAAGGCACAGGGCGGCAGACGTGTGATGTATACATCCCATCATCCTTGTTGGGATGCAAAGAACCGCTATGGACTTCCCGAGGAGATACCCATGGACTATGAGCAGATACGCCATATCATAGAGCCTGTGCAGATGGCAGCGCCTGTTCCTCAGCAGAGCGCACCTGATACGCTTCCTCCTGAACCTCCTGCCGAGTTTTTCGAGCAGCTCCCAGAAACGCTGTATGAAGCTCCTGCGGCTGATATTCCCCCTGCACTTGCAGAGCTTATGACAGCGGCTGGAGTCACCGAGGAGGAGATATGCAGAGCCGTCAGTGCAAGAGGATATTTCCCTACAGATATGCCTATTAAGGACTACCCTGCGGACTTCGTAAACGGCGTACTTATCGGCGCATGGGATAAGGTGCTTGAAATGGTGCTTGCAGGCAGATAATGCAGTTTATTGCAGTTGATTACATGATAAGATCGGCAAGGGATAATAATCCCTGAAAAACACATTTATATTAACGGAGGTATTCATTATGGCAGAAGTATTTGACAGAGAATTTGCGTGGGATGACGAGATCGAAAAGGACAGCGACTTCGTCCTTATCCCCGAAGGTGATTACACATTCACAGTATCAGGCTTTGAGCGTGGCAGACACGATGGCAGCGATAAGCTCCCTCCCTGCCCCAAGGCCATTGTAAAGCTCAGAATAGATCTTCCCGACGGCAACACACAGGAGCTTACACATAATCTTTTCCTGCACAGCAAATGCGAGGGTCTGCTCTCTGCATTCTTCGTGGGAATTGGTCAGAAGAAGCACGGCGAAAAGCTCCGCATGAACTGGAACAACATCATCGGCGCACGTGGCAGATGCAAGATCGCCATCCGTCATTGGAAGAGTGACAAGGGTGAGGGCGATTCCAACGAGATCAGGAAGTTCTATGATCCTGCGGACGCTCCTGCTCAGCCTGCACCCGTTCAGCAGTATGCTCCTGTGCCTCAGTATGCGGCTCCGCAGCCTGCCGCACAGACCGCACCTGCCGTTCCTGCAGGTGTATTTACACCGGGACAGTTTTAAGCCATGAATTTAAGACCGTACCAGGAAGAAGCAAAAGCGGCGGTCTTTGAGCAGTGGGAGCAGGGTAACAACAAGACCCTGCTCGTACTGCCTACGGGCTGCGGAAAGACTATCGTTTTTGCTAAGATATCCGAGGACTGCGTAAGACAGGGAGAACGAGTCCTCATCCTCGCCCACCGTGGTGAGCTGCTGGAACAGGCAGCAGACAAGATACTCAAAGCCTGTGGTATAAGCTGCTCCGTGGAAAAGGCTGAAGAAAGCTGCCTCGATTCATGGAACAGGATCACCGTCGGCAGCGTGCAGACCCTCATGAGAGAAAAGCGCCTTTCACGCTTTGACCCCGAGCATTTTGACACCATCATCATTGACGAGGCACATCACAGCATATCCGACAGCTATCAGAAGATACTGAATTACTTTGACAGCGCAAAGGTGCTGGGCGTGACCGCCACTCCCGACAGAGGAGATATGAAGAATCTCGGTCAGGTGTTCGACAGCCTCGCTTATGAATATACGCTCCCCAGAGCCATCAAGGAGGGCTATCTTTCCCCGATAAAGGCGCTGACTATTCCGTTACAGCTTGACCTTTCGGGTGTTGCCACACAGGCAGGAGACTTCAAGGCAAGCGACATCGATACAGCACTGGATCCGTATCTGCATCAGATAGCGGAGGAGATGCTGAAATACTGCTCAGACCGTAAGACAGTGGTATTTCTGCCGCTTATCAAGACATCTCAGAAGTTCTGCCAGATACTGAATAATAAGGGCTTCCGTGCGGCTGAGGTCAACGGCAATTCCGATGACAGAGCCGAGATACTGGCTGATTTCGACAGCGGAAAATACAATGTCCTGTGCAATTCCATGCTGCTTACTGAGGGCTGGGATTGTCCGTCCGTTGACTGCGTAATAGTGCTTCGCCCAACCAAAGTGCGCTCTCTCTACTGCCAGATGGTAGGCAGAGGTACAAGGCTGTGCGAGGGCAAGGATCATCTGCTCCTGCTGGATTTCCTCTGGCACACGGAACGCCATGAGCTTTGCCGTCCCGCACACCTTATCTGCGAGAATGAAGAAGTCGCACAGAAGATGACCGAAAACATTGCAGAGGCAGGCTGCCCCGTAGATATCGAGGAAGCAGAGGAAAAGGCTTCTGAGGATGTTGTGGCAGATCGTGAAGCGGCGCTTGCCAAGCAGCTTGCCGAGATGAAGAAGCGCAAGCGCCAGCTTGTAGACCCACTGCAGTTCGAGATGTCGATACAGTCACAGGATCTGTCAGGCTATGTTCCTGCATTCGGCTGGGAGATGATGCCGCCCTCGCAGAAGCAGCTTGATGCTCTGGAGAAGTTCGGCATCTACCCCAACGAGATAGAAAACGCAGGCAAGGCTAATATGCTCCTTGACCGCCTGCAGAAGCGCAGGATAGCAGGACTTGCTACCCCGAAGCAGATAAGGCTGCTTGAAAACAAGGGCTTTCAGCACGTCGGAGAATGGACCTTTGATGCGGCGAACAGGCTCATTACAAGGATTGCAGCCAACGGCTGGAGAGTGCCGAGCAGCATAATCCCATCAGAATACAGAGGTGAGTAATGGAATTCGAGATAGATCTTAACGAGGCTTTGACCTTCATCGACCCTGCGGAGCTTGACTATCAGACATGGGTAAATGTAGGAATGGCTCTGAAGCACGAGGGCTATTCCGTCAGCGTATGGGAGGACTGGAGCAGACGTGACTTCAACAGATATCATGCAGGAGAATGCGCCAACAAGTGGGAGAGCTTCAACGGCTCGGCAAATCCTGTCACAGGCGCTACTATCGTACAGCTTGCCAAAGATAACGGAATGACCTTTGCAGGAGAGGGACACATCCTCGAATGGGATGATTACATAGAGAAAGACGACCATGTTATCGTAGACAAGAAATGGCTTGAGGGCAGAGAGATATCCTCGCCTGCCGTATGGGATCCTGCAAAGCAGATCATAACCTACCTTGAAACGCTGTTTGAGCAGAATGAGAATGTAGGCTATGTGATGCAGTCGTGGGAGCGTGAGGGAAAGTATCTCCCTGCAAACAAGGGTAACTATGACCGCACGGCAGGTCAGCTTATCGAGCTGTTAAGCAAGTGCAACGGCGATATCGGCGGTGTTCTGGGCGACAGTAATCCAAATGGCGGAGCATGGATACGCTTCAATCCGCTGGACGGCAAGGGCGTAAAGAATGACAATGTAACCGAATACCGCTATGCCCTTGTAGAGAGCGACAACATCGACATCGAACGACAGAACGCCATCATCCGAGAGCTTGAGCTGCCTGTGGCGGTGCTGGTGTACAGCGGCGGCAAATCACTCCATGCGATAGTCCGCATAGAAGCCGCAAACTATGATGAATACAGAAAGCGTGTGGATTTCCTCTATACCATCTGTCAGAAAAATGGATTGTCACCCGACACACAGAACAGAAACCCCTCCCGACTTTCCCGAATCCCGGGCGTGCAGCGTGGCAACAGCCGCCAGTACATCGTTGACACGAATATCGGCAAGGCTTCATGGAACGAATGGAGAGAGTGGATAGAGGGCGTGAATGACGATCTCCCCGATACCGAGAGCATGGCTGCTGCGTGGGATAATCTCCCCGAGCTTGCTCCTCCGCTTATTGACGGCGTTCTTCGTCAGGGCCATAAGATGCTGATAGCAGGACCATCAAAGGCGGGCAAATCCTACGCACTGATAGAGATGTGCTGTGCTATCGCAGAGGGCGGCAACTGGCTCGGATGGAGATGCACACAGGGCAAGGTGCTGTATGTCAATCTGGAGCTTGACAGGGCTTCCTGTCTGCACCGTTTCAGGGATGTATACACGGCTCTGGGGCTTCCTCCGAACAACCTTGCAAATATAGATATATGGAATCTGCGAGGCAAGTCCGTTCCGATGGATAAGCTCGCACCAAAGCTTATACGCCGTGCGGCAAAGAAGAATTACATCGCTGTTATCGTAGACCCGATATACAAGGTCATCACAGGCGACGAGAACTCAGCAGATCAGATGGCTCATTTCTGCAACCAGTTCGATAAGGTCTGCACGGAGCTTGGATGCTCGGTAATCTACTGTCACCATCACTCAAAGGGTGCGCAGGGCGGCAAGCGTTCAATGGACAGAGCCTCAGGCTCGGGCGTATTTGCAAGAGACCCCGATGCACTGCTGGATCTCATTGAGCTTGATATCCCCGATACTCTGCTGAAAGAGGAGAAGAACAAGGCGGTATGTAACATCTGCCATGACGCACTCGTCCGCAACGGATACAGCGATATCTCACAGGATGACATGGTTACGGCAAGGGCTATGCTCGAACACGCCGAAAAGCACCTTCCTGCGGCTGTTCTGGCAGGGGTAAAGGAAAGTATCTCCGCCGCTGAAAAGTCCGCAGAGAGCCGCACAGCATGGCGTATCGAGGGTACGCTGAGAGAATTCCCGAAGTTTCCGCCTGTAAATGTGTGGTTTGACTTCCCTGTGCATCGCATCGACATGGTGGGAGTGCTGAAGGATGTAGACACCGAGGGTGAGCGTGCGCCGTGGCAGAAAGCGTCCGAGAAACGAAAGGATCAGGCAAAAAAGCAGAACGATTCAAATAAGGTAAAGTTTGAGAATGCTATGATCACTGCAAATTTCGGAGAAGCTCCTACCGTTGAAATGCTGGTCGATTATCTCAGCGTAAGTGAGCGAACTGTCAGAAGATGGGTGAAAAATTACGGATACTGGATAGACAAAAACACAATGACAGTTTTAAAAAACGACAACGGCACGACATAAAAAAACAAGGTCATGCCGAAAACGGCGGCATCATAAAAACATGGTGCCGCCCAAAACAGCGGCATCCATTATATACTACGTATATAAAATCCGCCGCAAGCGACGTCATGTGCGTACGGTAGGACACCGCTCTTAATGCGGCGGTGTCCCCTACACGCACAAGACAATGACCCCTGACCCTTGAAATCAAAAAAGAAAGGAACTGTAAAATTTATGCAATTCTTTATGCCGATGAAGCCGCCGACGGTAACTCATCAGGAAAAGGATATCGCCGTCAGGAAAGGCAAGCCCATAGTTTATGAGCCGCCTGAGCTTGCAGACGCAAGAGCAAAGCTTACGGCACATCTTGCAACATTCGTCCCTATAAAGCCGTACACACAGGGCGTGAGGCTCACGGTGAAATGGCTGTTTCCTATAACAGGCAAGCATCAGCACGGCGAGTACAAGCTCACAAAGCCCGATACCGATAATCTCAACAAGCTGCTCAAGGACTGCATGACAAAGCTCCGCTTCTGGACGGATGATGCACTGGTAGCTTCAGAGATCATCGAGAAATTCTACGGACGAATACCGGGTATATTTGTTTCGATCGAGGAGCTGACAAATGAAGCTTGAAGAAGTAAATGAAGTTATGATGAGCGGTCGCACAGTCGTTCATACGCACATGGGCATCTCAGCGCCGTACACCATACGGCACGTTCTCACAGGCTACAGCAAAGAAAAGGGCTGGACTTATTCGCTTGAACTGCAAGACTTGAAATCAGGCTGCATAGTTTATGCGGCACTGGAAGATACGGAGGTACAAAATGCCTGATAACTGCAAGAACTGCATAGCAAACTACAACGGCAATACAGGAAGGCGACGGTTACCAGATCTGTATCGACCAGTGGAATACAAGGGCGGGTGATAATAATGACTGACAATGAAATCATCAAGGCGTTGGAATGTTGCAGTGAAGCACAAAATTGTACTCCGTGTAAATATGAACCTACCGAATACCCAAAAAGCACGGTCGGTTGTTGCAACGAACTTATGAAAAATGCTGTTGACCTTATCAACCGCCAAAAGGCTGAGATTGAGAGAAACAGAAGAATCATAAAGATACATGAAGCTGTAATCGAAATATTGGAAAAAGACTATATCCCCGCCGCAGACGTTGAGCCTGTGAAACATGGGGAGTGGAACGACCTGTATGGAGATTACAAGATTGCCAAGTGCAGCAAGTGTGGCGAGGAATACGAGGTATCGGACACAGGCACTGCATTATTGATGTTGTTCAAGGCTTTTAAAGACTATTACAAGTTCTGCCCCAGATGCGGAGCGAGAATGGATGGTGAAGCGGAAGATGGATAACAGAGAACGACTTATACAGCACCTCTTAGATATATACGAAGAGAGGGCAAACCTCACACTATACTTCACCGAGGACGAAGCAGCCATTATAGCAGACGTCCTCTTGGCAAAGGGAGTAATCGCACCGCCTATTAAAGTGGGCGATACCGTGTACGAGATATTCCGTGGCAGAGATTTGCGCCAAAGAAATGTTGTCGAAATCCAAATCGGTGAAGAACCTTCATTTGTTGTCGGTGGTGATATTTACAGTGAAGAAAGATATCATTTTTCTTTATTCGGTAAAACTATATTCCGCTCACAAAGGGAAGCAATAAAGGCATTAGAGGAGCTTACATAATATGGACTGGCTCATAATAACCCCACTTGTAGCGCTGGCGATCTTCGGCGTTATGTGGTGGACAGACGGGAAAGGAGATTGATGCATGACAAAATCAGAACTCGAACAGATATACTATCTCAACCGTGAGCTGAAGATGTGGGAGGATGAGCTTGCAAGGCTCAAAGCACGATCTCTTGTGGCTTCGCCGCTGCCTGGCACATCTCACAGCACAGGGATATCGGACAAGGTCGCACAGCGCACTGAGCGGGAGATGGAGCTTGAAAGCCGTATTCAGGCGAAGAAGGATGAGATACAGGACCTGCGTGACAGGGCAGTATCTTACATACTGACAGTGCAGGACAGTCTTATGCGTCAGATATTGTTCTATTACTGTGTCAGCCTTTTCGGATGGAAACGTGTTGCCTATGAGATAGGCGGTAATAACACTCCTGATGGCGTGCGAATGATGTACAACAGATTTTTTGAGCGGCAAAAGTAAAGTTGTTCGTTTTGTTCGTTTTACCTGTGCTATAATGATAGCATGAAAGAATATTCCACGGAGGAGACATGAAACACTACTGCAATGTATGCCACACTATCCACGATGGCAGATGCAGAGCGCCGAGATACGCTGAGCGCAAGCGCAACAGTGAAGCGGACCGTTTCCGAAATACTCAGGTATGGCGCAGGACTGCAAAGCGTATCATGCGGCGTGACTTCAACTGCTGCCGTGTTTGTCTTAGCGGTGGAGTGGTAGAGTACAGGGAGTTGTCAGTGCATCACATCGTACCGATAGCCTCTGACTATGACCGACGGCTTGACGATGATAACCTCATAACACTGTGCAGATATCATCACGAAAAGGCTGAGCAAGGACAGATTTCGCGCAAAAAACTGCTTGAAATCGTGCAGAATCCTGCGGTATTGCCTCGGTTATAGTACCCCCCCTACCCCTTGCAAATCCCTTTCTGATTGGGTTTGACATCGGACGCCCTCCTCCGTAAAAGAAATATTCCCAAAACAGAAATTAGTAAACTGAGGAGGTGTGGTATGAGCAGACCACCTAAGCCTGTCGCAGTGCTGGAAGAGGAAGGTAAGTCCCACCGCACCAAGGCAGAACTGGAGAGCAGAAAGAAAGCAGAGGCATCGGTGCTGTCTGGTGTGAAGTGCTTTGAGAGACCTACGGTCAAGAGCGACCCGGTGGCGCATCGTGAGTATCAGCGGCTTATCAAGCTCATGAGAGCCATTAAGAAGGACGATGCTCTATATGCTCCTATATTCAACCGATACTGTGAGCTGTATTCGGAAATAGAATTCTATCTTGGCAGGATCCGCAGTGTATCTGAGGCTGTTAACAAGGTGCAGAAGCGTTTTGATGATCTCGATGATATCTCCGCTGATGATGTCAACGCTTATCTGAAGCAGGTAACACAGCTTATGAATCAGCTCAACACTGCAAACAGCGCAGTGATGCAGAAGCGCAAGATGCTGTTTGATATTGAGAAGGAATGCTGTATGACAGTGGCGGCGGCTCTGAGGACCATCCCGAAGGATGTGGAAAAGACGGATGCTGTTGATCCGCTGATGGCTATACTTGCAGGCGATGATGATTGATACCTACCAAGTCATTGGCTTTTCTCCATATTGGCGGCAGTTTATCGGGACTGTCGCCTATATAGGTCAAGGCAGTGCGTGAGCTGCTGAGACCGCCCATTATGTTCCTTTCCGATTGTGTATCACGGCAATGCAATAGTGTTGTCGTGATATCGGGTATAACAGGTGTTCTTTGGGGAAGCAAAGGCCCCAAGGCGGGCAGACCGATACTGCCGATACCCGACCGAATGATATTCCGCCCGATATTATTCGGGCTTTTTTGTTGAGGTGATAAAATTGGGCTTATTCAGTTGGCTTTCCACCAAGAAAGAGGAGCGTGCAGCTCTTGATATATCCACTGCAACTGTTGCGGATAATGGCACAGAGGACAGCACGGCCGCTGCTACTCTGCTTCAGGCAATAATCGGCACAGGAGCAATAGACGCAGATACAGCCATGGAGATACCTGCGCTGTCTGCGGCAATAGATTTTGTGAGCGGTATCGTTGCAAGGCTTCCTGTCAAACTGTATCGCGAGGAGAACGACGGCAGCGAGTGCAGAACAAACGAGATCACGGATGACCCTCGTCTGAGATTACTGAACGAGGCTACGGGCGACCTCATGGGCGCTTACGAAGCCCGTGCGGCGCAGATATCGGATATGTTCAGATACGGCGCAGGCTATGTCTACATAAACAAGAACGGCACAAATGTGGAGTCTCTGCATTATGTGAATTACACAGATGTATCAGTGACAAAGAGTGCAGACCCTATCTTCAAGGATGCAAGGCTGTATGTAGGCGGCAGAACATATAATCCATGGGATTTCATCATCCTGGCACGCAAGAGTACAGACGGCGTTCGTGGTGTAAGCATCATCGACGAACACAAAACGCTGCTTTCTTCCATGTACAATACGCTGAAATTCGAGAATGTCAGTTCCAGAACAGGCGGCAACAAGAAAGGTTTCCTGCAGAGTGAGAAGATACTCTCAAAAGCGGCGCTGGCAGAGACCCGAAAGGCATGGGAGGAGCTTTACGCTAATAACGGCAACAATATGATGGTGCTGAACAATGGCCTGAAATATACTCCGTCAGCATCTACTGCCGTAGAGATGCAGCTCAATCAGAACAAGCTCACCAATACATCACAGCTTGATCTTGCATTCCTGCTCTCTCCCGATGTTATAAGCGGCAAGGTCAGCCGTGACCAGTTCAGCCTTGCAATGACCAATGCGGTGATGCCGATAGTTACTGTCTATCAGGAAGCGATCAACCGCTCACTGCTCTTGGAAAGCGAAAAGCGATCCATGTACTTTGCACTGGATACGAATGAGCTGCTCAAGGGCGACACGCTTACACGCTATCAGGCTTATGCTGTTGGTCTGCAGAACAACTTCCTGCAGCTTGATGAGGTGCGATACAAGGAAGATCTTCCTGCGACAGGCTTCAATTACATTACTCTCGGCCTGAACAACGTACTGCTTGACCCCAAGACAAACGTTATTTATACACCGAACACCAATCAGATGGTGAAGGTGGGCGAAATGGTGAAAAATACCGAAGAAAATGCGGATGAGGGGTTGCAGGACGATGAGAAAAGTGGTATAATTGAGGAGAGATATTCCGACAGCCAGCCTCGTGATGAAAACGGAAGATGGCGTGGCAGAGGCGGCGGTGCAATATCCAATAATATGCGCCCTGTGATGCAGTCAAACGGCGGTGCTAAGATCAAAGAAATGAAATTCAATGATGATGGAACAGTATCCATCAAGTATGGTCAGAGCGACTTGCCTGAAAACCCTAATAGCGGCAATAAGACGATCAATGGCATTACATATGATTCTGATGGTAAACCGTTTGCGTACACTGAAATGCAGCTCGAACCAAAGGAATTCACAAAGGTATATAGCGGTATAAGTACCGATTATTCCAAGTATAAAGGAATAACAGATTGCGTATTTTCTACTGTTGAAGGTGACTATTTCTTTGAAAATCATGACTTCGGCAAATACAATATCTATGATAAGATTTAAGGAGAATGCTATGGAAGAAAGATTGAGAGAGGTTTTGGAAACAATATCAGATTCTTATGATAATTTCCCCGGCGCTATTATCAGAGGCTGTAAAACAGTAGAAAACGGCATTGATAAAATGCTTAAATTCGTAGAGAACACACCCGAGATTACTACTTCAATGGTCGTTCGCCATTTGGCGGATATGCGTGGAATCAAGCGCAACGAGATAAATTAATAATTGCAGCGCTTTGCAATCAAATGCAAGGCGCATTTTTATTGATATTAAAGCCGAAAGGCTTTGGACGGGCGGTGATGAGCTGTGGCAATATGCACTGCCCTTAGTTTTATAATTCAGCACTCCAAATGGAGTGCTTTTTTATTACCATTTTTCAACTGAAAGGGGGTGGAAAAGTTGAAGATCGAGATAAGAAGCAGCGGTGAGGTGCATATCTCAGGCTACGTCAACGCCGTGGAGCGTGACAGCCGTGTACTCCCTCCGCAGATGGCGGCAAGGGCGACAGGTCCGTTTGTGGAAAAGGTCAGCGCAGGAGCGTTCGGGCGTGCTATTTCACGCAATCCGAATGTGAGGGCGATGCTGAACCACAAGAGGGCGCTGCAGGCAGACCTGAAACTGCGTGAGGACAACATCGGACTGCACGCTGATATGGTCACCACAGACCCCGAAATTGCACAGGCAGCCGCAAAAGGGGAGCTTCGTGGATGGTCCTTCGGCTTCAATCAGGCGGTTGACCGCTGGGAGAGCTATAAGGACGGCGTACAGCGCAGGACGCTGGACGATTTCCACCTTGACGAGGTATCCATCCTTACAAAGACCCCTGCCTATTTCGGCACATCCGTTGAGGTGCGCTCGCTTGACGAGAGCGAGGAAGCGGCACACAAGGAATATCGTGCCATGGATGATGAGATCGAGGAGATCGTGCAGCCCGAAAAAAGAGCCGCACCCTCTGACAACTCAGACAACAGCAACACTGTCGCACTCATGAGGTGCAGACTGGATATCATGAAACTCAAAGGAGGCATAAACACATGAATAAGTTAAAGGCATTACTGGAGCGCCGTTCTCTGCTGCTTGCTGAGATGGCTACACTGCTCGGCTCTCTGGAAACAAAGACCGCTGACGGCAAGACAGAGGTAAGAGCATTCACCGAGGAGGAGCAGCGTTCTTACGACGAGAAGCATACTGAGGTACAGCACCTTAACGACACTATCAACGCTATTCAGCAGCAGCGCAACCTTGATATCGTTAATCCCAGCGACGATAATTCCGACAACGCACAGAACGAGGAGCGTGCGTTTGTTGAGTATCTGCGCAGCGGTAAGGGACTCGAAACAAGAGCTGATGCGAACTGGACCAACGAGGCTAACGGCGCAGTTATTCCCACATCCATCGCAAACAAGATCATCGAGAAGATCGAGGAGCTTTCCCCTGTGTTCAGACTGGCTACCAAGTACAATATCGGCGGCACGCTGAATATTCCTTACTACGACGAGACATCGGGCGCTGTTACAATGGCTTACGCTGACGAGTTTGAGGAGCTTGAAAGCACAAGCGGCAAGTTCCTTTCTATTCAGCTCGGCGGCTTCCTCGCAGGCGCTCTCTGCAAGGTGTCCAAGAAGCTGATGAACAACAGCAAGTTTGATATCCTCGGCTATGTGATCAAGAAGGTCGCACAGGCTGCAGCACGCTGGATCGATGGTGAGCTGCTCGGCGGTACATCAGATAAGATCACAGGTCTTTCCACTGTGTCCCAGATCGTTCCTGCGGCCGCTTCTACCGCTGTAACAGTTGACGAGCTTATCGATGTTCAGGAGGAAGTTCCCGACGAGTATCAGGGCGAGGCTATCTGGGTAATGTCCAAGAACACCCGCAAGGCTATCCGCAAGCTGAAGGACGGCGACGGCAATCTGCTGCTGAATAAGGACGCTACTGCAAAGTGGGGCTATACACTGCTCGGTAAGGATGTATACGTTGCATCCAAGATGCCCGATATGGAGAGCGGCAAGCTTGCTATCTACTACGGCGATTTTGCAGGTCTTGCAGTCAAGGTATCCGAGGATCTGTCCGTTGAGGTGCTGCGTGAGAAGTATGCAACTCAGCACGCTGTCGGCGTAGTAGCATGGATGGAGATGGATTCCAAGGTGGAGAACGCACAGATGATCTCCGCTCTGAAGATGGCATAAGGAGGTAAACGACTATGAAGGTAAAGGCAACAATATCCTTTTCGGGTACAGTAACAATGGCTAAGGGCGATACCAAGGACATCAAGAACGAAGCTGTTCTGAACGACCTGCTGAAGGCAGGCTATGTCGAGAAGGTCGAGGACAGCGCCGAAAAGAAGTCCGCCGCTAAGACAAAGGGCGGTGACAGCGGTGAAGCTAAGTGATGTAAGCCTTGATAATATCAGGGATTTCTGCGGCATAAGCTCCGATACATCCGATGATATGGTACAGCTCTTTGCGGATGGTGCAAAGCACTTCATCCTTTCGCAGACAGGACTTGACGAAGCAGTGGCGGACGACCATGACGACCTCACACTGGCATTCCTTACGCTGGTGAATGAGATGTACACCAACCGCACCTATACGGTGGATATGCAGAACGTCAATCCGTTTGCCGATGCTATCATCGGGCAGCACCGCACAAATCTCCTGTAGAAAGGCGGTGCTGTATGCGCAGAAATAACGCATTCAACAGGAAAATAACGCTGCTCAGGCTGGAACCAAAGGCAGGACACACAAACACCTACGCCGAAGCCGCAAAGGTAACGGTGTGGGCGGATGTGTCTGAGCCGGGCGTCACAACAAAGATGACAGCTCTTTCAGTCGGAAATGATGTGGAGTACAGCGTTATCATGTGGCGGCGTGAGTTCAAGGACTACACGCACGCTGACTATGAGGGCAAGAGATACAAGATAGCCGCAACGGGCGGCACGGATAATCCGCTGAAGATAAAACTGCTGCTTGAAAGGGGTTGATGATATGAACGTGGCTGAGAGGATTGAGAAGGCTATCGGAGAGATAGTGCCGACTTATCATGCTGTTACTGATTTCGGCGATAAAGCACCAGAGAAATACATCTCGTATGAGCTTGTAGGCTCGGGTGGCGATTACGGCGAAGGGATGGCGCATGATGAATCCTATATGATCACGCTGAATATCTTTACTCCTGCACTGGATCTTGGGCTATATGAGTTCGTAAAAGCGGCTATGCAGGCGGCAGGCTTCAGCTATTCTGGCGGCGGCGATGCTACCAATGACAGCACGTTCCCCTATGGGCGGCACTGGTATCAGGATTACGGAGGCTGATATGGCTGAATTCCTTGAATTTTCGGGCATGGAGGCAGAAATAACACGACTTATCGACGACCTCAACCGAGCAAAGGGCGAGGTTGACGAAGCCACCGAAGGCGCTGCCATGAATGCAGCGGACATTATCCGAAAAGAACAGCAGAGACTGTTCGCAAAGGCACATTTCAAGCGTGACAAGGAAGGACACCGATACAACAACATCGGTAGCGGACTTATCTCCATAAAACAGGACGAGCGTGCAAAGGGCAAGGTGTATAAACTGCGTATCGGCTATGACACCGAGACCCTGCGCAGATATCCTGAATTACTGGTGATCGAGTTCGGACGTCCGGGCAAGTCACGCACACGAAAAAAGCCGACCGATAAAATCGGACGTAAAAAAGGTGATTTTCCTGCTCATGTTTCGCACATAAGAGCAGGATTTTTCCTTGCAAAAGACAAGGCGGTAAACGCATTCAACGAAAAACTTCTGGAAGTTGCAGAACGCAATTTCCGAGGATAGGAGGTAAACAACTATGAGCAAGACAGAAGGTCGTTCTACGATCAATATCAAGCGCCTGACGATGTGGAAGCAGCTCGTCGATACCGAGAATACGCTCGAGTACGAGACAGAGCCGCACAAGTTTGAGAATCAGATGCAGACGGCAAGATATACTCCCTCCATGCAGACAGCTCCTCAGTACGGCGATGGTATCAAGGTAGAGGATTACGCTGCAAAGGACGGCGGCAATATCGATATCGGCATCAGAGGTTATGCAGACGGCGATGAGGAGTTCCTTTACGGTAACACCAAGAACAGCGCAGGCGTTATCACATCCAACAGCGGTGATGTAGTGCCTTATGTGTGCGTTGCATACGCTACTGAGCGCCCTGATCACACTCTGAATCTGTACAAGTTCCCTCGTACAAAACTGACACCTCAGGGCGAGGACAGCAGACAGCGTGAGGGTACATCCATCAACTATGCCACTACAACGCTGAGCGGTACATATTCTCCCACCATCCACAACAAGGATGATATGTACAAGATCATCGGTGTGGATCCTAAGGTGGAAGCGGATGCAGAGTTCATCGAGAAGTGGTTTGCAGAGCCGCTGTTTATCGGTGAAACAACAACCGACGAAGGAACGGAGACAGGCTGATGATAAAGGAGCTTTTACCGCTCCGACATTCCTTTACATTCGGCGGAGCGCAGCTCAGTCTGAGATATGACATGAGGGCGCTCCTCCTTTTGGAGGAAAAGGGGCTGGACATTACAGGAATATTTGCGGCGGATATTACGAAAGCGGCGGTTTCGGAGTATTTCGCAGCAGGAATTGAGCAGAAGGACATCCCGCGAAATAAGCTGGATGATATCCTGTCGGCAGTGGGAGCGGCAGCAATAGCGGCACATTGCCGAGAGGCTATGATAATGGCACTTCCTGAGGATGACCCGTATATCGTGCCGCCAAAGCCGTCTGAAAAGCCGCAGGATGACGGCAAAAGCACATTTGTGCGGTTGTACACAATGGTGTGCGATGTGATGGGGAAGCCTGATGATTTCTACTGGAATTCCACTGTCAGAGAGCTTATGAGCCGCTGGCAGGATTATGCAGTAGCAAAAGGCTATATGAAGCCGCCCGAAAGGGTGCAGATGTACGACACGGAGGATTGACACAAGCGAGGTGAGCGGAATGGACATAAAAGAGAGCCGTGCATACAAGTACGCCGTTTATGCTGCCGCTGACGACAATCCGAAGATCGGCAAGTACGTGCGCAAGCAGTGTGCTGAGTGGGTGGCTATCTGTGACGGCGAGATTGAGGGCGTATACATCGACCTCAAAATGTTCTCCAAGATATCCAAGCTACTGCGTGTGATAATCCATCCTGACCTCAATACTGATATGCTGAACGGCCTTGAAGATTATGCGCTGGTGTTCATCTTTGCACTGTTCTGCACAAGGCGAGAGGACGGCCGCAGATACTACACCACAGGTCTTTTGGAGATCGCACGAAAGAATTTCAAGACTTTTACATCGGCGGTGATCTTCATCATCGCTATGCTGATATCCCCGAAGTTTGCAAGATTCTTCTCTGTTGCGCCTGATCTGAAGCTTTCATCGGAGCTGAAGATAGCCATCCGAAAGATAATCAAATCTTCGCCTCTGTTGGAGAAGTATTACAAGGTTATGCGTTCGGAGATACGCTGCCTTATCAACGAAACGGAATATACGCCGCTTGCGTATTCCAACGATAAGCTGGATGGTAAGCTTGCACATATATTCCTAGCGGATGAAGTCGGCGCTATGGATTCTTACCCTGTGGAAGCCATGCGTTCCTCACAGGTCAATCTGCCCGAGCCGCTCGGAATTCTGATATCCACGCAATATCCCAACGACAACAACGGATTTATTGATGAGATAGACTTCGCAAAAAAGCAGCTTGACGGCGTATACGAGGGCAGCGGAAAGGTGTTTGCGCTGCTGTATGAGCCTGACGACGAGATCGTCAAGGAGTGGGAGACCAATGACAATGTAATATATCAGGCTAACCCCGTAGCCATCAACAACGAGCGCCTTTTTGAGCGCCTGTGCGAGAAGCGCACACTGGCTATCCTGTATGAGAACAAGCGTGAGAACTTCCTGTGCAAGCACTGCAATATCCAGTATCAAGGTCTCGGTGTTGAGGGTTATGTTGACATAATCAGAGTGCAGGCTTGCAGCCGCCCAGAGGATATCGAGTGGTGGCGTGATCGTTATGTGTGGCTCGGCATGGACTTATCCCAGACAGAGGATAATACAGCTATCGCTATGGTGACATTTGACGACGATGACAGGCTCTATGCGAAGGTGTGGGGCTTTCTGCCGACGGATAGAGTCGATATCAAGGCCAAGACCGAAAAGGTGGATTACAAGCGCCATATAGCGGCAAAGGAATGCTTCAGTTGCGGCGATGAGGTTATAGATTACGGCTTTATAGAACGCTTTGCGCTGAGCCTTGAAGCTGCTTATGGTGTTCATGTCGTGCAGTGCGGATATGACCGATATAATGCGATATCCACCGCTCAGAAGCTCGAAAGCGACCCCGACCATCCGATAGAGATGATAGAGATCAAGCAGCACAGCTCGGTGCTTCATCCTGCGACTAAGCTCCTCAAGGAGAAGATACTCACAGGAGATTTTGCATTCGACTGCAACAGGCTTCTTGAGATCAATTTCCAGAATGCCCGATGCAGAGAGGACACAAACCTCAACAAATACGTCGACAAAAAGCGCAGCGCAGGCAAGGTTGATATGGTCGTGGCGCTTATAAATGCGGTGTTCCTGGCGCAGTTGGAGATACTTGACAGAGATAGGGATTTTGTGGTGCAGTATTGACATTTGGTGGGTTCTGTGGTATATTTAAGAAAAAATGCTGTGGAGGAATTTGCCGTGATCAAGTATAAATGTCCGTATTGCCGAGCTACTTGCAACACATCACATTGCTTTGACTGCGATAAGGATATTCCTATGTCTGAGAGGTTTGACGATAATTCTGACTACGCCAACAGTTATTCCGTTATAAAAAGCGGAAGTGACTACAAGTTTGATTATAATGTAGGAGAATACTTCTTTTCCAATTCTGAAAATAGAGTGTTCAGGGTTATGGGACAATCCGATGTATGCTCGTATGATGATCTTGTGAGCTTTGAACTCGTCGAAAACAAGACCAGCACAAGAGATATCAACATGATGTATATTATGATCGTTACTCGTTCCGTTGGCGCATTAAAAATCGTACTTATCAATTATAAAACCGAACTCGATGGGATGTTTTACCGTGCGGCAAGAGGTTATGCCGACAAGATAATTGCACAGCTTCATGTCATCTCCGCTTCTAAGAATATCGAAAACACTTCAACGGAGAAAAACGATGATGATTTGAATGATAAAAAACCTGTTTTTTCGGTTGCTGATGAGCTTTTAAAACTCAAACAGCTCATGGATATGGGCGTTCTTACACAGGAAGAGTTTGATAAGCAAAAACAAAAGCTTTTAAATGCATAATATTCCTTAATATCCTTAGCACTCCATTTCGGGGTGCTTTTTTATATCCAAAAATCAATATAGGAGGCTATCATGCCAGACGAACAGAGAACGCTAACTGCCAATTTTACGGCGAATTCAAGCGGCTTTGCGAAAGGTACGACCGAGGCAATACAACAGCTGCTCGAACTCAATACGTCCTTACAGCAGACAAAGAATGCCATCAAGGAAACTAACGATCAGATCAAAACATATCAGAAAGAGCTTGCACAGTTAAAGCAGGCTACTGATAACGGCGAAAAGGCTACTGATGAACAGCGTGCAAGAATGCAGGAGCTTGAAGATGCTATTGCTCAGTGTAATGCTCAAATGGGTGTGCATCGCACAGCGCAGCAACAGTTGCAGAAAGAGATCCGCACAACAAATAAGCAGTTGAGCGAACAGAAATCAGAGACCAAAGAAACTTCAAATGCGATTCGTGAGATATACAATAGATTAATCGAACAGAAAGCGGCGACTTCAGACCTTTCAACTGAGACATCTCGTTTTGGTGATATATTAAAAGCCAGCCTTGTGTCGAGCGCTATACAGAACGCTTTGCAGCAAACGATACAGCTTTTAAAAAGTGCGGCAAGGTATAGTTATGAGGTCGGTTCATCGTTCGAAGCTGGGATGTCTCAGGTCGGTGCTATATCAAATGCGTCAGCTGCGGAGCTGACAGCACTTACTGAAAAAGCCAAAGAGATGGGCGCAAGTACCAAATTCACTGCCACCGAAGCGGCTGAAGCTCTCAATTACATGGCTATGGCTGGCTGGAAAACAGAGGATATGCTCAGTGGCATTGACGGTGTTATCAACTTGGCGGCAGCTTCAGGTGAAAATCTCGGAACGGTATCTGATATCGTAACGGATGCACTTACAGCGTTCGGGTTATCTGCAAAGGATTCCGCACATTTTGCAGATGTTCTTGCAGCGGCTTCTGCAAATTCTAACACAAATGTAGCTATGATGGGCGAGACGTTCACCTACGCTGCTTCTATAGCAGGGTCGCTGGGGTACTCTATCGAAGATACTGCAACCGCTATCGGAATCATGGCTAACAGTGGCATTAAGGCTTCTCAGGCAGGCACTGCGCTTCGCACGATCATGACAAACCTTTCAGGCGAAGTAAAGATAGCAGGCGAAAGCATAGGTGAGGTAGTAATTGCGACTTCAAATGCCGATGGAAGCATGAAGGAGTTTTCTGAGATACTGGGCGAAGTGCGCAAGGCGTTTGCAGGGCTTACCGAAGCCGAAAAAGCCAATGCCGCCGAAAGCCTTGTCGGAAAATATGCGATGAGCGGATTCCTTTCGCTTATGAACGCCACAGAGGATGATGTGAACAAGCTCACGATGGCTATACAGAATTGTGACGGAGCGACATCCTCAATGGCAGAAACTATGCAGGATAATGTAAAGGGGTCTGTGACAATTGCTCAATCTGCACTGGAAGGGCTTGGAATCAGTGTATACGAACAGTTTGGTGATGGTTTAAGGGGTGCTATCGAGACCTTTACCGATGGAATAAATGAAATTGCGGAAGATATTGATTTCGGTGCTATCGAAAATGGTGCAGAAAACCTGACCGATAGTCTTTCACGCCTCGCCGAAAAAAGTACAGATCTTCTTTCTGAGAATCTTCCCGGCATGATAGATGGTCTTGCCAATATCGTTTCTTTTGCGATGAACGGCGCTGATGGAATTGCAACACTCACAACTGGTATTGTTACTCTTACCGCAGCACAGAAAGTATTCAATCTTATAGCAAATGCCAATCCTTATGTGCTAGTCATTACTGCAGCAGTAACAGCCGTTTCGTTCCTCATCCCTAAAATGGTCGAGTTGTATGAGGCAACTGATCTCTGCAACGATGAATATAACGAGCTTAATGAAAAAACCAAAGAGCTTACACAAGCGGCAGAAGACTACAAGGCGGCGGCAAGCGGTGTTGATGATATAGCAGAGGAATATTCCAGAATCACCGAAGAAGTTACCGATCTGACAGAGCGTGAAACGGCGCTCAGAGATCTTCAGGATGATCTTATAGACCAGTACGGTATACAGGCAAGTGGCATAGACCTTGTGAATGGCAGCTATCAGGAACAGCTCACGTTGCTTCAAAATCTAAAGACCGCAAACGAGGAGCTTTACCAATCTACGATACAATCCAGATATGACACTGCTATGCTTGCGCAGGATGCTGTTTATACTCTCGATACTCATATAAAGGATGAACTGCTCGGAAATGTACTAAACAAGTGGATATATGAAAATCTAAAAACTTCGTCATATTCCGAGTACACAGGCAGCTATGAGGAGCTTGCGTCAGGCTCCGTATTCGGCTTTGACGCTCTGAATTTTTCGGGCAGTTATGCGGACAGAGCCGCTGATTTGAAAGCGTTGTATGATTACGCAGGAACGCTTATAGGTCAGGGTGGTGGAATATACGACGACCAGTTAAAGCAGTTCCGTGCAAGCCTTTCTGCAGGATGGGCTGAAATGGAGAAGCATGACAGCGAACTGCAAAGCTATGCTGAAGCTCTTGGGCTTGTATACCATAATCCCTCGACTACACACAGTTCGGCTGAGTATTATGAGGAGAGCGGAAAAGCATACCTTGCAGCTCAGCAAGCAAGAGCCGCACAGATAAAAGAGGAAAGCGACAAAGCTTATGAGGAGCTGAAAGCTGAGTATGACAAGGAAAAGCAGCTTGCGGACGATATGTACAATGTGGGCGAAATCAGCCAAGAAGAACACTATAACAGGCTCACAGCTCTCAGAGATGCATATCTTGATAAATCGCTGAACAGCCATGACTGGTATACTGCAACATCCGAAATTCTTAAGCTTACCGATCAGATAGGCGATGCAGCCGAAAAGACAGCCGACCGCATCTCCGCAAGCATGGACGGCGTAAAGCAGACCTATCAGGAGCTTATGGCAGCCATTGACGCAGAGTTTGAACGACGCAACCGTGATAAGCAGGATGCAGAGCTTCAGGCAAAGATAAACAGCGTAACTGCACAGCTTGCTTATGACAGCCTTGATGAGTACAGCCGCCGTTCCCTTGAAAGAGAGCTTGCAGAGCTGAAAGCCGAAAAGGAAGATATCCTGTTTGAGCGTGATATCACAGACCGCAAGGCGCAGGCGCAGGCAGCTTATGAAGCGATAGAACAGAATCTCGGACAAGTTCCTGTGGGATTTGATCCTAATGCATGGCAGGATATGGTGAATATGGCATTCACTCAGATTGCTGAGGGATATACTCCCGGGGCAAGCACCAAAGACCAGCAAGAGGCAGCCAAAGTGTACAACATCGTCATCAACGCCAACGGACAGGATCCGAAAAAGGTCATAGAAGCTGTTCAGAAGGCTATTGCTACGGGGGAGATATGAGAAATTGGCGTTTGGAGGGACTTGAAAACTTCGGGCTGTTTCAGCCGCTCCTTACCGATGGACGGCTTGATATTCCCATTATAGCACCCGTATATGAATTGCCCGACCTTGAATGGACGGGCTTTAATTATGCACGTAAGCAGACAAAGAAAGCGCCCGACAAGGGAGTTCATTTCTTCTTGGATGATTACCAGTTTGCAGCGGTGTGGAAGCAGCCACAGAGATATCTTGATATGCTGAGGAGATTCGGGGCGGTGATGTCGCCCGATTTCTCCACATATCGGGATATGCCTGTGGCACTGCAGATATATAACCATTACCGCAAGCACTGGTGTGCGCAGTTCTGGCAGAGCAACGGTATCAACGTGATACCAACTATCTCGTGGAGTACGCCTGATAGCTTTGAATGGTGCTTTGACGGTGAGCCGCACGGCTCTGTTGTGGCGATATCGACTGTGGGAGTACAGCGAAGCAAGGAAGCGGCAGAGCTGTTCAGGCTTGGATATACCGAGATGCTGGAGCGGCTTGCTCCCTGCAAGGTGGTATGCTGCGGACGGGCATTGCCGTTTATGGGCGGCGAGGTCTTTGAGGTGGCGGCTTTCTATGATAAATTCGATGCGCCGTAAAGTGTCCCGTTTTTCGCTTGATTTTATACGAGAGGGGTGGTATAATGGGTGGTAGAGGGGCTTCAAGCGGAGCAAAAGTTCCATCAGAAGTGAATCCGGTTTTCAGAGATTGGTTAAATTCTACTGTTTTCAAATCTCAGGTAGCGAATGGGCAAATTACTCTTGGTATTGATGATAGAAATCAAATCAATCATCTATTAACTCCGCAATGGAAAAACCAAGTGAAACAGGCAATTGCAAGTTATCGCACAGGCGGAGACGGACGCCCAAAATCAATACTTGATAAAAGCATCGACACTCAGAAAATTGTTGATACTTATGCAGGTACGGGTTCCATAAGATATAACAGCAAATCAATTTATCCTGAAGAGTTTATAAAGTTGCCGTTTATTGTAGGAAAAACATTTGACAGGAAAACAGGCAGATATGTCTCAACAAATACACTTCAGATCAAATACGGCAAAAACGGACCTCATATATTTCCGACAAAGGAGAAGAAGTAATGTATAGTGTTAAGGAATGGCTTGATATCGTTGATGAATTTGAAGGCAGGAGGGCGAAAGTGACCTGTACCGACGGCACTGAATATATCGGAGTGGGCGGTCCTGACTGCGAGGAGGAAGATGAGAACGGCTGGAATACCTGGGCTATTACTCTGGACTTCCCTAGTGGTGTGGGCAGGATATTCATGCGTAGCGATGTAGAGAGAATTGAGTACCTTGATTGATAGGGTGACGAAGATATAGTACAATATCGTATAGTAAGGAGTATGCCGTTTACGGAGGTCACGGTGCAAATCCGTGCGCTTATCATTACCGCCTTGAGAGATCATGGCGGTTTTTTCTATATCAACAACTAAATAAACAAGGCGTTTTGCAATCAACTGCAAGGCGCTTTTTTATACCCGAAAGGAGCTGATAACATCAGACAGGTAACATTCACGAATGATATCAACGGACTTTCCGTTACATTCGCAAGCAACACGCCGATGATGCTGCTTGAATCGGTGGATGGTGTAAGTTGCGGATCGTCAGCTATCGCATATAAGCCGATAGACTTTGACGGCCAGCGGCTGATATCCACAAGTCTTGATTCGAGGAATATTCCGCTGGTCATCAATTTCGGCGGAAAGAAAGATAACCGTTGGTCACGTGCCGCTGCTATGGAACGATTCAATGAGATACAGCGAGTTTTTGTTCCCTCGCAGACAGGCACTCTCACATGGACGGACGGCACAAATTCACGCTTTATCAAGTGCAGAGTTGACAGCATATCGCAGCCCTCGCAGATATTGCCGTTTCTGTTTCGCATGAAAATAAACTTCGTTGCTGACCGTCCGCTGTGGTATGACAGCACGGAGAACGTTGTGGGGCTTGCAAGCGGTCAGAGCAGTGTAACTATCGAAAATGACAGCGGAATCGCAGTGCCGTTCCTGATGGAAGTAGGCTCAGCGACCTCTGTTTTTGCTGTAGCAAGCAGAGCGGCGGGAACGGGTCTTGCGCTAGTTAAAAGCATAAGTCAGGATTTTGTCATAGATACTGATGATTGCACGGTAATTTCTGCTAGCGGTTATCTTGTGAATAATCAGCTGACTGTAGACAGCGAGTTTTTCAAGATTATGCCCGGCACAAACGTGCTGAGTTTTGCAGGCGGCGGAGATGTCACTATAAGATGGCGCAAGGCTTATATGGGGGTGTATTGATATGGTTATTCAGATATATGTTCCTCCTGAGCCTGAGATGGAACTCCGTGAACTGAAGATGGGCGACATTAACGATGCCATATCGCTGGAATATGAATTATTCTTTTGTGGGGTTGGCACTTTTACGCTTGAATTGCCACTGACAACACCTTTTGCGGAGCAACTACTTGAAAACAATCTGCTGTATCTGCGTGAGGATGACGTTTGCTTCATAATCAAGAATGTTAAGCGCACTAACGACAAGATAACTGTTGTAGGGTATGACCTCAATGGTATGCTGCTTGATCGTCTTACTATGGAGCGTGACAGTGGAGTTGAAGGCACAGAGGGCAAAGACTGCATCTCAGGCACTACGGAGGCTTGTGTTAAGCATTTTGTGAATTACAACATGGTGAACTCGGCAGACACAGCCCGAAATTATACGAGATTTGCCATAGCTGAAGATCTCGGGCGAGGTAATGCAGAGGATTCCGATCTTGTAGGCAAGGAAATCCTTGAAGATGTCGTGCGCACTCTTTGTGAAGGCGCTGAGTTGGGATACCGTGTGAAACTGCAGCTGCACGACTCTGAGACCGAGCCATTGCTGATATTTGATGTATATGAGCGAGAGGATCATACTGCTGACCAGTCCGAACGAAATCGAGTGATATTCTCTGAGGGCTTGCAGAACATCACAGAGATAGAGCGAGAAACAGGCATTACCGCCAACAAAAATGCCCTTTGGTGCGATACGGGCGGCGAGAATGTGTTTGTCTATACTACGCTTAAAAACGGAGATGTGTTCAATCCTGTCGGATGGGACAGACGTGAGGAGTATATCTCCCTGTCAGTTACTGATAACTACAACACTGCAGAAATTGAGCAGACAGCCCGAAAACAGATGGCGGATAAATTTGCCAAGACCGACAGCCTTGTTATAGATGCAGGAAATCCGCTTGATTATGGAACAGTGTACAAGCTAGGCGATATCGTTACTGTTTACGACAAAAAGCGCTCCTTGCAGCTCAACAGCGTGATATCTTCAGTGCTGGTAAAGCGTAGCGGTACAGAGCATAGCGTGCAGATAAGCCTTGGTGAACGCAAGCCAAAACTGCTTGACAAGTATGCAAAGCAGAGTCAGATACAGCGCAAAGAACAGACGGACTTTCCGCCCACCGAATCAGGCGGCACCGTAATAGAAAACGCCGTTATCCTGCTCGCTAAGGATATCTCACATCTTATCCATCAATATACTGTTTATCATTATATTGATGGGCAAAAAGTAGTATACACGGGAACCGATAGCAATATTGTTATTGGCGGCGTCATAGCTCAATCGGTAGACTCTTATAAGCGACAAGGTACATATCAGAGTATCCGCTGGGCGCATGTGTACAACAAAACGCATATCGGAGATGCCCCAGCAAGTATATCAATTAGCTTTAAATTAGTTGATGTTACCCGTCAAGTTAGTTCCACCTCCGAACAAGGATGGGTTCAGATATACCGCTTCGATACATACATTAACGGTGAATCTATAGGCACAAGTGGAAGGCTTGTAGTTAGCGGTAATGGCGGTATTACATATGGGCTAGACATCAAGTGGTCGAGTATATATCCGCCTGGTTATGACGAACGCTTCCCGAATGGATATATCACTGTTGTAGTTGAAGCAAGCGCTTTCACGACAAAAGACAAAGAAGATGTGAGGGTTACCAAAGGTCTCGGCACATACTTGGTAGGTTTTTTGAGTAAGGGAGAATTTGACGCGGCGATAGGTCTTACGATCGAAGATCAGATCGGTACCGAAGTTGAAGACAATGTAATCGTAGTTCCCGATACCGATGCATCCGCTGCAGAGATCCTTGAGATCGCCTATGCATATACCGATAAGGCGCTTGCAGCACATGAAACCTATGCTGACGGTGTGCATCAGAGCATCCGCAGCGATATCAGTGAGCTTAACATTACGGTTAACAGCAATACAACTGCAATCACACACAACTCTGCACAGATATCCGATATTAAGGATCCTGAAAACGGCATTCTGGCTGATGCCAATAAGTACACAGATGCAACTGCCGACCTGCTCCGTGAGGAGTTTGGCAGCGGAACGACATAAGGAGGTAAAAATATGTACAAGACCATAACTCTCGGCGGCACCGAGCAGGAAGTTAAGATCGCAGGTCAGAACTGCGACGTCCGCAACGACGGAGCAGATGTCATCTATGCATCTGCAAAGGCAAACATCAACGCAGGTGATGACGGGGTACTTTCCATCCCTGCGGGACAGGCTGCTAAGCTGCTTGACTGCAGAGGTACAGTGTATCTGCTCGGAACAGGCACTGCATTAATCTGTGGCAATGATTATTCCGAACTGGTTTTTAAGTGTGCCGCAGCAGCAGGCGGCAGTGGCGAAGATATTGTTGCAAGAAATGCCATAACCGCACTCACTGCGGAGGTCACGGATAACACAACAGATATCGCATTGCTGAAAGACTCAGCTGTGGGATATAACCTTGTTGTCAATCCTGATTTCGCCATAAATCAGCGAGAGGCGTCTGAGTATACAACTTCAGGCTACACAGTGGATTGCTGGAAGAACCGTTCCGTTGCGACAAAAATCACTGTTCTCGATAATGGAATACGCTGTGAATCCAGCGATGGTGGGCCTTCGTCACTGA
>JAZSGG010000090.1:0-20922 GCA_045532595.1 Oscillospiraceae bacterium | reverse complement strand
CCCGCCAGAACCTAAATCTGGTGCGTCTGCCAATTTCGCCACACCCGCAGATGTGTTATCAGCAATTATATAAATGCTGACTTAATAATTATATCAAATATTTGTCAAAGTGTCAAGCACAAAATGTTACTAATATAAAATGCATTGACAATTACATTACATTGTGATAAAATGAGTTTGTACGTTTTAACTATTCTTAGGAGGAGATCATGACAGCAACTGCCAAGACCTTTTCAGGCGTGATCGCTGCTCTGATGATGTTCATCAGCGGCTGCGCAACAAATACCGAGTCTGTACAGGGCAACAGCGACATACAGAACGAATCATCAATAATCGAAAGTGAGAACACCATGCAGGAACATTTTACATTCACACCCGACGAAACCAACGTAAAGCTTATCGGACGTACCGCAAATGACAGCGGTATTCTGTGGCTTGCTCTTTCCGCAAGCGGAATCGAATTCACATTCACAGGCACTGCCGCATCTGTTACCGTGGTGGGTGACAGCATGGTAAATGCAGGCCCTGATAAGCAGGCACGTTTCGCAGTATATATTGACGGCGAAAAGACTCTGGATACTCAGGTCGACGCCGCTGAAAAGACATACGAGATATTCTCTGCCGATGCGGCAAAGGAGACTACCGTAAAGATACTCAAGCTTTCCGAAGCTGCTGAATCCACAATGGGCATCAGAAGTATTGATGTAACAGGAACAGATGTAACCCCCACGCCTGCAAAGGATCTGAAGATAGAGTTCATCGGCGACTCCATCACCTGCGGTTATGGCGTAGATGATGAGGTGAAGGAGAATCACTTCTCCACATCCACAGAGGACGCTACAAGAGCTTACGCATACAAGACCGCTCAGCTGCTGGACGCGGATTACAGCCTTGTTTCCTACAGCGGACATGGTATTATCTCGGGTTATACCACCAATGACAAGAAGGTCACAGGTCAGCTCGTTCCTCCGATCTATGAGCAGTTTGCAAAGTCCTACGGCAGCTATGACGGCATTTTCAATGTAAGTCTGGTAGACTGGGACTTCAGCCGCTTCCAGCCTGATATGGTAGTTATCAACCTCGGAACAAACGACGCTTCCTACTGTGGTAATCACGCTGACAGAATAGAGGATTACTCCACAAATTATGCAGAGTTCCTCAAGAAGGTGCGTGAGCATAATCCTGATGCACACATCCTCTGCGTTCTCGGCGTTATGGGCGATTCCCTGTACAAGGGCGTTGAGGCTGCTGTTGAGATGTACTCCACCGAAACAGGTGATACAAAAGTATCCTCTCTGAGACTCACTCCCCAGAACGGCAGCACAGGCTACGCAGCCGATTGGCATCCCACCGAAGCTACCCACGAAATTGCAGCCAATGAGACAGCTGCAGAGATCAAGGCGATCCTCGGTCTTTAAAAAACATTCTCCCCTCAGCCGAGGGGAGATATTTTGCGCTTTTTTTCTGTTTCATGTAGTATTTACATTACACATGGGCAGAATAACAGAAAAAAGGAAGGAAAACACCATGTACGATCTGAACAGGGTGGGCGAATACACATATTATATCGACTGCCCCACAAATCTCGGAATATATGTCTATAATGGAAATAAATGCTGCATGATAGACGGCGGCAGCGACAACGACGCCGCTGCAAAGGCTCTTGCCCATATCGAAGAAAACGGCTGGACTCTGGAAAAGGTGCTTGCTACCCATTGCCATGCCGATCACACCTGCGGCTGCGCTTATCTTGCCGAAAAAACAGGTTGTAAGATATACGCTCCGGGTGCGGATGCCGCTATAATGAACTATTCTTATCTCAATCCGACCTACCTGTTCGGAGGATATCCCGCTAAGGATCTGGAAAACAAATTTACGCTGGCGCCACCCTGCGAATGCCTGCCACTGACGGAGGATATCCTGCCGCCTGGGATAAGCTTCATCCATATCGACGGACACAGCTTTGAACAGGTCGCATTCAGAACGCCTGATGATGTGTGGTTCATGGCAGATTCGCTGATAAGCGCTGCTACTCTGCCGAAATACAAGATCTCTTTCCTGTATGATATAGAAAAGCATCTGGACACGCTGCAGCGTATACAGATGCTTGAAGGTAAGCTGTTCATTCCCTCGCACTGCGAGCCGATGGAGGATATACGGGAGCTGGCACAGATAAATATGCGCAACACTTACGAGGTGGCAGAGGATATAAAGCGCTTCTGCCGTGAGGGTCTCACCATTGACGAGCTGCTTGAAAAGATATTTGCAGAATACGGGATACACTTATATGTCATGCAGTATGCGCTGGTGGGATATACCGCACGCTCCTATCTTTCCTGGCTGTACGCAAGGGGAGAGGTGAAGCCTGTTTTTGAGGGAACAAGGCTTGTGTGGAAGACCGTGGAATGATATTATAGTCTGATAAGCTGCCGCTCATCCGTCTTGCCGTTCGGAGTGAGCGGCATTTCTTTTATGAACTTTATCCGTGAAGGCAGCATGTATGATGGCAGCCGCATTTTCAGTGCAGAGAACAATGCCTTTTCGCCGAGTAGACCATCCGTTACGCAGAAAAGCAGTAGCGATGCAGATGCTTTGTCGTACATGGCGTGGGCGTTGAGAACTCCGCCGCAGCTGTAGGCGGCAGCTTCTATCTCGCCTAATTCTATGCGGTAGCCCTGCTTTTTGATCTGCCTGTCCAGTCTGCCGAGGAATTCCAGCTCGCCGTTTTCGTTGCGGCGGGCAAGATCGCCTGTACGGTACATTCTTTCGCCATCGGGGGAGATAGTGAAGCGCTCGGTGGTGGTTTCGGCATCGCAGAGATAACCATCCGCAAGGCGCTCGCCGATGATGCAGAGTTCGCCTGTGTCCGAGGGAGTGCCGTGTTCATCCAGCAGCAGTATGCGAGTGGCCTCGCATGGTATGCCTATGGGGAGCGGTTTGCCATCGGTGCAGCAATGATCTGCGATATGATAGGTGCAGCCGTATGCGGCTTCGGTGGGACCATACATATTCACGAACATCGCTTCGGGGTACAGCCTCCTCCAGCGGTTGAAATGCAGGGCAGGCAGCACCTCGCCGCAGAAGATAACAGTTCTGAGACCGTTTATCGGCATATCCGCAAAGCTTTCCGCAGAGGATAGCAGCATCAGTGCGGATGGCACCCATATCAGCGTGTTTATGCCATGGGCGTTTATGTATTCTGTAAGCCTGTTTGGCAGCAGGAAAAGCCGTTCGGGGATGATGTGAAGCTCTGCTCCCGTAAACAGTGGAGTGAATATATCGGGCATGGATGCGTCGAAAAAGAACGGCGCCTGATTTCCCAGCACAGCATCCTCGCCGAGGTTAATGCGCTGAGTCTGCCAGTTCATGTGGTGGGATACCGCTCTACGGCTAAGCACTACGCCTTTTGGCTCGCCCGTAGAGCCTGAGGTGAAGAGAATATACGCAGGCATATCAGCATTGACCGATACAGGCGCAGCTTCAGGTGTGCTGTCGGTGATGTCCTCGATATATATCAGAGCGCCGTCAAAGCCTGCATCCGTAAGCTTTTGAGCAAGAGCATGAGTAGTTACGGCGGCTTTGGCGGAGAGCTTTTTCACCACCGCACGCAAACGTTCGGGCGGCATCCTGATATCCAGAGGAGCGTAGCAGCTGCCGCTCATCAGCACTCCCATCAGCGCCGTATAACAGCGCACGCTCTTTTCACAAAACAGGATGACAGGCGCACCAATATCTGCACCTGTTTTATCCGAGATTGCATAGGCAAAACGCCCTGCTGCGGAGTACAGCTGCGAAAAGGTCAGCGATGTATGCTCATCCGAAACAGCGGTCTTGTATGGACGAAGTTCGGCCTGCTGCTGAAGTCTGCCGATGATGCCGCTCATCGTTTTGCCACTCTTTCGATCATCTCCGCAATGGTGGAGATATCGGAGAAATCCTCAGGCTCAAGCGCTTCCAGGGGAATGCTGACGGAAAGCTCCTTTTCCAGCCGCTCTATCAGCAGCATTATGCCCATGGAATCCAGCATGCCATCTTCCAGAAGCTCGGTGTCGGCGGTGATGTCCTCGTAGGGGCAAAGCTCCTGCAGTATTTTTAGAATAATATCCTCCATGACGTTTCTCCTTTGCGGTATTTGATATACTGATTGTATCACATCGGAAGGCGGAAATCAATGCTTTGTTTGACAAAATGCTCAGCAGGTGGTATATTATTAACAGGGTGATATTTATGAAGAAAAAGAGCATTCTTAAGCTGCTGCTCATCTGCGCTTTTGCAGCGGCGGTGTATTTTGCGGATATGTATGCGATGCTGACGCCGAATCACAGCGTCGCTGTTTTTGGGGAGCGCACAGGCGTTGCAGTGGAATATGAAGCTTCTGTTCCGAAATAATTTTTCAAAAAATCCGAGTTTTTTGAAAAAAGTGCTTGACAAAACAGTTTTGTTGTGATATAATAATTAAGTCGATACGGAGTGTATCGGTAATATTTCGGAAATGGACAGTTGGCTGAGCTGGTCTAAGGCGCACGATTGGAAATCGTGTAACGGCTAATACCCGTTCCAGGGTTCGAATCCCTGACTGTCCGCCATAAAAAAGGGCATACATTGTATGCCCTTTTTTATGGCTTCGTTTTCTCTTCGGATTGCCCTTAAGGCAATCCGATTTTGCTTTGCAAAACCGTTCAAACGACGCCTGCGCTCGGTTATTGGTGAGAAAAGCCTTAATAATCTGTGACAACACAGCGCTGCCCCCTCCGCGTGATAACGGAGAGGGCAGTTTTGCTTATGTGAGGGGAATGGTGATGTCGCCGAATGTGATGGATTCTATCTCCTCGGGGAGAACAGGGATGGTGTAGTCTGCTATGAATGAGCCGACACCTGTATTACCGTCAGACAGACCGCCTGCGCTTAACAGTGCGATCTGAGTGCCGTCAGTCTTGTTGATATGTCCTGTGATAAGGGTATCCCAAATTTCGCCATGGTTATTGGGGGTCACGCCGTTGGATATGAGCTCGATGGAGAAAGCGTCATATACTATCTTGTCAAGAATAACGGTGTCCTCGCCGGTCTGAATAGCTTCGTCAAGCTCAACGGTGTGTACGTCGTCTGTTTCGGCAAAATCTATCTTCAGGTCGAACCTGTGGTCACAACTGATCGTTCCGTAGTTGCCTGCGTCTATGCTTCTGAATACCACTTCTGATGTTTTGCCTGCCAGAGTTCCGTCATGGCGGTGATACACCTTGCAATAGGAATAGGTGTTGCCTTCGCTCGTGTACAGGGTATCAGTTGCTGAGCTGCTTTCGCCTAATTCAATGAAGCAGGCAGGGGCTGCTATGCTCTCCTTGTCGATGTTGTTTTCAGTGATAAATTCCTCCGTGAACGTGACATCATACAGCAGGAACAGCGTCTGATCGGAAGCTGCCGCGCCGCGTACGTTCAGAGTATAGCCGTCGCCCTCGAAGCTCTCGTCCAGCTCCTTGCCCATCTTCGAGAAGTCGATGGGGCTTACATAGGAAGCGTCCTGCGCTCTGTCCGCGAACAGTTTGTCGAATGCACCTGTGAAGCTCCAGCCTGTTGCGGCACCGACGGAAACTCCGCCGATCATCAGCACAGCGGCTGCCGCAGCGATGGATGTGAATATCTTTCTTGTGGATGTTCTGGTAGTTTTCATAGCTTTGCCTTTCTCAATAATTTCCCGTGCCGCAGCATCCTCGCTCTTTTGTGGTGCGACCTCGGAAAAGGCAGCGTTGAATATATCCTTGTAATTCATAGAAGTTCCTCCTTTTCGATGAGCTTTTTAAGCTCCTTTCTGCCCCGCATGAGTCGTGAGGTCACTGCGGTCTCCTTTATGCCGAGGATATCTGCTATCTCCTTCGTGGAATAGCCCTCGTAATAGTACATATACATAACGCACCTCAATTTCGGAGAGAGCGACATCACGGCCTGCAGCAGGCTGTTTTCGGCGGGCGGTGGAGCAACAGGCTCTTCCTCGGTATCCTCTCTCAGCCTGAAATGCAGCGAGCGGCGCACATCACGGCAGCGGTTTACCGCAACTCTCACAAGCCATGATTTCACCTGTGTGTCCTCCTCATAGTGCGGCGGCTTCGTAAAAAGCTTCAGAAACACCTCCTGCGAGATATCCTCAGCCTCTGCCGCATCGCCTATGTTGCAGTATGCCACATGGTATACAAGCTTTCGGTACATTCCGAACAGCCTTGTGAATTCCTGTTCTGTCACTTTCTCACCTCCTTTCTGAAGTGCTGAAAAACGTCTTTCATAAATTAAAACGAACGCTTTTGGGTTATCGTCACATTTGCACAAAATTTTATGTCGCTTTTTTCGGAAAAAGCTCTTTATTTATCCGTCAAAATGTGCTATACTAATAATATATATACATTTGTGAAGTATAATCTTTATATACAGGTAGGTGCGGTATGGCTTTTTGTGATCTTAGACCTGTGCGGATCTTCGATGAATCATCGGGATGCACATTTGTTTTCGGAGATACATTTTCCGTTTATCCTTTCGGTGCGGATCGTCCGGTTATCTATAACTGGGGCATGCTGAAGAGCGTGCATGAGGATAAAAAGGCGCTGACCTTCGATGCCGGAAATAATACATATAAGCTCCCTAAGTCCTGCTTCAAGATCAGGGAGGATTATTTCCGTGCCATTGCTATTATCGAAAGCGCACGCAGGAGTGAGAGCTTCTCTTATTATCATGAGAACAGGATACTTCCTATGAAGTATATGTATATCGAAGCGCCTATTGGCTCAGACGCTTATGTGGGCGAGGGCGTTATTGATGAGAACGAGACTGCCGCTGCATTTATCATGATGATGAATATACGTCTCATCAAGGTGCTTTGGCTGATAGCGATAGTGATCATGCTGGTGGTATTCGGTGTGCTTCATTTCCTCATCGGTGTTACCCGTGATAATATCCTGTATTTCATCCCTATCTCGGTGATAGTCGGCGGAATAGCAACGCTGCTGGTATATCTGATATGCCATGCGCTGGCAAGAAACAAATATCAGAAGATGGCAGGCTGCGATCCTGCCGCTGACGAGACTCTTACCTTTGTGGTGAGTCCTCACGGCTTTGCCGCCTGCGAGAGCTGCGTATATGACGAGCAGGAGATCGTTCCTTGGAGAGCGCTGGATTACTTCGTGGAGACTGATAAGATCTACATCTTCTATAAGGACGGCGCTGCCGTAGTATATATGCCGAAAAAGGCATTTGAAAAGAAATATCTGGGCGGGATCTCCGATATGATATCGCTCAATCTTGAACAGAAGTAAGGGGGCATTGCAGTGGGCATTGAGATAAAAAGCGAATATGTTGATCTCGGTTCAGGCAATGTGCTGCTTGTTTCCGTTAAGGGCGGCAAGGCTGTCATAGGTACCTGCTGGGTAGGTCACAATCTTACAAGAGGCGACAGCTCCGCTGTAAATAAGGTGTTCTATATCGGTAACGAGCCTGTTATAAATATGTCCTGCCCGAATAACGGTGATAAGAGGACGGACCGCATCGTGTCCCTCTGCACGGGATATGCGGGAATGGCTAATGATATCGTTGAGGTGCTTGAGAATTCGCTGAACAAGATAAACCGTGGCGATTCGCTGGAGATGGGTCTGCGTGAGATATTCATGATGCTGAACGATGGTGTATATACCGTATATTCCTCTGAATACTATCCGACAGACGGCAGTGGCACTTTCTTCTGGGGTGCATATAACATTCCCCATGAGGTTCACGGCACGGCGGTGCATAATCGCACCATCGGCAAGGATCGTACATATCGTCCCTGCTTCCTGATGCCGGGAACCACACTTGACGGATATACGCCGAAAAAGCGTGGAATAGCTGATGAGGCGGTCAAATCCAGAAAGTATCAGGGCATAGTATATCATGTTTCGGGTCTGCATTCTGTGCTGCTGAAGGGGCATCATGGTGCAGCTTCCTGTGCAATGTCGGATATCCCGTTCAAGTGCGCAGTTATTGAGCGTATCGACGAGACTTATACAGTACCCTTCATTCCACCAGTTGCGTCTGCTGCTCAGGCGGAGGGCGAGGAGGCTCCTGCAGAAGCTGCAGCACCTGTTCAGGAGGAGCGTGAGGGTATCACAGGCTATCGCAGTGCATCTGTGAAGATTCCGCTGGAGCTTTTCCCGAAGGATATGCTTCGCAACCTGCTTGAAAATCGTATAGACAGCAAGCCGATTCAGTTCCCCATCATTTCCCGAAAGCTTTCCATTGTCCGCAGAAAAACTCTCAGCAATAATATGATGCCGAAGGAAGTCCACGACAAGTGCGAGCTTATGCCCGACTGCGAGATGATCGAATCTGCATTTGCTATTGATAAGCTGACAGAGCCGCAGCTTGAAGCACTGCTCACAGGTGATACAGAGTTCAACGGCGAGGTGATAATCTCCCCGAATTTCTACACCAGTATCGTTACTGCCTGCAATTATCTGCAGTTCCACGATGAAAAGCGCTTTATTGATTTCGGCATCGCCATCATGGAGAATCCCGAGCTGTATGCTACACATGAATATATCGCAAAGCGTGTGGCAAGGCTGCCGAACAGCAAGAAGATCTACCGCTTCTTCAAGAACGTTCTGGCAAGCGACAATGCTGCGTTTGAGAAGATATACGCAAGCGCTGACAGATATGTTAAGGATTACGAGATAAAGCATCAGGATGAGTTCTGATGCAACGTAAAAATGATCAGACCCGAAGAGGATGTGTATCCTTTTCGGGTCTTTTGTGTTATTCGACTTTTATAGCGTTGTTGCCATAGAACAGATACAGTCTGTTTCCGAGCGGAATTGCTGCTGTAAAGCCGTTCTTATCGTCAAACAGCGTGTAGGAGGTGTTGGTTCTGCCGAACAGTGCATATGCCGATATTACGGAAACGCCGTCAAAGTAGGTGTAGGCGGCAGCGTAACGATCTTCTCCGATGTAGATGGTGTTGCCATTACACATTGTGGCAAGCTCATCCTCTGGTGCCTCGATCGCTCTTGTAGTGGAGCCGACTTCTGTTGCTTTGTCGCCTTCAAGCTTGTACAGCGTAAGCTTCAGCAGACCCTCGGTGACGCTGTTGCAGAGCGCATAGTCGCCACGGATAACACCGTTTGCTGCTGTAAGCTCAGGTATCTCAGGCGCATGAACATCGCTGACATTCAGCACCATCGCAACACCGTTTTCGTCGTAGATGTAAAGCATTCCCTGATCCATTTTTATGGATGTGACTGCTGCGGGGATGTTAGTCACAGCTGCGACTCTTTCAAAATCAAAGCTGTGCAGATATATCGTGGTGGAGCCATTCGATTCTCTTTCGGCGGTGGCTACGATATTGAACTCCTTGTCGGCTTTGATCACGCTGTCATAAGGCTCTGCATCCTCGCTGAGGATCATGGCAACTGTATCGCCCATATCGCAGGCGATGAGATCGTTTATGTGGGTGGTGAGCAGCGGCTCTTCCTCGCTGTCGCCGTGGATCACGATATCATAACCGCTGTCCGCTTTCATGACAGCCATGAACTTTTCTGCATCGGAATAAACGGGGTCTCCGAGCGCTGCCGCATCGGATATGAGCGAGCCGTCAGCAAGGCTGTATTCGCCGTAGACCGCATAGCTGCATCCGTTTGCGCCCTCTGTTCGGGCTATCCTGTCGGCAGGAACTGTCTGCACCTTGCCGCCTGCTGAAATGATGGGCAGATACTGCTCTGTCTGCTCTATGGTGAAGCTTTCTGAGAAGTCGGGAGTATACACCGTGCCAAAGGATATGGTGTCGATCTTATCAATGCAGATATCTGTAAGTACACCTGCCTGATGTATCGTATACAGCACCTCGCCCTTGTCGCTGTAGGCGGCAACCCCCACGCTGTTTTCGTCTGCGAACACTGCGGCAAGCAGTTCCTTATTGCAGACTATATCAATGAATTCAGCACCCTCGGGCGGGGATATCTCGCAAAGAATGGATGCGCTATCATCCTTTTCGGTGTAGACTGTTATAAGCTCGGGAGCTGCAGCGAATGCGCTGTCTCCGACGTTATAAACGCCCAGCTCCTGCGGCTGGGTTATCAGCAGACCGCCGAAAACTCTGCCGTTGCTATCGGAGGGGAGTATAACGCTTTCGCCGCCGAAGCTGCCTGCGGTGTAGGCGGTGTAGATATCGTTGAATATCTCGGTATGATCCAGCGCCATAACAGCGGAAGGAAGCTTGACCTCGGTGGTGAAGAAATCCGTATGATCCACAGCCACGCCGAGACCCAGCAGCACGCACGCACCGATAGAAGCTGCAACGATCTTTCCGCTGTGGTTTGCAGGGAGATCCTCTTCTCTCGGGATGCGCTGATAGCCAATCCTGCCGTGCGTTACGTCCTTATAAACAGGAACATCGTTATCCTCTTCATCGGGATGATCATATTCCTCGTCGGGTATTTCTGTTTCTTCGTCGTATTCTTCGTCGGGAGTGTAGTCGTAGTCCTCTGTGTCCTTCGGGATATTTACGACAAACTCATTCTTGTTTTCGGAAACAGGAGCTTCAGCCTCCGATACATACTCGTATTCGTCCTCGTCATCCTCATCCTCAGGCGCAGCCTTAGCCTTGTCTAGCCGCACGGTGAGAGTCTTTTCCCATATCTGGCGGGCGGTATAGAGCATGCGTGTATAGTCCTGCGAGGTAAGTCCCGAGCTTTCCAGGGTGACGATCAGTGACTGCAGGTTCATTGCGGGGTTGTTTTCGATCTTCTCCACCGCTTCTTCGGGAGCGCCGCAGCCCTTCAGCAGATAAAGGAAGTCAGCGGAGCCTATTCCCAGCGCACGCACTCTGTTCAGAAAGGTGAATGCGTCCAGCTCAGGAACAACGGGATCGTCATCCATAAGGCAGGCGGCGATGTTCTGCGGCATCACGCTTTCAGGCACTACCTTTTCAGTCATATAATCATGTATTTTTGATACCGTCAAGCGTACCCCTCCTTTCTGTCAGTCAAGTTCAAGCAGATCCATGGCATATTCCAGTCTCTTTTTTACGTTGGAAGCGGAAAGTCCTGTATACTGTGCGATCTCGTCGCAGAGGAACCTGCCGCCGATATACATTGCAGCCACAAGTCTTTCCGTATCGGGCAGGCGGTTGAATTCCTGCTTGATATCCACGCCGTCCTCGTTCGGGCGGAGCCTGCTTTCGTCATAGCGTATCTCGTTGCCATCTGCAGCGTATTCCTTGAAGCATATCTTGATCTTATTGCATAGCGTTTTCATCATATAAAGACGGAACGCCTGCTCGGTATGCAGCTTGCCGATTCCTTTGAATGCGCTGCGCACGGTCTCGGTTATGATGCGCACCGTGTCTCCCTCGTTGTCGAGAGAATAGTAAGCGGTGTAGTACATTTCACGATAGATGGTCTCGTATAACCTGGAGAAGGCTTTCATATCTCCGTTTGCTACCATAGCGGCGGTATCCTTGTATTCCTGTTTGTCCATGACTACACCATCCTTTTATTAAATTTAATCATGCGGCAGAGAATGTTCTGCCGCATAATTGAATATTGATATTAAATATAGCTTTTAAATACTTTTCTCATACGGATAACCTTATCAATAATATCATCCATAAGCGCATCGTAATTCGAATGGTCATCAAAATTTAAACCGTTGATTCTATGGATGATTCGACTGGCTTTTTTTGAGTCCAGTCGCTGCCAATCAAGTTTGAATTGCAGATCTTCTTCAATTTGGTTTTTGTTGTTATACAACCGGTCATAAATGGCTTTATTGTTGTTAATATACAATTCTATGCCAATATGATTCTCTTTGTTAACTAGTGTGATTGCGATGTGGGCTTCACTTGTGCCTATAGCAACATCATACCAATGGTCGGTTGATACTGTTCGAGTGTTAAATGGTTTTCCGCAAGATATGATTTTTTCGTTGAACAGTGTCCAAAATTCAAGTCTTTCGGATTCTCGTTTTTTCAGTTCTCCTGCGCCATTGTTATTTTTGGTTATTTTGATAAAATCATTAGGTTTTTCAATTGGTTCAAATTTAGGTGCAGGAAGTGAATTGCCAATTTTGTATGCATGTAATTCAATTAGAAAAAAACTGAGCTCTTTGTTTGTGTTATTGTTGAGCCATTCTATTGCACTTCGGTGTTCTTCTCTAGCTTCTTTAACTATCCATACAACGACATTCGCATCTAGTCCAGATGCATAAGTGATGATTTTACCAAGATGATTGTGGTCAGAACATTCAAGTTGGTTTTCAATAATTACTTTTATGCCACTTGTTTCGTCTTTGGCGACTAAATCACAACGATATGAGCCAACATATACTTCCTTGTTGATATCAACGAGTGTAAGCCCAATAATGTTGTTCAGTAATTCGATGTTTTCACTTTTGGCTAACCAGTTGGAAAAGTCGTATTGTTCATGTTTCCATAGGTTACGTACATCAACTTCCTGCAATCTTCCTAATTCCATTATTCTTCGTCCTTTGCGATGATAGCGATACCCAGCTCCTGCAGCTGTTCTTCGGAAACGATGGAGGGAGCCTCGCTCATCAGCTCGCTTGCATTCTGTACCTTCGGGAATGCGGTAACATCACGCAGAGAATCACAGCCGCACATCAGCATAGCCAGTCTGTCAAGACCGATGCCTGCGCCGCCGTGAGGGGGTGCGCCGTACTTATATGCATCCACAAGGAAGCCGAACTTAGCGTCGATCTCTTCCTTGGTGAGACCCAGCAGCTCGAACATTCTCTGCTGCAGCTCGTAATCTGTGATACGGATAGAACCACTGGACAGCTCAACGCCGTTCAGAACAAGGTCGTAAGCCTTTGCACGAACCTTTTCCTTATCGGTCTCGAGATAATCGAGGCACTCATCCATAGGCATGGTGAAGGGGTGGTGCATAGCCAGCCACTCGCCGCTCTCCTCGTCGTACTCGAAGAAGGGGAACTCGGTGATCCACAGGAAGTTCCAGCCCTCGGGGATGATATCCAGCTGCTTGCCGAGCTTCAGTCTCAGTGCGCCGAGTACGGGCAGAGTTACCTTATTCTTATCAGCAACGATCAGAGCAACGTCGCCCTTTTCGCAGCCGAGAGCCTTCAGAATAGCCTCAAGCTCGCCCTCGCCCATAAACTTGCCGAAGGAGCAGTTGGGAGCGTCGTCCACCCAACGTACATAAGCAAGACCCTTTGCGCCGATGCCACGAACGAACTCTACCTGCTTGTCGATCTCTTTTCTTGTCAGCTTATCTGCAGCGCCCTTTGCAACGATACCACGAACGCTGCCGCCGTTTGCGATAGCGTCCGTGAATACGGAGAAGCCGCAGCCCTTAACGATATCGGAGATATCTGTGATCTCCATTCCGAAGCGTGTATCGGGCTTATCGGAGCCATAGCGCTCCATAGCCTCGTTATAAGTCAGTCTGGGCAGGGGTGTGGGGATATCCACATTCAGAACCTGCTTGTACAGGCGCTGGATAAAGCCCTCCAGCATCTCGAGGATATCCTCAACGTCAACGAAGGACATCTCGAGGTCGATCTGTGTGAACTCAGGCTGTCTGTCTGCACGGAGATCCTCGTCACGGAAGCAGCGTGCCAGCTGGATATATCTGTCCATACCCGAGATCATCAGCAGCTGCTTGTAGATCTGGGGGGACTGGGGAAGTGCATAGAACTTGCCGTTGTGGATACGGCTGGGAACGATGTAGTCACGCGCACCCTCGGGTGTGGACTTTATCATCATAGGAGTCTCGATCTCATAGAAGCGGTTCTCGTAGAAGTATTCACGGGCGCACTTTGCAACCTCATGGCGCATCTTCAGGTTATCCTGCAGAGGCTTTCTGCGCAGATCGAGGTAACGGTGCTTCAGACGAAGCTCCTCGTTTGTCTTGCAGTTATCTACTATCTCAAAGGGAGTTGTCTGGGATTTGGACAGGATACGGAGTTCTGTTACCATGATCTCCAGATCGCCTGTCTTGATGTCCTTGTTTACGCTCTCACGGGCGCGCACGTTGCCCTTTGCCATCAGAACGTACTCGGAGCGCACGCTCTTTGCCTTTTCGAAAACGCTCTTCTCTGTAGTCTCATCGAATACGAGCTGAACGATGCCTGTTGTATCTCTCAGGTCGATGAAGATAAGGCTGCCCTTATCTCTTACTCGCTGAGTGAAGCCGCCTACAACGACCTCGGCAGCGTCGAGAGTCACCTCGCCGCAGTAATGTGTTCTTTTCAGACCCTGCATGGTATCTGCCATGATAGTTTCCTTCTTTCATTTTATTCTCCGCTGCGGATATTCCGCCGCTTAATTTGCATAATACTTTAATATTATATCATTATTTGCTGCTGTTTTCAAGAGGAAATATACGTATTTTAATATTTTTTTGCGAATTACAGATATAAATACATCGTCTTTCTCATCTGAAACAACGGTTTGCAAATTGCACAAATATTCTTTGGATGGTATGTGCAAAATGAATAAATTTAACGATTTTATGTTTTAAAGTGATAAAAGATATTGACACTCAAAAAAAGAAGTGCTATACTAATACTCGGAAATTGAAATCAAAAGAACAGGAGATATAAGACTATGTCAATGAATTTCAGCAGAAAGCTTCCCGTGCCTAAGGAAGTCAAGGAGATGTACCCTCTTTCCGAAGAGGTTAAGCAGGCAAAGGCAAAGCGTGATGTGGAGATCGCTGATGTTTTCACAGGAAAGAGCGACAAGTTCCTGCTCATCATCGGTCCTTGTTCTGCGGATCACGAGGAATCCGTAATGGATTATGTGTGCAGGCTTGCACGCCTTCAGGAGCAGGTAAAGGATAAGATCATCATCGTTCCCAGAATATACACTAACAAGCCCCGTACAACAGGCGAGGGCTACAAGGGCATGGTACACCAGCCCGATCCCACAAAGGGCGAGGATATGCTGGAGGGTATCGTTCAGGTAAGAAAGCTGCATGCCCGTGCTATCGCTGAGACAAAGCTCGTATGTGCTGATGAGATGCTGTACCCCAGCAACTATCGTTACCTTTCCGACCTGCTGAGCTATGTTGCAGTAGGCGCCCGTTCCGTTGAGGATCAGGAGCATCGTCTGACGGCAAGCGGCATGGAGTGTCCTGTAGGTATGAAGAATCCCACAGGTGGTATGCTCTCTATCATGCTGAACGCTATCCGTGCGGCACAGGCAAAGCACACCTTCATCTACAGAGGATGGGAAGTGACCACAGACGGTAACCCTCTTGCCCATGCTATCCTGAGAGGCTATCAGGATGCAAACGATCATTCCCAGCCTAACTACCACTACGAGGATCTCAAGACCCTGTATGATGCATACAGCGCTATGAATCTGCAGAACATTGCCTGCATCGTGGATACAAACCACGCGAACAGCGGCAAGAAGTATCTGGAGCAGGTGCGCATCTCCAAGGAGATCCTGCATAGCATGCGTCACTCCAATGAGATCAAGAGCATGGTGAAGGGTCTGATGATCGAGAGCTACATCGAGGATGGCGCTCAGAAGGTGGACGAGGGCTGCTACGGCAAGTCTATCACCGATCCCTGTCTCGGCTGGGAGAAGTCCGAGAGACTTGTACTGGATATCGCAGATTTACTTTGATAATTATGGGGGCGGTGCTATTCCGCCCTCTTGACATTATTTTTTATATGTGCTATAATTTCGGTAACAGAATATCTTCATAAAGCGTTGACGGGAACCCAGTAGCCCCGTGATCTCCTTTCAGAGAGCTGCCGTATGGTGCGAGGCAGCAGGGTAGCGGCAAGCGAATTACCTCCCCGAGCGGCTGTGCGAAAGCTTTGCGATTAGTGCGGCACGGGTAAGCCCGTTACAGCTGTCCGAGGCGGCAGAAATGCCGTAAACTGAGGTGGTACCGTGATCTATTCGCCCTCTTGCCAAGTGCAGGAGGGCTTTTTTGTTAGGCGTTTTGCGGATAAGGATGGTTGGTATGAATTTTGAAAAGCGATACTGGCTGATGTGCTTCAGCTCGATGTTGAAAAGTTCGGGCATCATATTCGGAATAGCGCTCGGCTTTGGCGTGATAGTGTCTGTGCTGGAGATGACGAGCGGCGGTTTTGATATTGCAGGCGTTGTGGGTATGATTGTGCTGCTTGCGATAATTTCGATCGTGGTGCTGCTCTTTATTACGATGCTCTCGACGTTTGCATATAAAGCAAATGTTAAGCTGTACAAGGCGCTGAACGATCATGGCTTCAGCCCGTATTATCGTCAGGCATACGAGCAGGAGCGGATGATAAACAGAGATCCGTCGCCGATGGATCAGCTTGGCTATGCAGAGGTGCTTGAGAAAGGCGGTTTTCCGCAGGATTCCTTATCCTATTTATCCACTCTTGTTATACCTGAGGATCAGCCTGCGCTGATCGCTCTGTACATTTACATATATGCGGCAGCTGCTGTCAGGATAGGTCAGCCGCAGCTTGCGGATATGATGCTTGCGGACAGGGCTGCACAGGTGACTTCACTTCTGCAGAGCGGCAGGGATAGCGTGAAGATGCTTGTAAGCATGGCGGTCTGCATGGTGCATTGTGCCTGCGGACGTTTCTCACTGGCGCTTCCGATGGCAGATCAGACGCTTGGCTACAAGGCCGACAAGGTGGATAAGCTGGATGCTAAGATAATGCGTTTGTATATCCTGCATATGCTTGGTATGACTGCCGAAGCGACTGTGCTTGCCAATGAGATCGTAAATGAACTCGATAATACAAAGGTATTCCTTTTGGACTGGCAGAAGGCAAAGCTCATCGAGGAATACAATATGGCGATAAACGGCATACTGCCGATGTGACGGAGGTGTGGCATGAAACGTCTCGGATATATTCTGCTTATGTGTATATTTGTGCTGACGTGCGGCTGCGAATCCCGCAGAGCTGCTGCGGATGCACAGCCTGACGTCACCGCTGAAGCTGTTACTGCGGATATCTCTGCTACTACTGATGCAGATAATGCCGAAACTTCAGAGCCTGCGACCGAGGAAGTCGTTGTTGACAGCGCCGTGCCTGATTATGGCGTGGGTGCGCACAGAATAAACTTTGACAGTGAATGGCTCAGCTTCAGCTGCATGATACCGAATGACGCCGATTGTGTGCTTGCGGAATCTCCCCGATGGGGCAATGTAGGTGAGATAAGCTCCTTGCAGCTTTCCGCAGATTATCCCAACGGATACAACGATAAGCTGCAGCTGAATATTTTCTATTATGATCCTTATTCCGTCGAGGAGGAGCTTGTAAAGTGGGAGGAGATCGGCAATTCCGTTGCGGAGGTCGAGAATCACACTATGCTTACGGACAGCGGAATTGAGTATCTTATCACCACGGCGAAGGTGTCCTATGCGGAATACACCATTGTGAATGTGGTGTACCCAGTGGATGAGGGCGTTCTGATCTTCTATTATATCATCGAGAACGATTTTGTCCACATCTTTGAGAAGGATATATACGAAATGGCAAAGACCTGCGAGATACAGCTTCTTGCAGAGCCTGATATCCCCGAGGCTGTTCCTACAGAGGAAACGGTCGAAACAGAGGAGCCTATCGAGATGCCTGAGGGAACCTACATATTCTCTGAGGACTATCTGTGGTTTTCGGTGGATGAGCCGTTCGGTATGGAGTATCAGCGCAGCGGCGGCTACACGGGCAGCGGTGAGTATTATGTCTGCCTGAATGACAGCCGTGACGATATCGTTGTATATGTGCAGTATGCCCGCCACGAGGAGAACGAGCAGCAGAAGCTGCTGGATTACTATGGCGAGGATCCCGAATATCAGGTGATCTGGGTGAAGAACAACGGCGGCAGCAATGACTGTGCGGTGTTCAGGCATAAGGTGGAGGGCTACAGCGACGCTTCGTACATCTGCGTGAATCAGGTGAACGAACGTGAGAGTCTGTATATAAATGTCAGCCATCCCGAATGGTCACAGGAAGTGGAGGGTACCGTGCTGAAGATGGTGGAGTCGCTCACCTGGGTGAACGATCCCGCAGGCGACGGTGATTTCAATATCCCTGTGGATACCGATTATGTTGCTCCCGAAAACAGACTTTTCACCTGCACTGAGGTAACTCCGCATTTCAGTATAGAGATACTTGGCGAGATAGATTATTCCGTTGCCTATGACTATATGCATGAGGAAGAGGGCTTTGAGTCATGTAAGACGCTGCTTGCATGCAGGGGACTCAGTTCTCTGTTCCGTGTCGGCAACGAGATAGTGCTGGATGCTCTGTATATCGAGGATAACAGCATGACTCCCGCAGGCTACGCCGAGGAGCTTGCCACCTTTGGTTTCCGACAGTCAGGCTATGAGGATCTCAGCCGCAGAACGCTGCAGGGGGAGATGTATATCTACAGCTGGTACTATCCCGCAGATGTTGAGAGAGGCACCCGTGCGCAGGGCTATGCGGTGGGCATCTATCCCATCGGCGAGCATTCCTTTGTGCAGATAGCTTATAACTACGACTATGAGCAGTGTCACAAGTACACCGAGCGTATCCTTGATGCTCTGCTTACATATAAAAGCGTCCGCTGAAGCGGCGCAGAGAGGTGTGATATCCGTGGAATTTATGAAAAATTCCATCGTTTATGGAGTTGTTTCCCACAGGTAACATTATGGAGGAACAACTATGACGATCAGAAAAGCCGAAAAAGGCGATATAAAGGGATTGGCAGTGATCTTCAGACAGCTGCACGAGCATCATGTGCGCATTGCTCCTGACAGCCACCGTATGCCGTTTGAACAGTATTTTGAACTGGAATTGAAATCATTGCTCTCGGATGATGATGTATGCATCATAGTGTCAGAGGAAAACGGCGTTATAAGGGCGTACGCAGCGGTGAGGATATTCGATAGGGACAGCGTTGACCGCACTCCTGCAAGGATATGCTACATAGATCATTTCGCTGTGGACGAGAGCTTTCGCAGAAACGGCATCGGCACAGAGCTTTTTGAAGATGTAAAGCGCATGGCAAGGGAGAATGAATGCAGCTGCATCCAATTAGGCGCAGCAGCGGCAAATCCCGAGGCTCTGAGCTTCTATGAAAGTCTGGGTATGACCCCGAGGACGATAAAGATGGAGCTGAAGCTGTAAAGGAGGCACTATGGCAGAGAGAACAGAAAACATCCATTCCGAGTGCGGTTTTGACGGAACTCCCGTCATGAGATTGCTTTTTCTGGCGATGGGCATCATTCCGCTGCTGGTGTTGATGATGCTGTTCGGAGGTCATGTGAGCATGCGGAGTGCGGGCGGTCTTGCGGCATATATCTCCTGTGTGGGAGTAATGGCTGCAGCGCTGATACTCAAGGCAAAGCTCGGCAGGGGCAGGATAACTGTTGATGATGAGCATGTGAACATCCGCTACGGCTTTCTCAGCAAGAAGCTGCCGCTGAGCGAGATAACTTATTTCAGCTGTGACGTGGAAACGCAGTGCGGAAGATATGGTAACACAGCTTATACTATGGTGCTTACGATAAAAACATCTGACGGCAAGCGTTTCGCTTACGAGCAGGAGCTTGATGTGGAGGAAGATCTCCCCGCAAGAGATCCTGTAAAATACAAAGCCATGCTTGACGAGCAGCCCATGATGAAACTGTGCGGTTTCGTCAGAGGTATAAAAGGCTTTTAATTACGCATGAAATGCGGCATTAAAATACATCAAAAAACAAATAAATATAAAGGAGAACACAAAAATGCAGATTTACGACGAACTCGTTGCCCGTGGACTTATTGCACAGGTAACAGACGAAGATGAGATCAGAAAGATGATAAACGAGGGTAAGGCTACCTTCTACATCGGCTTCGATCCCACAGCAGATTCCCTTCACGTTGGTCACTTCATGGCGCTCTGCCTTATGAAGAGACTGCAGATGGCAGGCAACAAGCCCATCGCTCTTCTGGGCGGCGGTACAGGTATGATCGGTGATCCCTCGGGTAAGTCCGATATGAGAAAGATGCTCACAAAGGAAGACATCGAGCATAACATCGAGTGCTTCCGCAAGCAGATGAGCCGCTTCATCGACTTCTCCGATGACAAGGCTATCATGGTAAACAACGCAGACTGGCTGATGAACCTCAACTACATTGATGTTCTGCGTGAGGTTGGCGCTTGCTTCAGCGTAAACAAGATGCTGACATTTGAGTGCTACAAGCAGCGTATGGAGAGAGGTCTGACCTTCCTCGAGTTCAACTACATGATCATGCAGAGCTACGACTTCTACAAGCTGTTCCAGGATTACGGCTGCAACATGCAGTTCGGCGGCGACGACCAGTGGGCTAACATGCTGGGCGGTACTGAGCTTATCAGAAAGAAGCTGGGCAAGGACGCTCACGCAATGACCATCACTCTGCTGCTCAACTCCGAGGGCAAGAAGATGGGCAAGACCGAAAAGGGCGCTGTATGGCTGGATCCCGAGAAGACCTCCCCCTTCGAGTTCTTCCAGTACTGGAGAAACGTTGCGGATGCAGACGTTATGAAGTGCATCCGTATGCTGACATTCCTGCCTCTTGAGGAGATCGAGAAGATGGACGCATGGCAGGGCAGCGAGCTGAACAAGGCTAAGGAGATCCTTGCATACGAGCTGACAAAGCTGGTTCACGGCGAGGAAGAAGCAAACAAGGCTCTCGAGGCTGCAAAGAACCTCTTCGGCGGCAAGGGCAGCACAGAGAACATGCCCACCACAAAGGTAGAGACAGTTGACGGCAAGATCGGCATCCTCGATCTGCTGGTGGCTACAAAGCTTGCTCCCTCCAAGAGAGAGGCAAGAAACCTCATTGCAGGCAAGGGTATCGCAGTTGATGATGTTGTTATCGAGGACGCAAATACTCAGATCGCAATTGATACAGAAGTAATCATCCGCAAGGGTAAGAAGGTATACCATAAAGCCACAATATAAG
>JAZSGG010000021.1:0-4745 GCA_045532595.1 Oscillospiraceae bacterium | reverse complement strand
AGAAACAACCGAAAACAAATAATTGCAACGTCCGTTAATATCCCAGGGTGTAAAGTTCTTTGTTCAGTTTTCAAAGGCTTTGCACCTTGTTTATTTACGGAGGAAAACACCATGACAAACACAACATACACAAGTGAAATCATTGACGGCTACCGCATGAACAACGGCGACATTAACGTTGAATATTTTGTTGATGAAATAACAGTAACCGCAATAAATGACCGCCTCAGTTGGGAGGGCATAACTAATAAACGCCGCACCGCTGAGAGTGTCGCCAAGGATTGGATATGTCGCTATATCAACACAATGCTTTATAATCACGGTTACCGTGGTTATTCCTGCACATATCCCCAAATTAAAAAAGCTTTTGCGCATCAGCTTAAAACAATAGAAAGCGCCGTTATAGATGCCGTAAACGCAGAGCGTAGCGAATATTTCGAGGAGGTATAAAGCCATGACAGTTACAAGAGATTTCACAACGAACACAATCACGATCATCAACGACGGCAACAATTACGAAAGAGAAAGCGCCTTAATTAATGCGCTGTACGCCCTAGAAGATATAGACACATACGTTATCGGTGAAAGCTTCTGCATCAATAATTTTTGCGAGGGCTGCACCCTTTGGAGCTGCTACGCTGACATGTGTTATCTGCTCAACCTCTCAGAACTGGAAGCGCTTCCCGTCGGTGGAACTATAACACTATACCCCCGAACACCTGACGAATACGACCGTGAATTGATCGCAGCGGAATACGGCGAGGAGGTGACCGCATGATTATATTAATTATCCTGCTTTCCCCGTTCATTATCTTGACGCTTGCAGCGGCAAAACAGTAATACAACCGCCCCACCTAAATGGTGGGGCTTTTCGTTGTCTGGATCCAGCGCAGCACCTGCACGCCCACAACGCACAGCAGGCGCACCAGATACCGCCGATAATATCCCAACGCTACCCCGAACGGCTGCAAGGCTTTTCGGGGTATTTCCGCGCCTCTGGGCGCACGTTTCCGCTCGATACCGTCAGCGGCAAAAGCACCCGATATTAAATATACCTCTATTTCAATCGAGAATAGCCCTAAAATCAATTTTACTGCTTTAGGCATAAAGGAACACTACCAATATATAAAGCGCACTAAAAACGGCAATTTTGATTGATTTAAGCATATCAGAACACACAAACCAAACCGCCCGAACACGTCAGCAACTGCGCCCCAACTGGGAAGCCCCTATATTATAATAATGTAGATATAAAGAAAAAAGAGGGTTTATATATAATATATACCACTACCATTCCCAAAAGAAAAGACCGCCCGAAAATCTCAGGCGGTGAATTTCTGTGTGATAGTCGACAGATAGTCGATAGTCGACGGCTAGTCGTCAACCTCTGCTGTGACTTCAATAGTCGTTGGCTCTGTGGCAGTCGACAGCTCTGTGATAGTCGACGAGCTATCTTCCAATAGTCGACGGCGTATCTCATCCTGCGACATTCCATCCTCGATTCTGGCAGTGTGAGTAACCGATACTTCCTGCTGATCCTTCATGCCGTAGTAGTTCTTTCCACGGAAGATATAGACCACTGGATTTATGAGTCCACGGATGGCTAAATCTGCATCAAATGAGGCTATCAGGTTCTTCGCTCTTTTTACGATTTCCGCACGCTCAGTGCCTTTAGCCCCATTCTGCCATTCCCAAACTCTTTGAATAGCGACGCCTAAAGCGAGGCACATTTTCTCGACGGTAGGTATACCGCCGTTATCTGCGTAGTATTGAAAGAACTCGACGAGTCGGTCAACACATTCCTCGTCTGTTTTTACGGGGGCATAGTTAAACCAGTGAAGATTATCTGTCATGATTTCTGCGAGTTGTTGAGAGGAGGCTTTGCAGTTTTTCTCTACTGAGCCACAGGAGCGTTTGCTAGGCTTACGGTCGGATGGTGCCTCGACGTCATCGGATAGATAGTCGGTTTTCTTTTTGGTGGCCATGGATCACACCTCGCTTTCGATGATAGATAGGATTTCTTTAAGGGCTTTGCGGTGGATGACGTAGATATTTTCTACGCTATAATGGAGAGTGCGGGCGATGTATTCGTATTTATGCCCCTCGATATAGTGCATACGGATCACATCCTTGCGAGCTGGGTCGGATAGTCGGGAGATTATCTCGGGATGCTCTCGGATGTATTTACGGAAAGTTTTTTTATCCATGTTCGCTCCTTTCGGATTCACGGGAGATTTGAATAAGCTGGTTGTCGAGAAAACGTGTGCGAGCCTGCTCAATAGTCGATGGGTTCATGTATGCGATAAGTTCATCTGCCATAACGGATAGTTCTGCGAGAGCTTTTACGAAGCTGTTGTAGTTAGCGATGTTCGAGCCGCCAATCTTCAGGCGTTGTGTGCTTACTGTGACTTCGGCGCACTTCTCGACGAGGATATCTCGCTGTCGGTCAAAGGGATAATGCTGTGTGATAGTCGATATGGATTCTGCCTGCCATTCGTTCATGTTGTCACCTGCTTTCCTGATATGAGTTCGGGGTTGTCGTGGATGTTGCCGATGACTTCAAACTCACCGATAGTCGCCACTTTGTAGAATGGCTCTTTTCGCTCATCATCAGCACAGAGCCAGAAGCAGCCTCTTTCCCATACGACAGTTCCGACCACCGTTGTACGGATCGCAGTATATCTGCATATATCATGCTCGAATACTCTTGCCCCGTGCTTGTCAATAAATCCTGCATACATCCCCACAGTCTCAGGCTTGATGGTTGTCGCACCCATCGGATGGGATATATGTGTTCCTCTGATCAGGTCTCCGTACATCCATCTGTCATCGGCTGCGGACTTCGCACGGAATGCGTTTATGTATCTTGTTGCTGACATATCAATCTCCTTTCCCGTCCGTCCACCACATAACGCCGACGATCGCCAGAGCTACTAGTGGGGTTATTATGAGCCATGGCATATACTCTCACCGCCCCTCAGCTGTTCAAGCATATATTCCGCTTCATCATGATCCAGAAACACTGTCGAGCCTATTCGCCTCAGGTCTGTCATTGTGGCAGGCTTCTCGGCGATATACACTTCATCGCCACGCTTCAGCATACGCCTTGTAAAGCTCAGAGTATCGCATAAGCTATCCCATACCTTGCTGCTGTTATAGAAAGAATGGCGGCGGTGTCTAAACACGAACACCTTTCGCCCCACCTCGCACATCGGCACGATAATGCCGTTTGCAAGCAGATAGTCAGCGATGCCCTCATCGGTTACGGTCGTCATTCCGCCGTGTTCGTAGGCTCTGATCTCTCCGATGAGCTGTATAAGGCGCTCTCTTTCGGTCATTTGTTGTCACCGTCCTTCAGCGACTTTTCCAGAATTTCGATGATTATTTCATCGTCAACACAAGACTGCTTAAATTCACGCAGTTCGCCGCCTTCCATGTGTCTGGTAATCCGTTCCCAAACACTTGGATTTGATAAATCTTTCAACCTTTTCTTTTTAGCTGCAATGATGCGTAAAACGTCAGCTTTATTAGCCATTACAATCACCACCTTTGCACTCTAAATCACGACAATAATCATCCGTACGAACAAGTGCATCTGTCATGTTATCCAAACTACGCTTCAGTCGTTCAATCTCTGCCTTTTGGCGGTTGATAAGGTCAAAAACGTGTTTCAGTAATTCTTTTGAACAGGTGCAGGGCGAACTGTCATGGAAGCAACAATCGCCACAGAGATCACCGTCTGCATCAGATATATAACATATCTCAAAAGCCTTGATGATTTCATTGTCAGTCATTATTATCACCCGCCCTTGTATTCCACTGGTCGATACAGATCTGGTAACCGTCGCCTTCCTGTATTACATCGTGTTCTTTTACGCTCACATAAGTGTCGCCATAGAATGAAGTGTGGCACTTGGTGCATTTGATTTCAAAGGTTACACGAAATGCGGTGATTTCTCCTATCGCCCCTCGTTCAATTGAGTTCTTCTTTGTGATCTTGGGTTTCCTGCCACAAAACGGACACGGCTTCAGGTTAGGGTTATCAGCCATCACGTATCACCCTCCCTCCACGGCGTATCGACAACCTCAGGATGCTTGACCGTCATCTGCACCGCCCAGAGCAGATTCCATGCCGCCGCTAACAGGTGCGGCTCGTCATCCTGACCGTCAAGATACTTCGCAAGATGTCGTGCGGCACTGTCGCAAAGGCTATGCGTAGGAATGCCCCTGTCCACATTATGCTCGCCGTACTTCTTTGCGCCGTTCTCGCAGTGCTTCGACACTTCGATTATTGCCGCCCACGGGAGCAGGTCCATTCTACCCTTGCCCTCTGCCATGTCGCGGACAGCACCTGTATCAAATTCTCGGCGGTTCCCGCTGTCTTTGATGGTGGGTTTATCAATAGGTGGCTTCACTGTATCAAACTCGTATGGATATGCAAGGTTTAAGGCAGCATCAAGTTCTTTGTTAGTCATCTTCGAAAACGCTTTGCACTCATCAAAGTTTCTTGCTATTGTACAATCCACGCACTCGTGACCATCGCAGTGTTCATTGAGCATCTTAATTTTATCGCTTCTTGTCATCCCTTTACCTCCACACTCTCATGCAGCTCCATGATTCTGTCCGACTTCTCGGCATACTTTTCGCATACTGCCTTGCCGTCCTCCTCATAGCCGCCTCTGGGGCATTCGCTTATGCAGTTGGTAGTAACGCACTCCGCAGTCTCGGCGGAATCGGTGTCTGCA
>JAZSGG010000049.1:0-19939 GCA_045532595.1 Oscillospiraceae bacterium | reverse complement strand
TGCGCTCATTCCTCATTCCTAATTCCTAATTGAATTTGAGGAGCTTTCGCTCGTCAAATTCCGATTCATCGCATTATCTTACCCGAATATCAGATAGAACACACCTGCGAGCAGCATTAGTACACCGCCTACGCACAGCAGCACGATACCCACTACGTCACTGACAGTGACTACCTTATCAACAAAGGCTCTCTTAGGTTTTGCAGGGTCGTACAGCACTGTCTGCTCACTGCCGACAGGCCACGTTTCCTCAGCCATCATCCTGTAATTGTGTGCCGAACCCACTAAATTGAGGTGAAATACATCCTTATCTGATATATAAAAGCTCTCCTGCTGCTGGATATCGGACTTTGTGATGCGTTTTACCGCAAGCCCCCTGTAATATCTGCGAGCCTTGTATATGCGTCCGTTCACCATAAATTCCACTATGGGTGTGAATGATACTCCACTCTCGTTAGTCCTGTTGAATTTATGCTCGATGACCGTTCCCGTTGTCTGTGCGGTGCATTTCTCTTTCAGTGTCTTTGCATGAATAAAGAATGCAACGGAGATAAGTGCAGTCAGCAGACCAGCGCCAGCTATCGACGTGCATGCTATAATAATTGCCGTCATTGTGTGCCTCTTTTCTTGTACAACAGATATGATGATAAGGGCGGATACTATATCCGCCCTTATGACACTTTAAATTAGTGGTGGAACAGTCTGATTCCTGTGAACGCCATTGCGATGTTGTACTTATCGCAGGTCTCGATAACGTTGTCGTCACGGATGGAGCCACCGGGCTGAGCAATGAACTCTACGCCGCTCTTGTGAGCACGCTCGATATTGTCGCCGAAGGGGAAGAATGCGTCGGAGCCGAGGGATACGCCCTTCATTGTATCCAGCCACTCACGCTTAGCTTCACGGGTGAATACCTCAGGCTTAACCTTGAACCACTTCTGCCACTCGCCCTCTGCGAGAACGTCCATGTAGTCATCACCGATGTACAGATCAATGGTGTTGTCACGGTCTGCACGACGGATATCGTCAACGAACTGCAGGTTCATAACCTGAGGAGACTGGCGGAGATACCAGTTGTCAGCCTTCTGACCTGCCAGACGTGTGCAGTGGATACGGGACTGCTGACCTGCGCCGATACCGATAGCCTGACCGCCGCAAGCGTATGCAACGGAATTGGACTGTGTATACTTCAGAGTGATGAGAGCGATAGCGAGATCGTGCTTTGCGCTCTCGGGAAGAACCTTGTTAGCGGTGGGCATATTAGCGAACAGCTCGTCGTTGATAACAAGCTCGTTTCTGCCCTGCTCAAAGGTGATGCCGTATACCTGCTTACGCTCCAGGGGCTCGGGAACATAGTTCTCGTCGATCTTGATGATGTTGTATGTACCCTTTCTCTTGGACTTCAGGATCTCAAGAGCTTCGTCTGTGTAGCCGGGAGCGATAACGCCGTCGGAAACCTCACGCTGGATGATCTTTGCGGTGGAAACGTCGCAGACATCGGAAAGTGCGATGAAGTCGCCGTAGGAGGACATTCTGTCAGCGCCTCTTGCTCTTGCATAAGCGCAGGCAAGGGGAGAAAGCTCGCCCAGATCGTCTACCCAGTAGATCTTTGCAAGGGTCTCTGTCAGGGGCAGACCGATAGCCGCACCTGCGGGAGAAACGTGCTTGAAGGAGGTAGCTGCAGGGTAGCCTGTAGCAGCCTTCAGCTCCTTAACGAGCTGCCAGCCGTTGAAAGCGTCCATGAAGTTGATGTAGCCGGGGCGGCCGTTCAGAACCTCAATGGGGAGGTCCTTGCCGTTCTCCATAAAGATACGGGAAGGCTTCTGATTGGGGTTACAGCCGTATTTGAGTTCGAGTTCGTTCATTGTGATTACGTCCTTTCGATGAAAATATATGCTTATAATAATTGTGTGTCAAGGCTGTGAGAAGCATGCAGATGCGCGAATGACCGCAAGCGGTCACTCTGCAAACTCCGCTTCGGTTTTCCCTTATGAAAAAACGATTTGCTTTCGCAAACCGCTACATTTGCTACTATCGCTGCCTTATACGTTCTTGTTTACGATGCGGGTCTCATACTTGCCTGTTTCAATGTCGATGTAGCGTACGAACAGGGATACCTTGTTATCCTCGTTGAGGTTCTTCCACAGCATATCTGTGAAGCTGTCGATATCCATATCGGGGATGATAACGTTCTTGGGCTCGCCCTCGAATGTGGGGAGTCTGCGCACGCCCTCAGCGGTGGTGATCTCATCGCCGGAGTAGGTGTGGATGAAGCTGCCCTTGCCGTTCATGGGGTTGCTGTAAGCGTATGTGAATCTGCGGCAGGAGGAGCCGTCGCCGTCAGCGGACTTCAGGATGGACATTGCATAGTTCATGCCGTTGTTCTCAAGGTGGATGATGCCGCTGATACGAGGTGTCCAGTTGGGCTTGTCGTCCTCGAACTCACGGGAGCGGAGGCTCTGCTCGAATGTCATCTGCTTGTCCATGCCCTCGTAGATCGTATCGGTCTGATCGCCGTTTGTAACGATGGTCTTGTTGCCGAGAACTCTTACGGGAGCGTAGATGATGAGGTGGGGATCAACCATCTTGGAGGGGTCGAAAGCCTGAGTGCGGATGCCCTCGCCGTCCTCGATGAATACTCTGTTGCGGCTGTTCTCGCTTCTGCCCATGATGAAGTAAGCAGTTACAGCCTTCTTGCCGTCGGCAGACTTGCCGATAACGATGCCTCTGCCGTGGTAGGCGAGGGAGTTAAGCTCTTTGTCAAGTGCGATGTAATCCATAGTTTTGTCCTTTCTTACAGCCTGCCCAGATAGCAGGTGGATTTATATTGTGCGGTCACAAGACCGTCTTTCTGATGTTTGTCGAACACTGCATTCAGCTCTGCGAGGAAATTCTCATAATTCTCATCAGCCTCGGTGAGAGCATAGGAGCGGGAGAGGATATCGCCGATGTACGATTCTCTTGTCATTGGTACGAAATAGTCCATGCAGAAGTATTCAAGCTCGGTAAAATATTCGTTTCTTAAAAAGCTGTCGCCATCGCAGTCAGATCTGCTGTCACCCGTGAATACATGTCCCGAATGGAATGCGCCGCAGTATTTCATGCAGATCTTATCACGCTCTGCCTCAAAGCCTGTTTTGCTGCGCTTGTTCCAGACGATGGCGAGCCTGCCACCATCCTTCAGCAGCCGCTGACATTCAATTTTGAAGTGCTCCTTATCGAACCAGTGGAACGCCTGAGCAACGGTAATAAGCTCAAAACTGTCTGCGGTAAGTTGCGTATCCTCGGCGGAAGCCTGTACGGCCTTTACCTCGGGAAGATTTATCCGAAGCTTATCCAGCATATCGGAGTTAGGCTCCACAGCAGTGATGCGCCATGGTTTTTTCGCAAGACAGGCAGTAAACTTGCCTGTGCCTGCGCCGATATCTGCCACTGTTTCTGCAGCAGTATTCTTATACAGCCAATCCAGTAGTTCATCAGGATAGGAGGGGCGGTATTTATCGTAAATATCCGCCTTGCCTGTGAATTTATGTTCGTTCATTATTCAGCGAAGTTCCAGCCCTTCTTAAAGCTTGCCTTCTCCCAGGGGGTTACATTTGCAGCCTCGCCGACATACACGATCTCGCCGTCCTTGACTGCCCATTCGATCTCCTCATCAGCAATGGGAGTGAACTTCAGTGTCAGACGGAAAGCGGGAGTCAGCTCCTCAAGAGAGAGAAAACGGTCAGGGATAACGGAGAGAACAACAGGCTCCACCCAGTCGAGAACTCTGCCGCAGGGCTTTGTCTCGTCAAAATCGAACTCCTCATCGGGATAGAAATCCTCGCCGTAGTCGTCGATGAGCGCCAGAACATAGTCGGCGGTGTACTTCACCAGCTTGTTTATCATCTCATCGGACATGCCGAGATAATGCTCGATGCACTTTCTTGTGTAGGTCTCCTCCAGCTTCTTTGCTTCAACGTGGATCTTCTTGTCGAAGATGTCAGAGTAGAAATCGCCCTCTGTGCCGTTGAAGAGCTTGCTTTCGTAAATGTCGATCTTGTTGCTTCTAATCATATCGTTACCCTCGTTACTCCGTTTTCAACGGTTATTTTATCCTGACAGAACAGTGATACAGCCTCGGGGAGTATCTTCCATTCCGCCTGTTCCATGATCCTTCGCTGAAGTGTTTCGGGAGTATCTCCGTCCTGCACCTCAACTGCCTTTTGCAGGATTATCGGACCTGCGTCGCATTCCGCTGTCACGAAATGCACCGTTGCGCCCGATACCTTCACGCCCTTTGCCAGAGCCGCCTCATGTACATGAAGTCCGTAGAAGCCCTTGCCACAGAAGCTGGGTATCAGCGCAGGATGAACGTTTATCATCCTGTTGGGGAAGGCGTCGCACACCTGCTCGTCGAGGATGGTCATGAAGCCTGCATAAACTATGAGGTCAGCCTTTTCCTCTAAGAGTGCGTCACGCATTGCACGGCTGTATTCTGCCACGTCCGCGTAGTCCTTTCTGACCAGCACACGGGTCTTTATGCCGTTGTTCTTTGCTCTTTCAAGAGCGTAAGCGTCAGCCTTTGAAGCAATGACGCAGGTTATCTTGCCGCCCTTTATCTCGCCACGCTTTTCAGCGTCGATAAGAGCCTGCAGGTTCGTGCCGCCGCCCGAAACCAGTACGCAAATGTTTTTCATGTCTGCTCCTTTATATCAGCTGTTCATCAGCTGCTCAAATCGTTCGCCCGAAAGCTGAATGCTTATCTCAACGCCGACGTAAGCGCCCTTGCAGCCGTTCTGATCGCCGTTTTCGAAGTCCGCATACTCACTGAACAGCGAGTACACACCGAAATCACGCTGACGTGCGAAACCTTCCTCGTCCACGCCCTGATTCATGAACTCCTCCCACTGCTGACCCTCGATGGTAAGAATGCCCTTGTACATACCTGTGGGGTCGTGCTTTGTATCGGCTTCGCCTGCCCTTGTCTTGATGCCGATGCAGCTTACCACCTTGTTGTTGCTGTCGGTATAGCAGCGCAGTCCCAGCTCGTCCCACTTGTAGTTGCCGTGGACCTTCTTGCCTGTTTTAGAGGGCTTGCCGAATATATCGATAAGCGTATCGATATGGCAGGGGATATCTATGCGTCTGCCATTGATGGTCATGCCGTCCTGTGTGAGGTCGATATTAAGTTCCTCGGACTTTATCTTCGGCTTAGAGCCGCCGAAAAGGTTTCTGAAAAAATCACCTAATCCCATAGTGACCTCCATTATTTATCTGTGAAACTGTATTTCGATGCCTGTATAAGCACCGCTGCAACCGTTTCTGTCGCCGCTTTCAAAGTCGGTATATGCGCCGAAGAGCGAAAGCTTTCCGATGCTGCGCTCTCTGCCTATCTCAAGGTCATCGCCGAGACTCAGCGCCTGCTCCCACTGCTCGCCGCAGATGTTGAGCTGTCCTGCAAAGAAGCGTTTCGGCTCGAAGCCTGCAGGGATCTCCTCCGGGTGAGCCTTTGCAGCAAGGCAGTATACCTCCATGTTCTGATTCACATAGCAGTAAATGCCGAGATCATCCCATACGGCGTTGACATTCCCGCCCTGACCTGCGAACATTCTCGGCTTTCCCAGTATATCGGTGAGTGCCTTTAATGCGCAGGGCATATCGAGGAAGTGTCCGTTTATGTCAGCGGAGCGCTCCATGACGTTTATTTTAAGATCATCAGGAGCGATCTTCGGCTTTTTCCTGAAGATATCGAAAAATCCCATTACATTCTCCTGTCATATCACGTATTCATTGATATCTGAATACTGCTGTAATGCTTGTCGGTACGCTTTTTATCCTTGAACTCACGCTCAGTAAATTCGCCGTAAATTATGTATCTGCCAAGCTTTCTTTTTTTGTTGCTGCTGTTGCTGTATTCAGGTTTTATAGGCTTCAGGAACTCAAACCAGTGTGCGCCGTTTATCGTCAGCGTGCCGCCGAACATATTCTGTGGATAGTGCTCAGGATCGCTTCCGTCAGTAGACGGGCGCAGCATCGCCATCAGGCAATCTGCATACCTGCCCTCATTTGTGAAAGCGTACAGACCAAGATCGTTCCATGTGAAATTCGCACGTTGTTCACTTACGGACTCGTTTATAAAGTCGTTATCCTCTTTCGTGAGAAAGTCTATATCGATCTTTCCGAAGGTGTGCTTCTGTGCCTCGCCGAAGATATCGAAAAGCTCCTCCATTTTAATAGGGAGCATATACTGCTTTCCGTTTATCTCGATATGCTCCTCCGTAACGTTTATCGTTATATTCTGTGATGGCGTTCTGTCGTAGTCCTCGGCAGGGTCGTGTTCTTCAACAACAGGTTTGTTCTTTATAAAAAGATCGAATAATCCCATGCTTAGCCTCCAAGATTCAGCTCAGTTCTTTTGTTTATCCCCAGCGACCGAATCTGTCCCTTAGGCTTATCGGTAACAGAAACTAGCAAAGAAAAATTACCATGATGCTTAAACTTAAACGGCAGCGTCATTCCGTCCAATTTGGGCTGTTTTTCGTCAACAAACAACGTCAGCCAATCTGCACCGCCTACCGTAACGCTTCCTCCGAAGATGTTCTTTGTGGCATTTGGCGCATATTTCTTTTTGTTTGGATAAAACTGGATAGAAATGCAGTTCACACACTCGTCATTTTTTGAGTATGCGATTATTCCAAGCTCATGCCAGAGATATATGTATCGCACGCCTGTACCGCCGATATTGTCCATCGAAAGCGTGTACTCGCCGAAAATACGTTTCAGCATATCCTTGTGGCAGGGGAGGGTGAGTTGATTGCCGTTAATATCAAGCACATCCTCGGTAAGCTCAAACCTTATGTCCTGTGATGGAGTGGTATCGAAATTCTCTAAGGATGGTGCTTTTTTTCTAAAGATATCAAAAAATCCCATATATCCCTCATATACCCGTTTCGGGGGCAGACAGAAAGTCCGCTCCCGAAGAGATATTCAATTATGCAAAGATAACGCCCTCGTCGCCTGCAACGGTCTCGCCGATGATGTAAGCCTGCTCGCCGTTTGCCTTGAGAAGCTCAACGGTCTTCTCAGCGTCAGCCTTGTCAACTACGAGCATCATACCGATACCCATGTTGAAGGTGTTGTACATATCATGCTCGGGGATGCCTGCCTTGTTCTGCATCAGCTTGAAGATAGCAGGTACCTCGTAGCTGTCCTTGTAGATCTTAGCGGATACGCCGTCGGGCAGAACACGGGGAATGTTCTCGTAGAAGCCGCCGCCTGTGATGTGGGAAACGCCCTTTACAGTTACCTTGCTGATAACATCCAGAACGGGCTTTACATAGATTCTTGTGGGAGTGAGCAGAGCCTCACCAAGGGTCATGCCCAGCTCATCGTAGTATACCTTAAGATTCTCCTCGTTAACATCGAACACCTTTCTCACGAGGGAGAAGCCGTTGGAGTGAACGCCGCTGGAAGCGATACCGATGATGGCGTCGCCTGCCTTGATGGAATCGGGGTTCAGGATCTTGCTCTTGTCAACGATACCTGTGGAGTAGCCTGCAATATCGTACTCGTCATCGGGCATCATACCGGGATGCTCAGCGGTCTCGCCGCCTACCAGAGCGCATCCGCTCATTACGCAGCCGTCAGCTACGCCCTTTACGATCTCTGCAACCTTCTCGGGAACGTTCTTGCCGATAGCGATGTAATCCAGGAAGAACAGGGGCTTAGCGCCGCAGCAGATGATGTCGTTAACGCACATTGCAACAGCGTCGATACCGATGGTGTCGTGCTTGTCCATCAGCATAGCGATCTTCAGCTTTGTGCCTACGCCGTCGGTACCGCTTACCAGAACAGGCTCTGTCATGCCTGTAAGATCGGGCTGGAACAGACCGCCGAAGCCGCCGATGCCTGAAATGCAGCCGGGGATCTTAGTGCGCTCTACATCGCCCTTCATAAGGCGAACGCCCTCGTAGCCTGCGGTTACGTCAACTCCCGCTGCCTTATAGCTTTCGGAAAAACTATTCTTCATAATCGTGATCTCCTTTTGTTATATATGTTATGTCGTATTGATTACAGCATGCTCATCTGTAAGAATTCAGCGCTCTCGGGCGGTACCTTGCCAGTCCAGCAGTAGCTGCACAGCTTGCACTCGGGAAGTCCGACTGCCTTTACGGTACCCTCAAGGGTCTGGAATTCAAGGGAGGTGAGCTTCAGTCTGCGGCAGATCTCGTCACGCAGGTGTCTGCCACGCTCAGTTCTTGTATCGCTGTATTCAGCGATGTGCTTAACGCCCTCTGCGCCCTCACGCTCGTTGATGATCTGTCTTGCGATCAGCTCCATCTCGGAGTTGGAACGGGAGAAGTTGAGGTACTTACATCCGTACATGATAGGCGGACAAGCGGAGCGCATATGCACTTCCTTTGCACCGTTCTCGTACAGGAACTCAACTGTTTCACGCATCTGAGTACCACGCACGATGCTGTCGTCCACGAACAGCAGCTTCTTGCCCTCGATAAGCTCGTGGATTGGTATGAGCTTCATCTTAGCCACCATGTTTCTCATGGACTGATTCTGGGGCATGAAGCTTCTCGGCCATGTGGGTGTGTACTTTACAAACGGACGTGCAAACGGGATGCCGCTGCGGTTTGCGTAGCCGATGGCGTGGGGAACGCCCGAATCGGGAACGCCGCAGATATAGTCAACATCAGGGAGAGTACCGTTTTTGATATCCATCTCAGCCATGATCTCGCCGTTTCTGGTGCGCATGGTCTCGACGGTAACGCCCTCATAAACTGCGGTGGGATAGCCGTAATATGTCCACATGAATGTACACATCTGCATATCCTCATAACCCTCTGCAAGGGTCTCGCAGCCATCGGCGGTGAGCTTTACGATCTCACCGGGGCGAAGCTCCTTATATGTATCGTAGCCGAGCTTCTGGAAAGCAAAATGCTCCAGCGAGAAGCAGAAGCCGTCGCCGCGCTTGCCGATGATGATGGGCAGTCTGCCCAGTCTGTCACGGGCGAGGATGATGCTGTCCTCTGTCATGATAGCGAGGTTCAGTGTACCCTCTATCTTGCGCTGTGCATAACGGATGCCGTCCACGAAGTTATCCTTATGTGCGACAAGCACGGATACCAGCGCATTTGAGTTGATCTGACCGCTGGAAAGGGTCTCAAAGCTTGCATAGTCCATTTGCAGCAGACCGTTGGAAAGCTCTTCTGCGTTGTTGATGATGCCGATATTTGCAATTGCATATCTGCCCATCTTGGAATGCACGATGATAGGCTGGGGATGAGTATCGCTTATGCAGCCGATAGCCATCTTTCCACGCATTCCCACAGCGTCGTCCTCGAACTTTGTACGGAACGGGGTGTTCTCGATGCTGTGGATGGCTCTCTGGAAGCCCTTTTCGGGTGAGAAGGCAGCCATGCCGCCTCTTTTGGTTCCTAAATGTGAGTGATAGTCTGTTCCGAAGAAAACGTCCATTATGCAGTCGTTCTTGGAAACTGCTCCGAAAAATCCGCCCATTTTATATCTCCTGTTTTATGGTAATCAGATCTCTTTTGCCATCTCGGCGATCTTCTTATCTGCCTCGAGGTTCTTCTCATTCTGCTTCTTCTTGAAAGCAGCGAGCTTCTCTGCAAGCTCGTCGTTTGCAACAGAGAGGATCTCCACTGCGAGGTAGCCTGCGTTTGCAGCGCCGTCAACGCCGACGGTAGCCACGGGAACTCCCGGAGGCACCATAACTGTTGCCAGCAGGGCGTCCATACCCTCCAGAGCCTTAGCCTTAACGGGGATACCGATAACGGGGAGAGTGGTGTTGCCTGCAACCGCACCTGCAAGGTGAGCAGCCATACCTGCCGCAGCGATGATAACACCGAAGCCGTTCTCTCTTGCTGTGGATGCGAAAGCCGCAACCTCCTTAGGAGAGCGGTGCGCGGAAAGCACATGCAGCTCAAACGGAACGCCGAACTCCTTCAGCACCTCAGCAGCCTTTCTTACAACGGGGAAATCGCTGTCGCTGCCCATGATAACGGCAACCTTTTTTATTTCTGACATAATGACCGTCCTTTCTTTGTCCGTAAAATAAAATTAGCTGTATTTGTTGTAATACAGCTAAATAGATACAATTAGGCTATAAATGTTCTGTAAAAACGGGAGCGATATTCTGTTGACCCTGAGAGAATGTGCAATGTTATCATTGTAGTGATCTCCTTTTACAGAAAAATCCAATACTATGCCCCATCCGAGGCACTACTTATATAATACTATAAAACTACGGGAATTGCAATAGGTTTTTGCGAATTTCCACGAAATCTACAAAACCGCCGCTTTTTATGCGGAATTATTGTGAAGTCGTTGTAACCGTTTACAGAATACGGGAATTGTTTATCACAAGTCCGAAAGTAACGCCGAGGGTCTCTGCTGCTCTGCGGCAGAGATTCATGCGGGTGAGGAAGATCTCGAAATACTCGATGACAGGGGAGATCTTCAGATCCAGAGTAAGATCGAGGATAAGCTCCTTCTTGTCCTCTGAAAAATACAGCTTAGAGCGTTCCACGGCGTAATTTACACGGTCGTGGATATCAGCGGCAAGGTTCTCGCTGCTGGGAACGAAAGGACCGTCCTTTGAGCGCACACGGGAACGTCTTACATCGGATTTATCCGCAATGATGAGCGCAGCGGCAATGGGAGTGACGGGGTTTGCTGTCTTTTCATCGTGGTTGCCGATGGCGGAGACTATCAGGGATATCTCGTCTGCAGGCATGCCGATGTTATCCAGCAGACGGAAAGCCATTACAGCGCCGCTCTGTGCATGGTCCACACGGTTGATCACATTGCCGATGTCGTGCATATATGCAGCGATCTGTGCAAGCTCGCAGGTGCGTTCGTCATAGCCAAGCTCGTTCAGTATCATAAATGCGGTATCTGCGGCTTTCTCAACATGAGCGTTGGAATGCTCGGTATAGCCGATGGTGCTGAGTGCTGCGTCAGCATAGTTTATATATGTCTGGATGTCACGGTTTCTTCTGATATACTGGTATGTTACGTTGCTCATGTCGACCTCTTCTTAATTTTAGTGTACATCTCCAGTATATCACAATCTGTCTGATTTTACAAGTGGCAAAATGCTATCTGATTTTACATTCTCCCGCATCTTCATTCATGCGGTAGCCTACGCCCAGTTCGTTGATGATATAACCTTCCGTACCCGGAACAGCGCCGAATTTCTTGCGGATATTCGCCATATTCACCTGCAGCTTTTTCTTGCTGCCGAAATCGTTGTAGCCCCATATAGCGGCAATTATCGTCGAATAGGTCATCACCTTGCCGCAGTGTTGTGAAAGCAGTGCAACTATATTGTACTCCGTCTGGGTGAGCTTTATCTCGCTGCCATCTATGTAGATGCGGCGGGAATCGTAGTTTATGGTGAGTCCGCCCAGCTCAAAAACTCCGTTCATGGCATCGTTGCCCGAAACACGCCTAGCATTCCTGAGTGCCGAGCGCACTCTCGCCATGAATTCCGCAGAGCCGAACGGCTTTGTGATATAGTCGTTGGCGCCGTTGTCCAGCGCTTCGACCTTGTCTGTTTCACCCGTGCGTGCGGAAAGCACGATAACAGGTACCGCCGAGCTTTTGCGAATATAGTTCAGCAGGCTGATACCATCAGCGTCGGGTAATCCCAGATCCAGAACAACAAGATCAGGCTGATGCGATGAGAACATCATTTCTCCTGCCTTGCAGCTGCCTGCAGTCAGCACCTGATAATCACCGCTCTCCAGCAGAGCCGTGACGAAATCCACGATATTGCGCTCATCCTCAACGATAAGCACTTTGTATTTATTCGCCATCTGTGTCCTCCGTTTCCAGCGAGAATCTGAATGTTACACCGCCGTTTTTGTTGTTTTCGGCACGGATATCTCCTCCGTGTGCCTTGATTATAGCTGCACACACAGAAAGTCCTATGCCTGAATTGATCTTTGTATCTGCAGGCGCAGTGGAGCCTGTATAGTATCCTGTGAAGATATCCTTCATTCTTTCGGTGGGGATACCGCAGCCGTCATCTGTTACCTCAAATACTGCTCTGTTGTCTATAGTAAACACTTTGATCTGCAATTTAGTCATTCCATGTGCATGCTGCACGGAATTGTACAGCAGATTAAGCAGCACCTGTTCGATCAGGATAGCATCCACCATGACGATGACTATGTCCTCAGGCAGATCAATATCCACATTATATGCGTTATAGCGCTTGCGGAATTTCAGCAGCACGGAATCTATCAGCTCGTCAAGCACTGTGGGGGAGGTGATGAGCTTCACATTGCCGCCGTCCAGTTTGGTTATGGAAAGGAGATTTTCCACCATACGGGTCAGCCATTCAGCGTCCTCGCATATTCCTTGCAGCATCTTCTGCTTCTGCTCTGCGGTGAAGCTATCGGGATTTTCCAGCATTGCAGAGCTGGAGCCGACTATCGTTGTAAGCGGTGTGCGCAGGTCATGTCCCACTGCACGCAGCAGATTTGCACGCATGCGCTCCTTCTCGCTCTCAGCCTTCAGTATCTCCTGACGTCTTATCTGTGCAGAGAGCATACTGCTTATTACTGTAACTGCTATCATAATAAGTGCGGAGATAAGGTTTTCGGGGATCGTAAAATTAAATTTGAAAAACGGGAATGTAAAAGCGTAATTTACCGCAAGAACACCTGTAAGCGAGGCTGCAAGACCGTATATCATCTTATCGGTCAGAAGCGAGGTTATGAACACTGCCAGCACGAATATAGCACAGCTGAGCATTCCTATATCCAGCACCTGATCCAACAACAGACAGATCAGAAATGCCACAGTCATTACCGTAGCTGTTATCAGCACATCCCTTGCATTCTTTTTCACACCGCACCGCCTTTCATATTTCATGTGATAATTGTATCATATCATTGGTTAAAAATCAACTAAGAAAAGGGACGGTGCAGACCGTCCCTTACATTATTCAGATATTATAACATTTTTTCCGTTGGTCTTGCCGACATAAAGACGCTTGTCCGCAATGGAAACGAGTTTTTCGATTCCTGCTGTTTCAGTGCAGCTCACAAAGCCGAAGGTTGCGGTCACGCGGAAGTTGTTATCCTCATGCTGAAGCTCAGAAGCGATTATCTGCTCACGGATGCGGCTTATCCTTTCAAGGCATTCCTCATCACTGCCACGGAGTATCAGCAGGATCTCCTCGCCACCCCAACGGCAGGCGATATCTCCATCGTGGATGCTGCTGCGGATTATGGCAGACAGGGTCTTGAGTGCGAGATCTCCCGCATCATGGCCATAGGTATCATTTACCTTTTTGAAATCATCTATATCGCCGAGTACCACACAGAAATGCTCCTCATCCTGAATGAGCTTTTCTGCCAGCGGTCTCAGGCTGCGACGATTAAGCAGACCTGTCAGCGCATCGTGTGTTGCGGTATATTCAAGCTGATGGTTGCTTTCCTCGAGCCGTTTCAGGAGAACGTGTATCTCCAGTGCGAACAAGAAGGAGAACATTAGCAGAATAACTCCTGCACAGACCACGTTGAATATACGGAACAGTTCCACCTCATCGTAGGTAAGCGGATAATAAGGCAGGTTGCTGTTATTCATTTCTGCATAAAAGCCCATGAACAGTGCCGCAAAATCCACTATGGCGAACGCACCCACCGAAGCAAGGAATACTTTTATCTTACAGGAAAGAAACAGCACATACACTGCAACAGGCATGATAGCCAGCGAATAGAGGTAGAAATTTGTATCCACGCCTATGAGCAGCATGCACAGCAGAGTGTGTATGGTTATCTCGGCGTAGAATGCAACCATCCAGCCGTATTTCATCAGTCCGGTTTTCTTGTTTACACTCAGAAGGCTTCCCATTGCGTACAGCAGAACGCTGCATACGTTTACTATTACAAGAGGGATTATGCCTAGCCAGATAAACATTCCTATATAACAGGCGTGAACAACGCCGCCTGCCGCAAACATCATACGGTATTTAACCGAGCTGTTTATGTTGATCTTATCGATATCAAATCTCATTATATAAATATCTCCCCGATATAAATGCAGATATTGGTATATACAGTATACCACACTTTGACATTTAGTGCAAGAGAAATCAATAAATTTGTGACTTTTGTCGAAATAAGTATCTTAGTGACAGTTTTTATGCGCTTTATTTTATATTTTGATATTGAAAAAATTTTTTTAAAAAGCCCTTGACAAATCTTTTAAGCTGTGTTATAATACAAGCATCGGAAAACGATAATGATTACTATTTTTAAAATCAATAAATTTTCAGGAGGAAAACAATTATGGCAAAGTATGTATGTCCCGTATGCGGTTATGTTCACGAAGGTCCCGAGGCTCCCGAGAAGTGCCCTCAGTGCGGTGTTCCCGGCAGCAAGTTCAATGTAATGGCAGAGAGCGAGAAGCTTGTGTTCGCTGATGAGCACAGAATCGGCGTTGCTAAGGCTGTTACAGACGCTGAGATCATCGAGGGTCTGCGTGCAAACTTCATGGGCGAGTGCACAGAGGTTGGTATGTATCTTGCAATGGCAAGAGCTGCTCACAGAGAGGGCTATCCTGAGGTTGGTATGTACTACGAGAAGGCTGCCTGGGAAGAGGCTGAGCATGCTGCAAAGTTCGCTGAGCTGCTGGGCGAGGTAGTATCCGAGTCCACAAAGGAGAACCTCACTGCAAGAGTTGCTGCTGAGCACGGTGCGACAGAGGGCAAGCTGATGCTCGCTAAGCGTGCTAAGGAGCTGAATCTTGACGCTATCCACGATACCGTACATGAGATGGCAAAGGACGAGGCAAGACACGGCAAGGCTTTCGAGGGTCTGCTGAACAGATACTTCAAGTAAGCGCAAAACGGCTTGAATAAAGGAACATAAGAGAGCGGCATCCGTTATGGATGCCTCTTTTTTGTGTACCATTGTTGTAATGAAAGTGTGTCTTTGTGACATAGGGGATTGTAAATAAATCGTGTGGAAATTGTAAATTGTGACATTGGAAAATGTGTCACCAAAAGGGCGGCAATCACAGTGGATGCCGCCCTCTATAGTTGTTTGTTTCTAGCACTTATATGAATGCCTTGTTAGATTATTCAAACATCACAATTGTGCTGAGATACACAAACGCCATTGCTAAGTACGGTATAACCTACCAGAGTATGGTATTTAAGCGTTTGTCTGAATGGAATCATTGATGTAACTTTTCCGGTTTTCAGATCTATTTCGGCATAAGCGAAACCCGTAGAAGTATTATACATCACTCCGCAGAGCTTATCGCCGATGCAATAGAACTTATTTCCGTCAAGCCCGAAAATGTGTTTTGCATCCTTGGGATATTCGATATAAAGCTCATTGTTTTCGATCAACTCGGATTTTTCCGTGTCAAATTTATAGAATCTGATCGACATATCAGTGCCATATCCTGTGCTATTGGCTTTTGCTGTCGTTATTCCGATATTTCCGTCATAGCAGAAGATCTTGCCCTCGTAGCCTCTGATCTCGACATTTGCACCCTTGTTCGTTTCGAGATTATAAGCACCGACCCAGTGAGTGCCACTATAGTTATCTACCGACAAGTATAGTATTCCATTATGGATGAATGTGTTGCCATCTTCTATTTTTCCCTTGAATTCAAATTCAGATATGCCAATATCTGCAAATGGAATAAGTGTATAGCTCTGCTCAGGCTCTTCGGCAAGTGTGACACTCGTTACCGCAAGGCTTGATTTTCGATCTCTCCATATCAGCTCAAAAAGATAGATGCAATCCTCGGTTATCTGCATACTGTGTACACGAGCCTCATCCACACTGTTGTCTAGCGATACTGTGCGGTAGTTGTCTGCCGTGCCAAACACAAGAGAATCCTTCAGAAGCAGTGCGCTTGTGCCTTTATATTCCGTATATCTGTAGGGGCGCTGCGTTCCAATGTGCTCGGGTATACCTTCTGTCTCATCCACGCTAAGCATCTCTTTAACTGTATCCACAGGATAGTACCCAAACAATGATGCACCAAGCTCAACATCCGATACCTCAACTCCCTCGGGGTTTATCCTAACGGCGATCGTGTCCGAGGAGTCTGCTATATTCACATAGCAAAGCTCCACTGTTCTGCCCTCCGGTACGCCGCAGACCTCATAATATTCCAATGCAGAGTTGCTGAGCTTTGGATATTCGCCTTTGAAATCATTAAACTCCTTATACAAACAAGCGGTATAATCCGAATTCTCATCGGGGACTGGCAAGCTCTGCGACTTGCCCGAGCAGGAAGTCAGAGCCAGTGCGATTAAGCCTGCAGATAATATGAAAGTTGTTTTTTTAAGCCCATACATCTGGATCTGTATGCCCCCATCCCGTTGAAAAGATCATATCAAAGTCATTGCATTCTACAAAGTCACTTGGAATAACTGTAAAGCTTAAAATATGTCCTAACGTAATATCTTCTGACTCGTATGCTTTCCATACCAAAGTTGCACAGTTTAAATTACTCTCGCTTTCTATATTAGCGGTCAAAAGATAGTTCCAACCAATTAAATTGTCTATTGCATAATCTACGATATTTTCTTTTGTATCATCGTCATCATCAATTTCTGGCACTTCATATAATCTACATGATTGACAGTGTCTCCATACAGCTGCCATATCTAAGTGTTCACTTTCTCCAGTAGCTCCAGGAATGCCAACATTTCTTGGACCACGATGCTCAACCGTCATTCCATCACCGCAAGCCAAAGCAGCATGTCCATGATCCAAGTCTAAAGTCATACAATCTTTGGTCACAAGAATATCTGACGGTTGGATAATTCTTAAAAGTGAATTCCATTGTAATTCTGGCATATTATAATTAAGATCGATAGTAGTAACTGCTCTTGCATTTTGCATAGGTGCAGTAGATGGTTCCCTTAGCTCAAGATATTCCTCAAAGTCTGCCAACGACGGTGTTTCAACACCAAAATATTCATACAAATCTACATGTAATTCATCTTCGATTTCATGCAACTTGGAATTAGTTACCCCTGTCCTATAAAACAAGTAATCATAATAGTATTCACCGTTGAGAAAATTTTCTTCATATTCTGCAAATGCTGGAACAACATCACCGCTTACTAAAAGCAGAACGCCTGTTAGAAATACAATACTGATTTTCTTAATCGTTTTGAACATAATAGTCTACCTACCTTTCAAATAAATAACATAAATTCAGTTTGTCGGTGCAATTAAATGATTATGTTGTTAGCAAAACAATATCTCGAATTGCACGATTGTACTTTAGATACACACTAATGCATCTAAATCTATTATATATCACCTTTAGCTAAATGTCAATATATTTTCCCAAAACATCCAACTATTTACACTATGATTGCAAATTTGGTAATAAAGATAAACTATTTCACATGCATATTTAATTTTAAACGCAGGAGCCCCCCTCCTGCGTTTTCTATTTTTCTTGTCAAAAGCACTAAATTTATTACATTCTATTGACAAAAACCGACATATTTGCTACACTAATAGTATCTTAATTACGAAAGGAAACTAAAACTATGTACGCTACGTTCTGGGCGCTGGTACCTCCGCTGGTTGCGATCATCCTCGCACTTATTACCAAAGAGGTATACAGCTCGCTGTTTGTCGGCATCCTGATAGGTGCGCTGTTTGCGGCAGGCTTCAATCTCGAGGGCATGATGAACACGCTTGTTGATGACGGCTTTACCGCCGCACTTTCAAATTCGTCAAACGTCGGCATTCTTATCTTTCTTGTTATCCTCGGCACTATCGTCTGTCTCATGAACAAGGCAGGCGGCTCCGCAGCCTTCGGTGAATGGGCAAAGACCCACATCAAGAGCCGTGTGGGAGCACAGATCGTCACTATTATCCTCGGTATGCTCATCTTCGTGGACGACTACTTCAACTGTCTCACCGTAGGCAGCGTTATGAAGCCCGTTGCCAAGAAGCACAACATCTCTGCCACAAAGCTCTCCTATCTCATCGACGCTACCGCAGCGCCCATCTGCATCATCGCTCCCATTTCCTCGTGGGCGGCAGCAGTCACCTCTTACGTTGAGCGTGAGGATGGCTTTACACTTTTCCTGCAGTCTATTCCTTATAACTACTACGCACTTCTTACCATCACATTCATGATCGGTCTGGTGCTTATGAAGATCGACTTCGGCCCTATGAAGAAGTACGAGAGCCTTGCGGCCGCAGGCAAGGATGCAGGCGATGAGATCGAAACTGATTCCGTACCTGAGAATGTCAGAGGCAAGGGCAAGGTGTTCGATCTTGTGTTCCCTGTGGCTGTTCTGATTATTGCCTGCGTATTCGGTATGATCTACACAGGCGGCTTCTTTGAGGGCGAGACCTTCATCAACGCATTTGCAAACTGTTCTGCATCCAAGAGCCTTGTTATCGGATCTGTGATCGCTCTGATAATCACTATAATCGTATATCTTATCAGACGTGTTATCTCATTCAGAGAGTGCATGGCTTGCATTCCTGAAGGCTTCAAGTCCATGGTTCCCGCTATCCTGATCCTGACTATGGCGTGGACGCTGAAGAATATGACAGATGCCCTCGGCGCATCTGAGTTCGTTGATAACGTGGTTTCTCAGCACGCAGAGGCACTGCAGCTGATACTTCCTGCGATCATATTCCTTATTGCGGTGTTCATCTCCTTCTCCACAGGAACATCCTGGGGTACATTCGGTATCCTTATTCCCATCGTGGTTGAGCTGTTTGAGAGCATCGACCCCACTATGATGGTGATCTCCATTTCCGCCTGCATGGCAGGTGCGGTTTGCGGCGACCACTGCTCGCCCATCTCCGATACCACCATCATGGCTTCCGCAGGTGCAAAGTGCGACCATGTTAAGCATGTTTCCACACAGCTTCCTTATGCCATGACAGTGGCTGTTATCTCCTTTGTGATGTACTTCGTTGCGAGTCTCATAAAGAATGCGATCATCTGCCTCATCATCGGACTTGCCATCACTATCGGCACACTGTTCGTCATCAAGTGGATGCAGAATAAGAAAACCGCTAAAACAGAATAAAAACAAGGATCCCGGTCACACGATCGGGATCTTTTGATATCATGTAACGATAAATCGGAATTTGCCAGCGACGCCGGGCGATGCTCGGCTTTCGCGGGGCCCAAACTCCATTTCGCATTCCCCTGATGGGAATGCGATTTTGCTGCGCAAAACCATTACGTTTGCTACTGATCCCCTTTTAAAATGCACCTATGCCGCAATGTCATGCAACGTTACGGCGCAGCCGTTTTAAAATCTGTCGGCGTTTGCCTGTTTGGGCGTTCGTTCGCAGAACGAACGTAGCGTTGACGGCTACGCCGTCAATGCGCTCACTCCTAACTGAATTTGAAAAATCAAAAGCCACTTCCGATGATCTTTCAGAAGTGGCTTGATTTGTTGTTGGAGAGTTATTCCTCTTCGCTTATTGGCTCATTTGTTCCCTTAGCTGCGTAGGAGAGCGTCATCAGGCTGTCTGTCAGATGCACGTTCTCAACCTTGACCTCGGGGAAGTCATAGTTGATATCATAGTGGGAGAAGTTCCAGAAAGCGTTGATGCCAAGCTCCATGAGCTTTTCTACAGTCTCCTTTGCGCCGGTCCTCGGGATGCAGAGAACTGCCATCGAAGGCTTTTCTTTTCTGCAGAATTCCTCAAGACGGTTGGTGTGCATTATCTTTATGCCTGCGATCTCGATGTTTTCCATGGCGATGCTGCTGTCAAAGATACCTGCCAGCTCGTAGCCGTATTTCTCGAAATCCACATGCATCGTGATGGCACGGCCGAGATTGCCTGCGCCGATGAGGATGATCTTCTGTGATACATCCAGACCAAGGATGTGTGCTATCTCCTTGCGAAGCTCAGCTACGTTGTAGCCGTAGCCCTGCTGACCG
>JAZSGG010000006.1:0-7038 GCA_045532595.1 Oscillospiraceae bacterium | reverse complement strand
TACGTCTTATATCGATGCAGCGGTAACATCAGGCAAGAGCTATCGTTACGCAGTGTATGCAAAGGTAAACGGCGTATGGGGCGAGGCATCCGCTATCGTAACTGTAACCGTAAATCCCGCAGTGGCTGAGAATGTTTCTGCTACTGCGACAAGCAACGGTGTACTTATCGAGTGGGATGCGGTAGCAGGCGCAGAGCTTTACCGCATCCGCAGGAATGACGGCAGCGGTTGGGCAAACTACAATGATCTCACCGATACGTCTTATATCGATGCAGCGGTAACATCAGGCAAGAGCTATCGTTACGCAGTGTATGCAAAGGTAAACGGCGTATGGGGCGAGGCATCCGCTATCGTAACTGTAACCGTAAAATCTACAGTGGCTGAGAATGTTTCTGCTACTGTTACAAACAGCGGTGTACTTATCAAGTGGGATGCGGTAGCAGGCGCAGAGCTTTACCGCATCCGCAGAAATGACGGCAGCGGTTGGGCAAACTACAATGATCTCACCGATACGTCTTATATCGATGCAGCGGTAACATCAGGCAATAGCTATCGTTACGCAGTGTATGCAAAGGTAAACGGCGTATGGGGTGCCGCTTCCGCAATAGTTAACGTTAAATTCAACCCCACTGCATAAAACGACCAACACGAAGCTTAAATGCATCGCAAACAACACAATTTTGTTACTCAATAACAGCAAAGCCACCCGCTCTCGGGTGGCTTTTTGCTTACATGCATGAATACTTTTCGGCAAGGCTTCTGAACTCCTCCACCATGTCGCCATCGGTAACAGCATAGTCATCACGCAGAACTTCAAGAGTACTTTCGTAATACTCCGCTGCCTTGCTGAAGCGCTTTTGTATCACCGCAACGTGTGCGAGGTCAAGCAGATCGTCGATCAGGCGTGGAACAGGCTGCAGCTCGTGGGAACGCAGCCAGCACTCGGAAGCCTTATCGTATTCTGCCATACAAGCATACACATCGCCCTTGTACGACCACGCCAGCCAGTCTTGCGCAAACCGCTCTGTCATCTTGTTCAGCGTTTTCTCTGCAAGAACAGCTTCCCCACGCAGATAATGCAGCTTTGCTTCATACATCATCGGGCGGCATGAATTATCCGTGCTTTTCAGCTTTGCAAGGATGTACTCGCCATCCTCTGCCCTGCCGTCTGCTATGAGATTATCCAGCAGCTGCTGAAGCGCATGCAGATTGTCGGGATGCTTCTCCACAAAATCCATGTAGTAGCTGATAAGCTCACTGTGATTGGAAGCATACCAGTCACGGTCTGCGCCGTTCAAAGCGAGGTTCAGCTGACGGTGGTTCATCTTCTCATCAGGATCAAATCCGATGCCCTCTCTGGCATACCTTGCCGCTGTCATACGATAGCTTATCGCCTGCTGATTATACAAGCCTGCAAGCGCAGTGAGAATACGTCCTTTTAATGCGGTATCGTTCTTATGCTCGGCGAGAAATACACGGTAGCTCTCAAAATCCTTTTCGGGGATGACGGTGTTCCCGCTGCTGCTTCCGATGAGATTTTCGATGCGTGTGAGCTTTGCCTCGTCCGTCATGGAGAACAGTTCATCAATAGTTACGCCAAGCTCTACAGATATCTGCGGCAGTAGTGAGATATCTGGTGCGGTCACACCATTTTCCCACTTTGAAACGGACTGCGCCGTAACACTGAGCTTTTCCGCAAGCTGCTCCTGAGTATATCCCTTGCTGAGGCGCAGGAGCCGTATTTTTCTGCCTATGTCAAGATTCATTATGATCTCCTCCTGTTATTTCTTAGAAGCTTCTGTTATATATGATATCATCAATACGGAGAAAAAACAATAACGCAGACGGATAGTCCGCTAAACCTTACTGCAAACGGATGAAAACGATTAAAATTTCCTCGCAAACTTATTGACAACAACGACTGTTCGATGTATAATTAAGGTGTATTATTTATTAAACGGAGGTCATACATCATGGCTATTTTAGTTACAGGCGGCGCAGGCTTTATCGGCTCCCATACCTGTGTGGAGCTGCTCAATGCAGGCGAAGAGATCGTTGTAATGGATAACTTCTACAACTCCAATGCCAAGGCACTGGACGGCATCAAGGAGATCACAGGCAAGGATTTCAAGTTCTATGAGGCTGATATGCTGGATATGGCGGCTGTGGATGAGATATTCGCTGAGAACGATATTGAGGCTGTTATCCACTTTGCAGGCTACAAGTGCGTTCCCGAGAGCGTAAAGAAGCCTCTGATGTACTACTCCAACAACCTGCGTGGTACATTCAATATCCTTGAATGCATGAAGAAATACGGCTGCACAAGGTTCGTTTTCAGCTCCTCTGCGACTGTATACGGCATCCCTGCATCCGTTCCCGTTAAGGAGGATTTCCCCCTCTGCGCTATCAATCCCTATGGCAGCACAAAACTCATCATCGAGAATCTCTGCCGTGAGATGGCTGCCGCAAGCGACAAGTGGAGCATGATCCTGCTGCGCTACTTCAACCCCGTAGGTGCTCACGAAAGCGGAAAGATCGGTGAGGATCCCAACGGCATCCCCAACAACCTCATGCCCATCGTTCTTGACAAGGCAACCGGCAAGCGTGATGTTCTGAGCGTTGCAGGCAACGACTACCCCACTCCCGACGGCACCTGTGTGCGTGACTACATCCACGTTGTGGATCTTGCAAAGGGTCACGTTGCGGCTATCAGAAAGGCAAGAAACTCCAACGGTGCTCTGGCTTATAACCTCGGCACAGGCAACGGCTACTCCGTTCTGGAGATACTGGATACATTCCAGAGAGTGAACAACATCGACCTCGGCTACACCATCGGCGAACGCCGCCCCGGCGACGCAGCCGCTACATACGCAGATCCCACCCTCGCAGAGAAGGAGCTGGGCTGGAAGGCTGAGAAGACTCTTGAAGAGATGTGCAGAGACGCATGGAACTTCAGAAAACTTCGTGAGGAAGAGAATAAGTAACAGAATTGCGGCGTTATCAGAGGATAACGCCGCTTTTTAAAAGGACATACCATAGCTGACGCGGATAAAATGCGTTTGAGATCAATCACGATCAACAACATCTATTTAAGAGGTATGATATGAGCAATAATGATAAAAGCAAATGGAAATCTTTCTGCCGCAATATATTCAGCGCACTCGACCCATCGAATAACTATCATTCCGATACCGATAATGCGGCTGATATCGAAGATAACGATATCCCCGATTGGTACGATGAGATTCCCGACATGGCAGAAACTCCGCTTCAGGATGCAGTGTATGAAGCTACAACAGATGCTCCCGCTGACTTTGACCCCGTAGAATATCTGTACAGTAAAAACGCAAATTCCGACATCATAGGCAGCCTGACAGTAAGGCATACAATAAGAACGCATTACAATGACTGTGTAAATGACATCACCGAATACACAGATTATTCCGTCGTTCGCACGGAAAGACGTCAGGAAACGGTCAGGATAGATGGGTACAGGGTCAATATTGCAGTTGAGATCAGCAGTTCTGATGGAATCAGCTATCATGTAAATATCTCTTTTACTTTGGAAAAATAATATTATGATTCAAAAAGCGGAGTTTTGAAACTCCGCTTTTTTCATTATGTGAGTATATAAAGCCCTGCGGCTGATGTAGAGTAATCCTCAGGCTGTGCCAATGCCTTGTCCCAGCCGTAATAAAACAACGAACACGTCTGCTGGAAAAACAACTGCATATCCCAGTGAATAAAGTTGCTCATCAGATCCTTGCGAACGTATGGCAAAAGGATTTTTTCAACACTTGCGCCTACCTTATCGGCATATTCTTCGGCAAGGGACTTTATTTCAACACTTACAAGCTCACATATTTCATTGTAAATTTCACGCCTGAAGATCGGAAGCTGGACAATAAGCCTGTCATTTTCTTTCTTCAATAAGCCGTTTTTGAGGAAATCTGCCGCCATGGCTTCCTCATGTACGGAAAGCTTTTTATGGGGATTTTCGGATAATGCCACAAGGAGTGCGATATTGTTTCCGTCAACCCATCTGTCACGTCCTCTGCGCCAGTCGTTTTCATCATCGTTGTCGTTGGGAAACGGCTCGGCTTCAAAATCATTTACAAACTGGATTTTTCCATATTCAGAGGTGGTAAAATCCTGATGAAGATTTGACCAGCTGCGATCATTCAGTTTTCCCCACATGGAATCATCGAAGCTTTCGTCAGCGAGAGTGTACTCCATTGTCATGCGGTATTCTCTTTCTACTTCATCCTTTATACTGTATTTCTTTGTATAATGTTTTTTTCCGTGATTACCGAAGGAGTAACTTGCAATAACATATAAATGCCACATCAGATAACTATAATCAAAGTTATTCCCATAAAAATCAAGTGCTGTGATTTTATCCTTTAAGCCAAAAAGAATATTGTTGATCTTTTCTGCATAGCCGTCATCGTGAAAAATATCGCAGGCTAAAATTCTCGCTTCTAAATATTTCTGACGGGGGAAAATGCAGTGGTTTGCGATATACTTGCCCTTTGCAGGCGAAACAAGCAGATTTGTGCCTGTCATTTTTTCGATTATTTCCTCAAGATAAAGAGGTGCTACTCCCATTTCGTCTGCAATTTCGTTTACCGTCTTTGCTTCGCTGCGGCAGATGACCATAACCTGAGGACAGATTTTGGAGCTTTCCATAAGAAGGAACGCCTTCCTTGCGGAATATCCTCCGAACCAGTTGACATCAGCAGGTGCATAAGCAGTTTTTCCTATATTATTCATATTTTCAAACCTCTCTTTCAGATTCTTCTTTGCGTCAAACAAACGGCGCTTTACCGTTCCCTCAGGAATGTCAAGCTCGTTTGCGATTTGTCTTACAGTCTGCTCTTTGAGGTAAAAGCGTATGATGATCTCACGATAGATCGAAGCAAGCCTTGATAAAGCGAAATTAAGCTGTGAGATATCCTCGGCGCCGATAATGCTTTCAATGGGCTGGGGATTTTCAGCTGCCATACCGCCTGCCATTTCAATGGGCAAGGTGGAATTCTGCTTGCTTGAAATATAGTCAGCGTACTTATTTCTTGCCATTTTCCAGTACCAAGAATAAAAGCTGACAAACTCCTTGCCGCTTGCGATAACCCGCAGTGCTTCGTACAGAATATCCTGCGACAGATCCTTTGCGGCTTCGGTATCGGAGATGCGCTTTACGCAGAACAGATATGTAGCTTCGATCAGTTCATTTGTGATATACTCGTTCATAGGTTTACCTCTTGCAAATCGATTTACGCTTAATAAGTCTGAAAAATCGTAAAAAGGTTCGGTATAATTTTAAAGGCTGTGCGGAATTCCACACAGCCTTTGCTATTATTGTACATATCCAAGGCGAACAAGAAAGTATCAGATACTAGGAAACTATCCTGCGGCTAGGCTTTGTGCCTGCCGCAGGGTAGTTGACGACGTAGATGATGCTTTATTGGCAGCCTTACTTGCCGAGTGCAGCCTTTGCGGTAGCCACAATATTCTCAGCGCACAGACCAAACTCCTTCAGCAGATCAACTGCGGGGCCGCTGTGACCGAATACGTCCTTCACGCCGATCTTGATAACGGGTACGGGACACTCCTCTGTAACCACGTCAGCAACAGCAGAGCCGAGACCGCCGATAACGCTATGCTCCTCAACTGTGATGATCTTGCCTGTTTCCTTAGCAGCCTTGATGATGATATCACGGTCGATGGGCTTGATGGTGTGGATGTTGATGATGCGAGCGTCGATGCCCTGCTCAGCGAGAGCCTTGCCGGCCTCGATAGCCTCTGCAACCATCAGACCTGTTGCAATGATGGTGATGTCCTTGCCGTCCTTCAGCTGGATGCCCTTACCCACCTCAAACTTGTAGGTTGCGGGATCGTTGAAGATGGGAGCAGCAAGACGACCGAATCTCATGTAAGTAGGACCTACATAATCAGCCATTGCCAGAACTGCAGCCTTTGCCTCAACATCGTCTGCAGGGTTGATAACTGTCATGCCGGGGATGGTGCGCATGAGAGCGATATCCTCGTTGCACTGGTGGGAAGCGCCGTCCTCACCAACGGAAATACCAGCGTGTGTTGCGCCGATCTTAACGTTGATGTGGGGATAGCCGATGCTGTTTCTTACGATCTCGAAAGCTCTGCCTGCTGCGAACATAGCAAAGGAGCTTGCGAATACTAGCTTGCCTGTTGTCGCAATACCTGCGGCAACGCCCATCATATTAGCCTCTGCGATACCGCAATCGAAGAAACGATCGGGATATGCAGCCTTGAATGTACCTGTTTTTGTTGCAGCAGCAAGGTCAGCGTCCAGAACTACCAGATCGGGGCGCTTCTCGGCGAGCATTACCAGAGCTTCGCCGTAGCTGTCACGGGTTGCTTTCTTTTCCATATCTATCTAATTCCTTTCAGTTGTAATCAAGCTTCAAGAGATGCAAGGTGAGCGTTCAGCTCCTCCATTGCCTTTGCGTACTCCTCTGCGTTGGGAGCCTTGCCGTGCCAGCCGCACTGGTTCTCCATGAAGGAAACACCCTTGCCCTTTGTGGAACGCTGGATGATGACTGTGGGCTTGTTGAGAACGGTCTCAGCCTCGTTGAATGCCTTTTCGATCTCATCGAAATCATGACCGTTGATGCAGATAACGTGCCAGCCGAATGCAGCGAACTTCTCGTCAATGGGGTACGGAGACATAACATCGCCGATCTTACCATCGATCTGCAGGCCGTTGTTGTCAACTACTGCTACGAGGTTGTCAAGCTGGTAATGAGCTGCGAACATAGCAGCCTCCCATACCTGACCCTCCTGGATCTCGCCATCGCCGAGAACTGCGTATACCTTGTAGGTATCATTGGAGATCTTACCGGAAAGAGCCATACCGCATGCAGCGGAGATACCCTGACCGAGAGAGCCTGTGCTCATATCAACGCCGGGAACCTTGCCCTTTACGGGGTGACCCTGAAGTCTGGAATCGATCTTGCGGAGAGTCTTAAGCTCCTCAACGGGGAAAAAGCCTCTGTGTGC
>JAZSGG010000143.1:0-10826 GCA_045532595.1 Oscillospiraceae bacterium | reverse complement strand
GCGGCTCGTTGCCGTCCGCAAGGGAGATATAGTCCGCCATAAGTGTTCCGAACCACACCGCAAACACTGCGGAAAGTGCAAACACCACCGCCGTGGCAGTCCGCTTCAGCATTATGGGGATATCCTTGCCGCCGTGAGTCTCGTGAACACGCCGTGAAGCCACGGACGCCACCGCCAGCAGCAACAGCGCCGCCGCAGCGGATATCGCAAGCGTCACCCATTGCGGCGCACCGAGCGGCACAAGGAAGAACGCTTCGGGGAACAGCGCACAGCCGCCTGCGAAGATGCCGCACAGCGCTGCCAGCATCACGGCACGCTTTTTATCGAGAGGGCGGCAGGTGATATACAGCGAGGCAAGGCACACCGCTCCCGTAAGCAGCACCGCCATGGTGGAGAGCTGCTCCGCCGACGAATTTCCGCCCTGCAACAGCAGCAGGCAGATGCCGAGAGTCACCGCAATGCCGCAGGGAAAGGCTCTGCGCAGAACGCTGCCGATAAATCCCTCCCGCACACGGCGGAAATCAGGCTCCAGCGTAAGCAGGAACGAGGGAATGCCGATGGCTACGGCGTTAATCAGCGTCATCTGAATGGGACGGAACGGATATGCGAACGGCAGGAACAGAAACAGCACCGCCAGCAGGAATGAAAACACCGTTTTTCCGAGAAACAGCGAAGCGGAGCGGCGGATGTTGTTTATGCAGCGCCTGCCCTCTGCCACAACGAGCGGCATAGAGGAGAAATCCGAATCCACAAGCACAAGCTGCGAAACGTTCCTTGCGGCGTCGCTGCCCGATTGCATGGCAACGGAGCAGTCCGCTTCTTTGAGCGCAGGCACGTCGTTCACGCCGTCGCCCGTCATTGCCACCTTGTGACCTGCCGCCTTCAGCGCCTTCACGAGCAGCAGCTTCTGCTGCGGCGAAACTCTGCCGAACACGGTGTATTTCTCCGCTGCGGCAGGAATGTCCTCATCGGAAAGAGCGGAGCAGTCCAAGCTGTTCTGTGCGCCGCTAAGACCTGCACGCTTAGCCACGCCCGAAACGGTGAGCGGATCGTCGCCTGAGATTATCTTGATATCCACGCCCTGATCGGAGAAGTATCGGAGCGTATCGGGTGCAGAGGCTCTCAGCACATCCGAAAGCACTATCAGCGCCTTTGGCGAGATATCCGACGGCAGAGCGTCAGCTGCCTGCATACGGCTGTGCGCCAGTAAAAGCACACGCTTTCCCTCGGCGGTGAGGGGCGCTGTCATTGCGCTTATCTCCGCAGACGCAGCCTTGCCCAGGATCATTTCGGGCGCACCGAGTATCACGGTGCCGTAGCCGTCAAAATGGGCGCTGCTCCACTTGCGGGCGGAGGAGAACTCCACCTTAGAGGTGCATTCCATATCAGTACCGCCGCCGTAGCCTGCCTTTATCGCAGCAAGCGTGGGATTTATATCCGAAAGCGCAGAGGTCAGCGCATTCAGCGCAGCGGAGCAATCAAAGCCCTCATCCAGTGTGATGAGCTGCTCCGCCTGCATCCTGCCCTCGGTGAGGGTGCCTGTTTTGTCAAGGCAGAGAACGTCCACACGGGCGAGATTCTCTATGCAGTAAAGCTCCCTGCAAAGGGTGTTCTTTGCCGAGAGCCGCACCGAGCTTACCGCCAGTGCAATGCTCGTCAGCAGCACAAGACCCTCGGGTATCATGCCGATGAGCGCAGCCACCGTGCTGACGATGCCCACGGAAAGCTCCTGACCCGTTACGAATATCGCCTTGAAGAAAAGCACCAGTGCAAAGGGCAGAATGCACACCGAAACAAAGCTGATTATCTTGTTGATGGACTGCATCATCTCGGAATGCGGCTTTTTTTCGTACTTCACGTTCTGTGTGAGCCTGTTTGCGTAGGAAGCCGCTCCCACCGCTGTGACCTTCGCCATGCCGCTGCCCGATACGATGAAGCTGCCCGAAAGCAGGCTGTCGCCGATGCACTTGTGAACAGGGTCGCTCTCGCCTGTGAGGAGGCTCTCATCCGCCTCGCAGCTGCCCTCAACAAGCACAGCGTCGGCGCATAGCTGGCATCCCGAATTGAGCAGCAGGATGTCCTCGCTCACCACATCTGATATGTTTACGGAGGTCTCTCTGCCGTCACGCAGCACCCGTGCTTTAGGGTCGGATATCAGCGTGAGGCGGTCTATTGCGAGCTTCGAGCGTATCTCCTGCACGATTCCTATGGCGATGTTGCACAGCACAACGCCCATGAAGAGCATGTTCCTGTAGCTGCCCGTCAGCGCCACCAGCAGCGCCAGTATCGCATTCACGAGATTGAACAGGGTGAATATATTGTCACGGATTATCCGAGGGATGCTTCGGGTCTTTACCGAGAAGCTGCCGTTGCAGTCGCCGAGCCGTATGCGCTCCGCCGCCTGCTGCGAGGTGAGACCCATATTCGTGCTGTGTTCCATGCTGCCGCCTTTCGCAGAAATGCCATTGGTTTTACTTTGTTATATAGTATATACCAACCCAGCCTTTTTGTCAATATTTCACGTCTGAGAAATAAACTGGTCTTATCAAATAATCGCAAACTGAATATTGAGATATGACCAGTTTAGCGTTAAAATATATCTACAACAGCAGAAAGAGGTAACAGACATGAAAAAGAACAACATCACAAGGCTGTGCATGGCTGCGATGTTCGCAGCGCTGATATGCGTAGCCACTATGGTTATACAGATCCCCTCACCGATAGGCGGCTTTCTCAATTTCGGGGACTGCTTCATCCTTATCGGGGCATGGACTCTCGGCCCGATATACGGCTTTGCCGCAGGTGCGATAGGCTCGGCGATGGCGGATATCATCACAGGCTATGCGGTGTATGCACCCGCAACGTTCGTGATAAAGGGCGTGATAGCGGTGCTTGCGGCGGTGATATACCGCTTGCTGTGCCGCAGGGAGAGCGCCCCTAAGCTGCTCTGCCACGCCGTCGCAGCCGCCGCAGCGGAGCTGTGGATGATGCTCGGCTACTACATCTATGACGCAGCGGTGATGGGCTACGGCTTCGCAGGCGCAGCAGCGGCTCTGCCGATGAATGCGGTGCAGGGAATAGTAGGCGCCGCAGCAGGATGCGCGGTAATAACATTGCTTTCAAGAGTAAAGACATGAATTTGCCGAGCGAAGCCCGGCAAATTAAGTGAGGAGTTAGGAGTGAGGAGTGAGCGCATTGACGGCGTAGCCGTCTACGCTACGTTCGTTCTGCGAACGAACGCCCAAACAGGCTAACGCTGACAGATTTAGAAACGGCAACGCCGTAACGTTGCTCTAAACCGCTGTCTGAACGCACTTTACAATCAATCAGCACATTGAAATCAGCGGCGAAGCCTCACATACACTCCTAACTCCTAACTCCTAACTGAATTTGAGCGCAGCGACAAATATAAAACATCCCCGTAGACCATTCCACGGGGATGTTTTTATCACTGTTTCATCAGCATGAAAGCGATAAGCTCGGTGAGGTACTCCTCGGAGACGAAATCGCCGCCCTCCTTGAACACCTTGATGGCGTCGGCGTATTCGGGCTTGTTCTCCTTGATGAGGGAGTCACGCACGAGACCCAGCATCAGCTTGTTCATGCCCTTTAATTTGCTGTTGTCCAGTCCGCCCCACATATAGAACAGCGGACACTCGGGCTTGTTTGCCTCTTTCACTATCTTAGTGTTCTCATCGGAGCGGGGGTTCATGCCAACGGCGCCCACCGCCGCCACGTTCCACAGCTTTCTCGCCTTGTCGAAGCCGCTTATCTTGTTTGCGAACACCCAGCCGAGGAACACGACCTCCTCGCTCTTTGCCACCTGCTTTTTCGCCTCGGAAAGGGAATACGCAGGCACGCCTGTCTTGTCGGAGAGTATCTTGGCATAGCGCTCGGTAAAGCCCGTGTTTGATTCGTAGATTATTGCAGTCATAATAAGTCCTTTCTTTTAGTTAGGAGTGAGGAGTTAGGAGTTAGGAGTTGTTGTGTCGGCTAAAGCCGACTTATCATAATAGCGGCTACGCCGCAACCTTGATCGACGTTACGGCGCAGCCGTTTTTTGATCTGTCCCCGAAGGGGACACCATAACTCCTCACTCCTAACTCCTAACTCCTAACTTTTTTCATACCGCCGTGATGGAGTAGGTGAATGCTTTTTCCGCATCGGGGGGGAGTATCTCGATGCCCCTCTTTTCGGCGAAAACGCCTGTGCAGTCGTCGAAGTCTGCGGAGCCGCACCAGGGCTCGATGCAGAGGAACGGAGCGTCCTTAGCCTGCCACACGCCGAGGCTGGTGAAATCGGGGAAGTCCACACGCACGCCCTTGTTTTCCTTGTTAAGAAGCTGTACCGAGCGGGAGCGTAGCTTGTCGAAGTAGCACACATCCTCGTAGAACATCTCGTGGGTGAGGGGGAGAACTGTCTCGTCATTCATGAGCGGACGGCGCACGTTCTCCTCGTGCAGACCTGTTGTGAGATTGTAGTTCGGTACGGCGGCGGTCTCAAGCTTCGGGAACTCGAGGCGGTAGTCCGTCATATCGCCGTCGCAGGCGAAAGCAGGATGCGCACCTATGCAGAAGGGCATGGGCTTTTCGCTGTTGTTGCGCACACGGTATGTCACGGTGAGTCCGTCCGCCTTGATGGTGTAGCGCACAGTGAAGCGGAAATCAAACGGGAACATCGCCTTTGTTGTGTCGTTCTGCTCCAATGAGAACATTGCGCTGTTGGGGCTGATGTCCTCGGGGGTAAGCTCCATATCCCTTGCGAAGCCGTGCTTTGTGATGCGGTATTCCTCGCCGTTTATCAGGGTCTTGCCGTCCTTCAGCGTGCCTATCATGGGGAAAAGCAGGGGAGATGTCTTGCCCCAGAATGTGGGGTCTGCACGCCACATAAGCTCTCTGCCGTTCACGATGAGAGACTTAAGCTCTGCGCCCTTTGAAATGATCTTAGCGGAGACCTCGCCGTTTTTCAGTGTAATATCCATGTCGTTACCTCATTTCTGTCCGTAATAGGCGTTAGCGCCGTGCTTTCTGAGATAGTGCTTGTCCATCAGCTCCTGCTGCATGGGGGGGATAGCAGGATCCATCATCTGATTGTGCCATGCCATAAAAGCAAGCTCCTCCAGCACCACCGCATTGTGAACGGCGTTGTGGGGGTCTGTTCCCCAGGTGAAGGGGCCGTGGCTGTGTACGAGAACAGCGGGGATATCGTCGGCAGGCTTGCCGTTAAATGTCTCCACTATGACGTTTCCCGTCTCATGCTCGTAAGCGCCGCCTATCTCCTCGGGAGTCATCTTGCGGGTGCAGGGTATCTCGCCGTAGAAATAGTCCGCATGGGTGGTGCCGAGAGCAGGAATGCCCTTTCCCGACTGGGAATACACCGTCGCCCAGCGGCTGTGGGTATGCACCACGCCGCCGATATTCGGGAAGCTGCGGTACAGCACAAGATGCGTGGGAGTATCGGAACTGGGGTTCAGCTTTCCCTCCACACGCTCACCTGTTGCGAGGTCTACCACCACCATATCCTCGGGAGTCATCACGTCGTACTCAACGCCCGACGGCTTGATGACCACCAGTCCCTTTTCACGGTCGATGCCCGAAACATTGCCCCATGTAAATGTGATGAGTCCGTACTTCGGGAGAAGCATGTTCGCTTCGTATACTTTCTTTTTGAGTTCCTCTAACATTGTTACCTCCGATATTTTAACTTTTATTGAATCCGTTGAACCAAGCACGCTCTGCGAAAGGCTTCTTCCTCGGTGCTTTCACGTCCTCCGCCGCCTTGCCCACGGGGAGAATGCACACGAGGTCGTACCCCTCAGGTACGCCGAGCCGCTCTGCGAGCCTGTCGCATATCCTGTCCTCATCCGTGATGTGACCCTCATACCAGCAGCTTTCATAGCCGAGCGAGGTTATCGCCAGCAGCATGTTCTGTATCGCAGCGGAGTAGTCATGCACCGCAAAGCACTTGTCTCGATATGCGCATATCCTCTGTGTAAGCACGCAGATCACCGCAGGAGCGGTGGTGCATATCGGCGGGTCTATCATCGAAAGCAGCTCGGAAAGAAGCGCAGGCTCGTCCACGGCAATGAGCGATGTGGTCTGTTTGTTGCAGCCCGAGGGTGCGTCAAGACCTGCCTGCATTATGGCGGTGAGATGCTCTCTCGGCACGCTTTCCGCCTTGTATGAGCCACGGTAGCTGTGGCGTGTGCTTATCGTTTTTAATGTTTCGTTCATATCATATCTCCCTCAGAAACAGGTCGGCGAAGTCCTCCGCACTGTACGCAAAGGAGAGCGCCCACATCGCCTTCATCACTGCAAGCTCGGTGGTCATGCCCTTTGCTTCGATGATGCGGTAGCGCTTCTGCGCCTCACGACCCACCTCGTACAGCGACATATCGCAGCCGCCCTCAGGCACCTGTGTGGTCATGATTACTATCGTGCCGCAGAGGGTAAGCTCCGCTATCTTCTGCTCGAATTCCTTGCTTCCGTAATCGGGGAAGCCGCCCGTGCCAAAGCCCTCTATTATCAGCACTCTCGCATTCTGCGCCGCATATTCCAGTATCGCAGGGGAGAGCGCAGGAATGAGCTTCACCAGCGCCACCGCCGTGTCCATCCTGTTGAAGAATATCGGAGCGGAGTCCTCGTCCTGCGGCTCAAAGAGAGTCACAGCGCCGTCACGCACAAAGCCGATATACTCTCTGCCGATGCTGCGGAAAGCGTCGAGGTCACGGGTGTGGACTTTTCTTGCGCATCTGCCGTCAATGACACGTCCGCCGAACACCACCGCAATGCCGCAGAGACCGCTGCAGGCGGTGAGGAAAGCGTCGTATAGATTTCTCGGCGCATCCGAGCCATCAGCCCCCATCGGCAGCTGCGAGCCTGTCAGCACTATCGGCTTTGCGCTGCCCTGAATAAGGCAGGAGAGCGCCGCCGCACCGTATGCAAGGGTATCTGTGCCGTGAGCCACCACAAAGCCGTCGAAATCGCTGTAGCAGCGCTGTATCTCCACAGCAAGCTCCGTCCACTCACGGGGGGACATATTCGTGCTGTCAAGATTGAACAGCTGCACCGCCGCTATCTCGCACAGCTCTCTCAGCTGCGGCAGTGCGGAAAGCAGCTGAGATGCCGTAGCTTCGGGGGCAAGACCCGCTTCGGTCTCTCCGCAGGCGATGGTGCCGCCTGTTGCGATAAAAAGTATCTTCTTCATGCCTGCTCCTTATCCGAATCTGTTCTGCGCTCTGCGCTTGCCCACCATCCTTATCCAGATGAACACGCCTGCGATGAGCGCCACCATTATCAGCAGCCTGATGATTATCATAACGATGTTGTATTCCACAAGGGTGAGCGCATAAAGCCTGCCGAGAGCGTCACGGTAGTACATCGTGCCGTTTTCGGAGACCGCCGCCTTGCCGCCCTCAAAGTTCTCCATTATGGCGAGTATCTCGGTCTGCGGCTCCACTTCCTCGCCGGGGTCGTAGACGCTGTACAATGCCCATCTGCCGCCCTCGTAGGGAGCAACTGTGTACACTCTCGGGCCGTTGCCACGGCAGAGGAAAGGGTCGCTGCCGCCTGCGATATCGGGCAGGGTGGTTATAAGCTCCATGTTGATGCTGTCGATTATGTGCAGACCTTTATCGGAGGTGACATACAGCCTGTTGTTGTGCTGCAGCGGCGCAGAGGAATCCGCACCCGTCTCACAGGTGACTAAGGTATCCTCCTCCATGGTGCCGTCGGAGTTTAAACGCAGCTTCACGACATTGCCCTCTGTGGAGAAGTACACAGCGTATTCCGATGCGTAGGGCGCACCTGTTATCACGCCGCCTACGGGAATCTCGCACACGCCGTAGCCCTCGGTGTGGGTAGCAAGAACATCACCCATGCCGACGATTATGCTGTCGCCCTGTTTGGTGGGAGAGGTCATGTCCTGACCCTTTGCCGTTGCGCCCTGATACAGGCTGCCGTCCGTAAGGCTCACGCCGCAGAAATGCTCGCCGTCGGCGTTCCTCACGGAGAAATATACGATGCCGTCCGCCACCGCCACATCGCTGTCCACAGTGCCGTCAGCCTCGTACAGAGTCTTAACCTCCGCCGTGGTCATATCCACCGTGCAGATGCCGTTTTCAAGCGGCTGAACGAGGATATCGCCGTACATCACGCCCGAGAAGTCCGCTGCCGCCGCAGAGGGGAGCTTTATCTCGGCAAGCTTCATGCCGTCCGCTTCGGAATATCGCAGCAGCATATCGCCCACAGGCAGCAGCACGCTGTCCTTGTACACAACAGGTGCGCCGACGTTTTCCGCCGCCTCGGTATTCCACTGTATGTTCGTATATTTGTTGTCGTAGGCTGCCTTTGCGTCATGTACGAGCAGCGATTCATCCCTGAATCCCACGCTCTCTGCGGCAGCCGTTGCCGTGAGCGCCGCACCTGCCATCAGCAGCGCCGCCGCTCTTAAAAGAATATGCTTTTTCGTAGTATCACCTCATGTTAAACTGAAACCGCCGTGTCGCAGGAGAAAGAGTAGATGTATATCTCCTTGACCTTTATTCCTGTCATTATGGGAAGTATCGTGCGGTATATCGAAAGCTGTCGGGAGTAAGCCTCCAGCTCCTTTTCAAGATTTTCCTTCGTGTCGCTCTTGTAGTCCACGAGGACTATCCCGTCCTCCTCCACGAAGAACATATCGGCTCTGCCCTGTACCATGGTCATGCCGCCCTCATCCACGAAGATATCCCGTGCAGGCACCTCCGCAAAGATGGGGAATTCACGCTCGATGCGTGAGCTTTTTAGCATCCTCTGTCCGAGGGGGGAGCAGAAGAACGCCGCAATGTGCTGCGGCTTCACCGCCTTATGCTCGGCGTCGTCGAGAACGCCACGGTCTTTCAGCGCAGCCAGCCTTTCCTCGGCGTAAGCCGCATTGCAGACTCTGCCGTTTATAAGCTCCGTCAGGGGGAAATGCTCCATCACATGATGGTAGGCGTCGCCGACTTCCTTGCCCGTCAGCGTACCTCTCGGCACGAAGGACGGCTTTGACATGAACACCGTGCCGCCCTGCGTTTCGGCAGTGGCAAGCTCGTCGATCATGTGCGCTATCTCGGTAACGGTGTAGCGGCTGCGTGCGGAGATACCCTCAGGCGCATCGTATTCCGCTGTTATCGCAGCGGCAATGCGCTCGGCAAGCTCCTCGTCCGCCGCTGCGATATCCTGAGCTTCTGCCTGCTCCATGATCTGCGGCAGGGAGGGCGGTTCGTAGCTGTAAGTCACATTCAGCATGATGCCGCATTCCTCTGTGGAGCAGTGAAGGGGTATCGGGCTGTCGGCATACCGCATCATGGACGCCATTATCCATTCCAGCAGGCTGTCGCCGCTCATGGCGAAATCATCCGTAAAGATATGCGTGCGTGCCTTGTTGATATCGCTCTCCTCGCACTTTCCTATCATGATGAGCTTTTCTCTCGCCCTTGTCATGGCAACGTAAAGCAGGCGCAGCTCCTCGCCCTTCTGCTTCTGCTGCTCTGCGAGGGTTATGGCATTGTAGCCGAAGGGCGTGTAGCGGTAGCGCTGATCTATATCCACAAAGCGCAGACCTATTCCCGCACTGCGGTTGAACACCAGCGGTCCGCTCATATCACGCTTGTTTGCGTCCTTGCCGAGTTCGCCGAGTATTACTATCGGCATCTCCAGACCCTTTGAGGCATGGAACGTCATAAGCTGCACGCTGCCCGATGTGTTTTCCGCAAGGGTAGCCTCGGTGAAGCTCTCGCTGCTGTCACGCACCTTATCGGTGTAGCGCAGGAAATCGCTCAGCGTGCCGCCGCCGTTATCCTCGAAATCCGCTGCGTATTTCATCAGCAGCCTGATGTTTGCAAGGCGCTGCTCGCCCTGCTCGTAGGTGGCGATAACGGAGAAGAAGCCCGTATCGTCGTATATCCTGCGGATAAGGCGCTCGATGGAGCTGTTCGCCATAAAGGAGCGGAACCTTGTAAGGTCATCCATAAAGCGCAGGCACTTAGGGTGTCCCGACTTACGCAGCGAGCGGAACTGTGCAAGCTCGCCCTCGGAAAGCTCCTCGGAAAAAGCGCCGAACTCCTCGGCATCTGCGGCTCTTGCGCAGGCGCTTATGCAGCCGAAAAGGGTAGTGTTCTTGTAGCGCTCGTAAAGGGGCGTGTAGTCGATGTCCTCACGCTTCTCCATGCCGAGGATGCCCAGTCTTGCCTCGGCAAGCTCCTGCGCCGTGAACATGTACACAGGCGACATCAGCACCTGTAAAAGCTCCTCGTCACGCAGCGGATTGTCTATAACTTTCAGGAAGTTCAGTATCAGAGTTATCTCCTCTGATGCGAGATAGTTGCCGGAGCCGCCCGAATCCACAGCGATGCCGCATTCCGCAAGCGCCGCCTTGTATTGCTCAGCGTGAGTCATGGAGCGCAGCAGTATGCAGAAATCTCCGCTTCTACAGGGGCGGGTGCCGCCGTCCTCAGCCTTTACGGGGAACTTGTCGTTCAGCATATTGCAGATAAGGTCTGCGGTGTAGCGGGCTTCGGCTGCCACCTTGTCAGGCTCGGAGTTATAGTGCAGCAGATGCAGCTCTGAGGTGTAGTCCGTGCCGTCCACAGGGTATTCCGCACCTGCCACGAGGGCGGTGGTCTCATCGTATTTCACATCGCCGTATTTCTGCGTCATAACGCCTGTGAACATGGCGTTCACGGTGTCCAGCACATCCTTGCGGCTGCGGAAGTTCTTGTTCAGTGGCAGCGGCGTGTGCTTCGAGCCGCCCTCGGGGTCGCACAGCTGCGACATTATCTTCGGATTGCCGCCACGGAAAGCGTA
>JAZSGG010000124.1:0-68915 GCA_045532595.1 Oscillospiraceae bacterium | reverse complement strand
CCCCGTTGCAATGGTGCATTGCAACAACTGCACTACCGATCTCGATAGCTGGATAAAACTCTTTGCTGAACTGTTGAAAAAGTGCGGATGCGATATCTCCAAACCCGAGCTTTACGATATGCTCTATGCGACTGCCCTCGAGGGCGACGCCGACTGCAGCGGCATTGTAAGCTATAACTACCATTCGGGCGAACACGTTACAGGCTTCACCAAGGGCAGACCTATGCTGATGCGTGACCCCTCCTCCAGCTTCAATGTGGCAAACCTCATGAGAAGTCTCATATACTCCTGTATGTCTACGCTGAAGATCGGTATGGATATCCTGCTCAATGATGAAAAGGTCACTCTGGATAAGATCTACGCCCACGGCGGTCTGTTCAAATCTCCTGTTACAGGTCAGAGATTCCTTGCATCGGCACTGGGCGTTCCCGTTGCGCTCATGGCTTCCGCAGGCGAGGGCGGTGCATGGGGCATAGCGCTGCTGGCTGCTTATCAGGCAAGAGAGGACAGGACACAGAAGCTGGCAGATTACCTCAACGACAGAGTATTCGCAGGCGCAGCAGGCAGCTGCATGGATCCCGACGCAGGAGATGCAGCAGGCTTTGAAGAATACATGAAACTTTACCGTTCAGGTATCGCAGTTGAAAGGGCAGCAGTAATGTCTGCAACATAATAAGGAGAAAATTATGAAATTCTGGTTTGTAACCGGCTCCCAGTTCCTTTATGGCGAAGAAACGCTCAGGCAGGTGGAGGAGGACTCCATCAGGATTGTAAACGAGCTGGAGCTTCCCTTCCCTGTTGAGTATAAGCTGACGATCAAGACCGCTGCCGAGGTGGAAAAGATCGTAAAAGAAGCAAACTATGATGACGAATGCGCAGGAATAATTACATTCTGCCATACATTTTCACCGTCAAAGATGTGGATAAACGGTCTGGCAAGGCTTCAGAAGCCATGGCTGCATTTCCATACACAGTTCAATGAGTCTATCCCGAACGAGGAGATAGATATGGACTATATGAACCTGCATCAGTCCGCCCACGGAGACCGTGAACACGGCTTTATCGGCGCTCGTCTGCGCATTCAGAGGAGAATAGTTGCAGGTCACTGGAAGGACAAAAACGTACAGAAGCGTATCGCAGACTGGCAGCGTGCCGCTGTGGGTGCGATGTTCAGCAGGACACTGAAGATTGTGCGCTTCGGTGATAATATGCGTGAGGTCGCTGTCACTGAGGGCGACAAGGTCGAGACCCAGCTTAAGCTTGGCTGGCAGGTCAACACATGGCCTGTGGGCGATCTGGTTGCCGAGATGAACAAGGTAACAGCAGCAGACATCGACGCGCTGATGGCAGAATATGCCCGCCTTTACGATTTCGACGAAAAGGATACCGAAACCATCCGTTATCAGGCGTGTGAGGAGATCGCCATCGAACGCATCCTCGTAAGAGAGGGCGCAAAGGCATTCACCAACACCTTTGAGGACCTTCACGGAATGCACCAGCTTCCCGGACTTGCTACACAGCACCTTATGTCAAAGGGCTATGGCTACGGCGGCGAGGGCGACTGGAAGACCGCAGGCATGACCGCAGTGATAAAAGCGATGTATCCCGATGGTGCGACATCCTTCATGGAGGACTACACCTACGATTACTCAAAGGAGCTGATACTCGGCGCACATATGCTGGAGGTCTGCCCTACAGTGGCTTCCAACAAGCCGAAGATCGAGGTGCATCCTCTTGGCATCGGTGGCAAGGAACCGCCCGCAAGGCTCGTATTCGAAGGCAGAGAGGGCGACGCTCTGGCGATCTCGCTGGTGGATATGGGCGGCAGGATGCGCCTGATAGCACAGGAGCTTCAGTGCGTGAAGCCGTTCCAGTCCATGCCAAACCTGCCCGTGGCAAGAGTTATGTGGCGTCCTGCTCCTGATTTTATCACAGGAATCGAATGCTGGATACTTGCAGGCGGTGCGCACCACACCACATTATCCTTCGATATCAAGGAGGATGTGCTGCGTGATTTCGCAAGGATCATGGGCATAGAATTCGTATCCATCAACAAGCACACTGACATCTATGCACTGGAAAAAGAGCTTATGCTCGGCGATGTGATATGGAATTGATCTGATTACTCTCCAGACCCCTTGAATAAGTTGACGCACGAACACCCCCTGCCGCTATGGCAGAGGGTGTTCTGCTTTGTATGAGCGCTCAGCGTTATGGCAGACCGAAAGAATAGTATAAGCTATGAAAAACCACACAGAAAAATTAAGACAGAAATCAATAAACTTCTGCTATCGTTATGTATATATAGACTATCAACTTCTAATCTTGAACCATATCCGCGATAAAAAAGATCGCAAAGCAAATTCCAATAGCAAGTTAAAATAACACCTAAAGCAGCACCTAGGGTTTTGTATTTATCTATTAAGCGCAATAGTCTATTAAGCTGCTTTTTTACTTTTTTCCACTAGTATTTGTCGTTTTTGTGGTAACTGATGTATTGCTTTTGCCCATAACATTTCTCCTTTTAACTTTTGTCTTGAAACGTGATAATATGAGCTTGTTAAGTTGCCGTAGCATTAAGTAAAGTTACCGTATGCTACTAATACTCAAACTGCTCTGTCTCTTCACAAATTAGATTAAGAGTACTTTTTTACGAGGTATGTTTTCCTATAAAATACAAATACCGTAGCTGATTGTATCAACTACGGTATCAGTATTGAAATAAATTACAATATATGATATAATTATTTTATGAAACTACTTTTCGGATCTGTAGCTGCGAAAAAGGAGTGGTATACCAATGGTAAACAAGCTGAAAAATCATATAGGCGAGTACTTTGTGGGAAAGGAAGAAATAATCGAAAGCATATTGATATGTCTTTTTGCGGGTGGTCATATCCTTCTTGAGGGCGTACCCGGCGTAGGTAAGACCACGCTGGCTTCTACGCTTGCCAAGGCTGTTGAATGCGATTTCGGAAGGATACAGTTTACTCCCGATACGCTTCCCACCGATGTTATGGGCACTGAAATATTCAACATGAAAACAGGCGAATTTGAATATCGTGAGGGTGCTGTGATGCACCAGATCGTTCTTGCTGATGAAATAAACCGTACATCTCCCAAAACGCAGGCCAGCTTACTGGAGGCCATGGCGGAGGGTCAGACCACTGTCAGCGGCGTAAAGCACAAACTTCCCGAGCCGTTTATGGTTATCGCCACCCAGAATCCGTCTGATTTCATAGGCACGTACCAACTGCCTGAGGCGCAGATGGACAGATTTATGATGCTGCTGTCTTTGGGTTATCCTGATGAAGAAGAGGAACTGCGTATGGCTCGGAATATGCTTACAGGCAAGGCTGCCGAAACAGTTGAAAGCGTTGTTTCCGTTCAGGATGTTCTGGATATAAAACACAAAGTCGCTCAGGTAATTATCAAAGACAACGTTATCCGTTACGCACGGAATATTGCGGAACTGACAAGGGAAGAAAACAGATTTGTTCTCGGGGCAAGTCCGCGAGCGGTCCTCGCACTTCTGAAAGCAGCACAGGCAAAGGCGTTTCTTGATGACCGAGATTTTGTAAAGCCTGATGATATAAAGGCTATGGCACCAAAGGTGCTGGGACACCGTCTTAATCTGACAGCCGAAGCAAAGATCGCCAAGGAAAACAAGGATGAGATCCTGAACAGTCTTATCCGCAAAGCTAAGATTCCGCTCTGATAATAACATGGCAATACCCCGTCACTCGGGAGAAAGGGCTGCATTATGAGAAGAAATCGCATGATCTGGATCTGCTTATGGGTATTGTCGCTGATTGGAATCAGTATCCGGGGCGGTGTGGTAAGCTATGGATTGTTCGCGGCTTTGACGCTTGTTCCGATATTTTCTCTGTTGTATCTGCTGGCAGTTTATATTATGTTTCATATTTATCAGAACATCGAGCACAAATATATTACAGTTGATGAAGTCGTACAATATCATTTTTCGCTCGTAAACGAATGTCCGCTGCTTTTTGTCGGAATACGCGTAAAATTCTTCTCGGCCTTTTCCTCTATTTCAACGCTTGATGACGAACCTGAATATGAACTGCAGCCCGATACAAGGATAGAGCGACAAACCAACCTTATCTGCCATTACAGAGGAGAATACGAGGTCGGAATAAAGGATATCGAAATACAGGACTATTTCCGTCTGTTTAAGATAAGATACAAGAACAAGGAATGTGTCCGCGCGGTCGTTAAACCGAGGCTGCTGAAGATAGAAAGACTTGGGAAGACAGAGCTGTCAGATGCCGTCAGACAATCCGAACAAAACAAAACAGAACTTGATGTGATCAGCCGCAAATATGCTTCGGGCGACGATCAGCGACTGATAAACTGGAGCCAGTCAGCAAGAACGGCTACGCTCATGACCCGAAATCGTACAGGAAACGGACATCAGGAGATAGCGATAGTGATGGATACCTTCAGGAGCAGCACCGAAGCCCTGGAATTCATCCCTGTTGAAAACAAGATCCTTGAGATCGCACTTGCGGTTTCGTACTATTTCAGCCGCAACAGCATAGAAGCGGCAGCGTATTATTATCAGGAACGGATAATAAAAGTCACAGCAGGTGATGCTGCAAAGTTTGATGAATTCTATGAAATGCTGTCCGATACAGCTTTTGATAAGAGGAATATACATCAACTGTTACGCGAAGCACTCATTCAGAGATCGGATATCTTTAATAGCTCAATGATCTTCTTTATATTATCATCATGGGACATTGAGACCGAAAAGCTGTTAAGCCTTTTTGAAGAAAACGATCTGTTCACGGTAATATGCTTTGTCACCGATAACGATAAAAACATCCCCGATCTGTCACATCATAACAGATCAAAGCTTATAGTAATATCGCCTTATGACAAGCTGATGGAGGATATAGGATAATGAATGCTCTCTACGACATTATTTACATTATACCGTTATCCATACTTATGGTCGTTTTCTGCGGCACATTTGCGGGCATGCCGGAAGGCACTGTGCTTGGATATGTCGTAAGTGCGGGTATATGCATATGGGCTGTATTGCTCCGATACATGAAAAAGAAAAACAGGATACGCAGTATCGGTATCATCGCAGTTTTTCTGATCACGTTGTTTATTGTTTCGGGCGAAACGCAAAGACAGCTTTTCATAGCTGAATACAGCTGGCTTGGCTGGATGGTCTGCTATTCCGTTGTCGTTATAATAGTCGGTCTGCTCATGGGGAGATACATATGGATCAGACGGGGTGTAGCTGCCTTGTTACTCATATATTGCATCGTCGGAATGATACTTCAATGGGAGATGAACAAAGCAGCATTCGCCTTGATACTTTTTGTGGTCTGCGTCTGTATTGCTCAAGAGATACAGAGAAAATGGGAAAAAGACGGATACACAGGCATGAAGGAGCATATCGTCAGACTATCGCCTGTGCTGATCGTATTATGTATCGGAGTATATCTTCTCCCTGCATCTTCCGAGCCTTACGGATGGAATATCGTAAAGAGCATATATAGCAACGCTGTTGTTTTTGTGAACAAGGTTGCGGGATTTATTGTCCGTCCATCAGAAGAATACGCAAATATAGGTTTTTCGGACGAGGGAGAGTTTTCGGCAGGAATCTCCGATAATGACCAGGAGGTACTTATCGTTTCTGTGGATGATAATATAAGAAACCTAAGACTGATCGGCTGTGTAAGCGGAGAGTTTGATGGTAACAGATGGATATTCGATATTGAAAATAAAAGCAATGACAGAATGCTGGATACATTAGAAACTTTGTGTGCCATAAAAAAATACGATGCCGGATATCAGTATGACTATATCAAAAGAACAAAGATCAGTTATACAAACCTCATACACAACACCAGGTATATTTTTGCTCCATCCAAAATGCAGGTTACGGCTGTATTGGAAGGTAATCCTGAATTTGCAGACAGAAACGGCAGTATCATAGCACGGCACAGAATGAACTACGCTGATACATATATGGTATCGTGCTATTTTCTGAACGACGATAATCCCGAGCTGTTCGTTTTGCTGAATTCGGCAAAGCCTATAGAAAGCTCCGAATGGGATAACATTGTCAGATCAGAACGTCTTATCGGAGAGGACGGTTACACATTTGAGGAGTATCAAAAATACCGCAGCAGGATTTTAGATGATTACTGCGACACGGACGGCGTGTCTGATGATGTCACTGAAATACTCGCCGAAATACGTGACAGTTCACAAGGCAGATATGAAATGCTGAAAACGCTTGAGGCTTACCTGAAAGACTTCGAATACACCACAGCAAGCGGTGCGCTTCCATCCTCTGTTTGCGACGGAAAAAGCTATCTTGACTATTTCCTGCTGGAATCACGGAAAGGTTACTGCGTGCATTATGCTACTGCTTTTGTATTGATGGCACGTGAGCTTGGGGTGCCATGCAGATATGTTCAGGGTTATAGTATTCAAGACGATTTCACAGATGATGTCACAATAAAACAAAGCTATGCACACGCTTGGCCCGAAGCATATTTTGATAATTTCGGCTGGGTAGCATTTGAGCCGACGCCAGGGTATTCCGTCGGAAGCGGCTGGAAGGTAGGTGACGGCAATGAGGTCAGGGGAGAGGTCCCCGGATATATCAAAGACTACTACGGCACAGCGGCGGACGATTTAAACGAAACCGTAGAATCTGATGTCGAAACAGAAAAAGAGCCTGTGAACATTGATATTCAGCTCATCTTGATACCTGCCTTGTCGGCTATGGTTTTTCTGCTGGCGTTCTGTTTGATAAGTCGTATCGTTGCTCACAAGAAATATTGCAGAATGGAAAGCAAAGACAAATTAAAGTATATCACTCAGGAAAATATGCGTTTTCTCGGCTATCTGGGATTTTGCATCGAATCAGGGGAAACGCTGACCGAATACAAAAACAGGATCAGCATATCAGACGCATATGATCTGTCGGATCATCTTGGCTTTATATCAGATTATGAGAGGCTCGTTTATTCAGATATGGAGGTTTCGCAACAACATATAAACTATGCACAAGCAACGAATAAAACACTGAGAGGCCTTATCAGAAAAGGTAAATTACGTTATAGGATATACTACTTGTTCCGCAGATGACGAGCTCTTGATCGTCCGCTTCATCCAAGCACGGTGCAGCAGCGTTTGTATCGGAATAGAGATCGGAAATGCCCCGCGTTAAATGCGGGGCAGATTGCATATATACCACCAAAACTGCCAAAGACAAACAAAAGGCTGCAATGACAGCAGCCTTTTAGCTTTATACCGTCTTATATTCAAAGCAGGGCATAAGCTCCCTTCCTATCTACTTAACCTCGTCCGCCGTAAGTTTTGAGAGTGGGCTGAAATCTTCCACTGGATTTCCGTAGCACATAGAATATCCCGCCCAATCCCCAGATAGATTGTATGTGTTTGCAACCCTGCCGTTGTGTGCAAGTGTCTCGTCGTGAAGCTGCACAAGTAAGTTGTCGATCACGTTCCGGTAGTCGTAGCTGTCAAGCACGCAGGAAAAGCTTGTATTGGGAAAAACTCGGTCAGCATTCTGTGCAGAAATGTTATTTCATCGCCGTCCACAGCGTAATTCGAGCACATTACAAAATGCTCTGTGCTGACCGCACCATAGGCAACAGACTCTTTTTCGCTGTCGCAGTTGAACATCCTTTCAAAATACGGGATAGCGGGGACGGTTGCAGTGTTCAGGAAAGACATACACCAACCCTGCTTATGCTGCACATAAATACCGTGACTAAATCGCATCCATTACGACACAATATCGCCTGCTGTATCAGTGAAAGATTGGTGTCAAGCAGGTCGGAATCGGTATATTCGCTGTTGTAGAGACGGCAAGAATACTCTTTGTAGTGCTTTGATACAAGCTCACGCTTTATCTTTTCAATGATCTTTTCGCAAGTATCATTGTCCGCTGTCTTTGACATACGCAGTGCATTTATTATCTCGGTTATCTCATCATTGGTGAAGATATGGTTGTAATAGATGTCCCTTGCTGAGCTGGGGCCGATATCCGCCTCGGTGTCGATCTCCACCTCGGTGTCACTCTCGCCGTAGGATTCTCTGAACGCCTTGTATATAAGTCTCCACTCCTCCTCGGGCTTTATCTTGTCATTGCCGTCAGTATTCAGCATCATCGAGAGGGTCCGCACCATTTTATTGAAGGTATCCTTGCCACCTAGATAACCGCTTATCTCCTCATCTCTGCGAAGCTCAGCCTGAGTGATCGTATGTTCGTTGTTGGTGTTGCTCTTCAAATAATCCAGCAGCTTAAAGCAACGCTTGATCGTGAGCTTATAATTTTTTCTATTGGTGTCCGGATCACCGAAAACTCTCTTTTTATTTTCCATAAACACCTCCGTTTTAGTAGCTGCGGCTTCGGAATACAATTCCGAAACCGCTATTACTTTAATGATTGTATCACACAAGTATCTTAGTGTCAACAGCAGCTGCTGCCTTAAGGCAGCAGCATTGAATCATACTCTGAGATCGTTATTACATCTGCCGTAAATCTGTTTAATTCAGGACGGTCAACAAAGAAACAAAACACAGGAAAACGTCCGGAATTCCGCTCATTTGCCCAGCCCGCTTTGTCTGCCCCGACATAAAGCACCTCCACCAGATGATAAGAGTGATCCGTTACCGCATAAGGGAACACCTTATCATCAACCTCCAGCATGGTATTTACGGCAGCCCTCTGAATACGGTCAAGCTTCTTTTTTCGTATGTCAAAGTCCTTTGCAGGCTTGCGGCCTGTATAATACCACAGACGCTTTATCGCCTCTTCGCGCTGTTCTTCAACAGTTGCCAGGCCCTGTTCGGCGTCCTCCTCACGCCAGAGCAATTTGTGAAAGCTGAATTGAAAACCGACAGGCAGCAGATAAAATATCAGCTCCTCTGCGCGCTCCCTGATTCTTTCCATCTCCTCCAATGCCCGCTCTCTTGTGGGATATGTACCTTTGTTAATACATATCTTGTCGTAGATGGTGCCCGTTCTGCGGTTGTATACCTTCAGAGTCCATTTCTTTGCCCGTGAAGCGGGATAGGTAGAGTAGTCATCATACACACTAACTATTATTCTGTTGTCAAAGATGAATATTTCCGTGCCCCGCCGCTGTTTTCTGAACGGCGGTAACTTCTCGGACAGCTTTATTCTGTCCAGCGCTTCAGTGTTAAGTATCTTTCCGTAATCTGTCATAGGCATTTCCTCCTTCTTTCACCGTTATATTACAATCCTTATTATAACGTCACAATAGCCAAGTTTTTTGAACCATTTTGCTGTTTTGCGAGATTTTTTTAATAAAATTTAAAAAAGCCTATAGGAACTCCCTATAGGCAAACAGCTTATAAAACAAAAATACCGTAGCTGATTGTATCAACTACGGTATCAGTATTGGCAAAGAACAGTAGATTTGATACAATTTGCCCTAATTCATGTTTAGGGGGTGCAGATTTTTTCCGAAAAGGGGGTGCAAATTTTCAAAAGTGGGGTGCAAATCCGCCAAAGGGGGTGAAAATTCAGATTAAGGGGTGTACGGCTGTATCACTGAATGTTATTTTTGCACGCTTGACTTTTGTATGATTGCATCATGATGGTCTGTTATGACAAAAGCTTCATATTCGCCGTTGTTCTTTGCGGGCTTGCCGGTAATGTGTAATGATTATCCGACTTTTTAACGATTGTTTCTGTGATTTTTTAACGATTACCCCCACTTTTTAACGATTACCCATTATTTAACGATTGCTCTAAAAATTCAGCAATCACCCTCATCGTCCATGGTTCAGTTGGCTTTAAATAGCACAAAAATGCCACAGCTTTGATGCTGTGGCATTTTATGGTTGATGTTCAGCAAATGGCTTGGTTGAGCCATTTGCTCGAATGGTAAAAAGTGACAAACGGCAAATTGTATCAAATCTACCGTGTCACGTGGTCGTGGTGGAGCAAATACGTTAATAAGCGAACTCATTTTTGTTGAGGATAGCTTTGGAATTATCACATGTTTATCATATATAAATTTTTAGTTTTATATCAAGTAACAACGCCTTCATCGTTGAAGCTCCCTCTTTAACAATTCATTTGTTGTGAGCGAACATAATGTCGGTGTTCTGAAAAAGTTGCTGAGGAGGTGGTAGGTGACACTATATTCAAGATAGTTAATAAATTGTTTTTGACATTTGGTAAGATGCTGCTTAATAACTACATCTATTTTCTACATTATTGACGCATTCGATTAGAATGCGTCAATAATGTAGAAAAAGAAATCTGCTCTGTATGTGCCTTGTGCTTCAGTATAATCACAAGAATATGCACAACTATTTTATAAAGATATATGCCAATTGTGTAGTATTAGTTATCTTCTAGGATACTATCACACCTTAATAATAAATCATTTTGACTAAGTGATAGATTAATTATTTCTTTTTTATATTCAATTTCTACTGGTCTTAAATTGTCCACTATCTTGTTAATATACCGTTGTTTTGCTATGGGTAAAATATATTTCAATAGTCGTTTAACTATGAATTGTGAGGAGGTTGAGTGTTCGATTATTCGCAAAAGTATAGGGACACTAATAATCCACATAAGATGCCAATTGTTACATGCATACGAGACAATAGCTGCTATGCCGGTGAATATGATTGAAATAGGTATTGACCATATTAATAGTAATCGCAAAATAAATGACCACCACCAATCGAGTTTATTGGATTTCACTGCTCCTTCAATGATATCATGTTTTTTCTTTTCAAGCATTTTTTGTGTTGCAACAAGCTCTTGTGAAATTTGTAGAGTTTTTTCTTCTTGTTCTTTAGCTTTTAAAATAGCGATTTCTTCGATAGTGCTTGCAAAAGTACCTATATCTAAGCGTTCTTCATCACCAAGTGTCTTTTCAAGAATGGCTTCAGTTATATTGTCGTCGAAATAAGAGGGAAGGCATATACCTGAATATTCAGGCGCTTGTTTTTCAAAGTCAACAACTAATTGACGTATGCGATTTAGATAGCATTGTGTGGGTTGTTGTGCAGCTACAGCGTTTGCTGTTAAGTGCAAAAGTGCAATCCTGTCTTTCTGAGTTGAAGGAGACCACAGACGGCAAGTAAGTCTAACATCATTAATAACTGGGAGCCTGTTGTATTTCCATCCGTTGATGCTTTGTATGTTAGGACGTTCATTGCGATAGTTTAAAGCTGTTTTAATAAGGCGAGTATTACTGGTGACAAAAACACATAAATGATTTTTTGTACCACAGTATTCTTGATAATTACCTTGACGACACATATGTGTTTCCCATATTGACATAGCATCATTCTTAATAGTGCGTTCTTCCCAAGTAAGATGCTCTTTCATGTAATTATATAGATCGTCATATGGAAAACCGTATCTAATTCTTTCATTTTCGTCGTGATTCTCTAGTTGTCTAGGATATATTTTTGCATTCAATAGTTCAGATTGTAGATTTGCTTTTTTTACTTTTAATATTGCAATGTTATTTCGAATTGATCCACAATAAATTCTCATTTCATTATCTCTGATAGTATTATTGTTGAGTCTCAGGCTTCGAATTGCATCATCGAATGCATCCTCCATCTCGCACAATGTATGCGGATAATATGCAATTATTCCGTCTGCGTCTTGAATTAGTGTCACAAGTTCGTGTGTAGCTTCTACGGCTGCCTTTCCAGCGCAACCTATATATCGTAGTAGTAATCTGGTGTCAAAATAAAAAGTAGTACCTTTGATTTGTGGCAATATACATGTTCCATTCAAAGTTGGTAGCTGATAGGCGCCAGCACATATCATCAATCCAGTACAAACATTTATGAGATATTGACGCTGAACCGAATCCTGCTCAAGCGTTTTTTGAATGAATTTGCCAACAAAATAACTGTCCCGAAACATAGTGGATTCGGATCTATCAGTGTCAAAATCATCATTTGTTATTACTGAATCATCTGATTCAACATCGTTAGTATCTTCTTCGAATAACAGATCAGGAGAATCTTCTATGGTGCCTTTCATAAATATATCATAAGCAATGCCGTTTAAATCTAGTACAGTAATCAACAATTTTCTAGCATATTCATAACTCCATAGTCGATTATATTTTTGGGCATATTCAATAAGTGCATTAATGATTTTGTCTTCTGTGCTTAGATATAAGTCTTTCTTCTGATCAAATTCGTTGGTATCATAAGTTCCAATTCGCCTAATTAAATATTTGTTCTTACTAATTATTCCCTCTTTCTCAATATAAATGATACATTGTGATATGATATTTAATGGAATGTTAATTCCGAATGATTCACCAACTTTTGCTTGAATTTCGGAAATAGTAATACTATCTGAGACATTTGTGAAGATGCAATATTTTATATATTCACAAAATGTTGCATATGGGTTATTGGCATTTTCACTCATTTGCGCCATAGCAATGAGCGCATTTGGATTTTTCATATTAATCACCACTTCAATTTTTGTTGTATTGCTCATATAACCACCTCCTAAGATGATATATCATCATCTCATAATATATTGATTAGTTATATGGTATATGTAGTTCGGACTATAGTTATGCATGGCTATTGCGCTGGTGCTTGATTAATTTGTATGTCTATTTCTATAATTGTGCGTAAATGCATTCAATTTTCAATAAAGTTATAGAAGTAAAAAATTAAGTCTCCTTAAATGCATTAACGGATTTATTTATAAGAGATGACATAAAATATTCAAACACCGTGCGTTCACCCGTGTTTATTTCCGCAGTTCCCATCATGCCTGAAATCAATTCAGGTGTTTTTTCATCGGTAATAATCTCAATCTTCGCATAATACACCTTACCAAGCTGCTCATGCACAATAACTGTAGGATTGATATAGCATACCGTTCCATTAATGCTGCCGTAATCTGAAAAAGGGTATGCATCCAGTTTGATTTTAGCCATGCTCCCCATCTGTACATCAGCAATGGATGAGTTTTGAATATAGCATTCCATAATGAGCCGATCATCTGCAGGCAGTATACTGAATACATTTTCTCCTGCACCAATAACTTGTTCGAGTGAATTGACAGTCAATCCGCAAATATATCCGCTGATAGGCGAGGATATTACACTGTGCGATCTGGCAGTTTCAAGCAGCTCACATTGATTGCGTAGTTCGACTAGCTGCAATTGAGCATTCTGATATTCTGTCAATATAGAAGCGTTGTATTCTGCATCCAATGAGGATATCTGTTCCGTAGCCATTTCGATAGAGTAGTTCAGGTTGTCCAATTCAAGCTGATACAGCTCTTTTTGGGAGTCCGATAAGCTATCTGTGAGCGGCTCGTTCGTTGTCTTAAAACTCAGAAGATCATTTTCCAGAGTTTTTTTCGATAGCTCTATATAGTTTCGCTGGCTTATATATTGAGCGGTATATTCTTTCCATTGTTCTGTAATAGATGTGGTAGGAACAGTCTTGATATACGCATTTTTGTCTTTTGCGTTAATCAAGTCTGATATGTATGCACTCTTCTCTTCCAGGATAGCGATTTTATTCTGAACAAGCTCAGTCTGGATAGCACTTTCATCATTATGAAGTTCTATTAATATATCTCCTGCTTCAACATATTGGCCGAGTTCGCAGTTTATGGATTTAATTGAGCCCCCCTCATAGCTTTTTACAGATACGATCTGCCCCTCAGGGACAAGTGTACCTTGTGTGATGGTGGCGCTGTTAATACGTGCCAGTAACGACCACGCAATGGCAGCTATCAGGCATAAAAAGATCAGTATAATGATTATCGTGCTGCTTTTGGGAGCAGGACGTTTAATTATCTCTATCATGTCAGGCATAAAGTCAAGCCTCAGTTCGTTTTCCGAAGCTTTGGCATGATGCTTGATCAGATAATTGAGTTTCTCATTCAGGATATTTCACCTCCCGCTTGTTGTATGTATAAATGGTAATACAAACCCTTCATTTTCATAAGATTATCATGTGTGTCATACTCTGCGAGCTTTCCGTCGTCTATAACCATGATTTTCTCAGCATCACGCAGGGTGGACATTCTATGGGCGATAAGTATTACTGTTCTGTTATTACAGATGTCCTTTAAGTTATTCTGGATAATGTTTTCGGATTCGTAATCAAGAGCAGAAGTGGCTTCGTCCAGAATAAGAATTCTTGGGTCACCTATAAGCGCTCTGGCGATTGCAATTCGCTGCTTTTGTCCGCCCGAGAGGGCAATGCCTTTTTCGCCTATAATCGTATCATAGCCGTTTGGTAATGCCATGATGAAGTCATGCGCACCTGCTGTTTTGGCAGCTTGAATTATCTTTTCGAACGACACTGAGTTTTTATGTATAGATATATTTTCTGCAATGGTTCCGTTAAACATGAAGCTATCCTGGAGAACAACACCAATTTGTTTCCTATATTCAACGGGATCAAGCATAGAAATATCGAATCCATCTACTGTAATCTTGCCCGCTTCAGGAATATACAGACGCTGCAGCAGCTTGGATATTGTACTCTTGCCTGAGCCGCTTCGTCCAACTATACCGATAACTGTCCCCTTTTCGATACAAAACGACAGATCTCTGATAACTTCAGGATAATCAGGACGATATCTGAATCTTAAGTTTTCAAAGGTTATACTGCCTTCGAATTTAGGCAACTTACTGATAGTATTATTGGGCGTGTGTTCAGGTGGGCAATTAAAGATGTCGCCAATACGACTTGATGAGAGGGTCGCCTGCTGATATTCCTGCCAAAGCTGTACTAATCTCAGAACGGGTCCGCTTACACGTCCCGACAGCATGCGAAATGCTACAAGCTGTCCCACGGTAAAATCACCATACATTACAGTCAATGCCCCAAAGGTCAGCACCAAAAGATCAAACATCTTTTGAATAAACTGCCCTATAGAGCCTGCAGCAGAAGATACAAGGCTAGTTTTGTAGCTGGTTTTAACATATTCAGCCTGTAATGCACCCCATTTGTTTTCAAGCTTTTCCGATAGAGACAGCGCCTTTACCGTTTGGATTCCATGTATAGCTTCTACTAAGAATGATTGTGATTCTGCACCTGCTTCAAATTTTTCTTTCAATCTTCTTTTAAAAACAGGAGTGATTATGAGAGACAACAGAGCGTATGCAAGCACAGATATCATAACAATTGTGGCAAGCTTAACATTATACATATATAGAATGGTAATGTATACTACTATAAACACCAAATCAACAAGTGATGATAATGGTGTTCCTGTAAGAAAACTACGAATATGATCCAGCTCTTTGACTCTTGCAATCGTTTCTCCAGCACGTCGGGTTTCAAAGTATTTTAATGGAAGTGAAAAAAGATGCTTAAAAAGACGGTAATTCAGTATGACATCAATGCGGTTAGTAGTGTGTGCAAATAGATGGTTTTTTGCAAGAGAAATCATCAGTTCAAAAATATACACGATCCCTATTCCTATAGCTAATGCTGTCAGTGTAGAGATGCTATTGTGAGAGATAACCTTATCGACCACTACTTGTGTCATTATAGGGGTAAGTATACCAAAAAGCTGTATGGTCAGGACTGCGATGAGAATGACAATGAATTCTTTTTTGAAATTAAGTATACTTGGAATAAACCATTTAAGCCCTGAGTTATCATGCGATAACGATGTACCTTTCTTATATACCGCTATTGCAGTGCCGTCCCACATTTCATAAAAATCTTCAAGAGTGAGTGTCGCTGGCGTTATATTGTTGTTACTCATAATTACTGCCTTATCATTGCTTAACTTTATAAGAATGAAAAAGCATCTTTTCTTATCTTTCATGATGAGGGGGAAGTTTATGTTTTTCAGCTGTTTGTCTTTCTTGATAAGAAGCTTAGATTTTAACTTCTGTTTTGCTGCGCATTTGATCAGCTGCATATCCACATCGTCCTGCGAACAGCTGCGTAGTGGCTCTGTAAGAGTATCAGTAACTGCTATTCCGAAATAGCTTAAAATTATAGAAAAACAGAACACAGCACTTTGGTTGATAGGGGGCATTTTAAAACTCCAATCAGTTTACATAGAATTGTTCAAACAGTAGATTCGACTTATCGGTGAAATTAATGTTGTTATCGGAAACGTAATTGTATACATCATTTTCGGCAACTGCAAGTATGTCGTTGATAAGTGCAACGTTAGGATAAATAACACAAGTGGTTGATACGGATGAAACACAAGCAGTATCATATGTCTGTATTTCGGTAATAGTTTCTGCAGCTTCGAAATAATCCGCTGTTTCAGTGTTAATATCGGAACACGGAATAAGAGTATATGTGGAAGGATCAATCGTGTATGTGCTGCCATCCTCAAACTCCAGTATATATGACTGATACTCTGCTGATTTTCCAAATTGGTTTATCTTCAGAATATCATCAGATCCATTGATAGCAATAGATAAGTTATTGCTTGTACAGGTCAAAACAAGATCATCAGCGGTTATTCCATTTATGAATTTAATAGTGCTTGTATCATTTGCTATCTCAGTGATCTTATCTGTGCCATATCCTATTCCGAATACATATGTATCGTGTCCGTTGTTGCCGTTAAGCGTGTCATTGTCAGCACCGCCGTCTATGAGATCATCACCATCTCTGCCATAAATAGTGTCATTTCCTTCTCCACCGTAGATGGTATCGGAAGAAGCTATGCCATTCAACGTGTCATTGCCTGCATAACCATATAAGATAGAACCTTCATTAATAGCAGAAAAGCTGTCTGCTTCGTCAGTGCCGTGGACCACTTTGAAGACAGTATTATCCTCGGATGTGATAACAGTCCCATCAGCAAACTCCATTGTGTAATTCTTGTACTCATCACCGTCCTTATAATTTTTAAGGATGAGTACGTCATCAATTCCATCAAAGGCTATTTTTACGGAACTTGAGCTATAGTGCGACATTTTCAAATCTTCGACAGATATACCGTCAGTGAATCTGATAACATTTTCACCAGCATTGTCGTTAATTGTATCAGTTCCATAACCTTTGCCAAAGATATAGATGTCATTACCGTTGCCGCCAGTTATTTCATCGTTTCCAAAACAATCATCAAATTGGTCGTTGCCATCGTTACCATACAGCTTATCATCGCCTGTATTTCCGAAAATTAAATCATCGCCCTCTCTACCATAAATAGTGTCATTTCCTTCTCCACCGTAGATGGTATCGGTAGAAGCAATGCCATTCAACGTGTCATTGCCTGCATAACCATACAAGATAGAGCCTTCATTAATAGCAGAAAAGCTGTCTGCTTCGTCAGTACCGTGGACAACTTTGAAAACAGTATTATCCTCGGATGTGATAACAGTCCCATCAGCGAATTCCATGGTATAATTTCTGTATTCTTCCGATTTTTTATAATTACTCAGAATCAACATATCATCTGTGCCGTCTACAGTAATTTTGATCGAATATGTGCTATAATGCTGCATTTTAAGATCTTCTATATTTATGCCATCAGCAAATTTAATAGTGTTCACATCATTAGCCACATCAGTGATCTTATCTGTGCCATATCCTAATCCGAATACATATGTATCGTGTCCGTTGTTGCCGTTAAGCGTGTCATTTCCAGCACTACCGTCGATGAGATCATCGCCATCTCTGCCGTATATCGTGTCGTTTCCTTCGCCCCCGTAGATGATATCGGAAGAAGCGTTGCCATTTAATGAGTCATTGCCTGCATGACCGTGAAGGATGGAGCTTTCGTTGATAGACGAAAAGCTGTCCGCCTCATCCGTGCCGTGAACATTTTTGAAAATAGGATTATCTTCAGCAGAGACAACAGTTCCATCAGCAAATTCCATAATGTAGTTTTTATATTCATCTGATTCCTTGTAATTCCAGAGGATCAATTTATCATCGTAGCCGTCGATGGTAATTGCCACAGAATAGGTTCCATGATGACGCATTTTTAGATCGTTGATCGAAATGCCATCTGTGAATTTGATGGTGCTTACATCGTTTGCTATATCAGTGATCTTATCAGTACCATAGCCTATTCCAAATACATATGTATCATGTCCGGTACTTCCATTGAGTGTATCATCACCTGTACCACCGTCTATGAAATCATCTCCACCTCTGCTGAGGATGTTATCGTTGCCTTCACCACCGTAAATAATATCATTGGAGGCACTACCGCTTAATGTGTCATTACCTGCATAACCGTACAAAACAGAGCCTTCATGTATGGCGGAAAAACTGTCTGTTGTATCAGTGCCATGGATGATTCTAAAAATATAGTTATCATCGCCTGAAAGAACAGTACCATCATCGAATTCTAATGTATAGTTTCTGTATTTTTCTTCCATTGTGTAATATTTCAGAACCAGTGTTTCATCAATGCCATCTGTATACAATTTAATTGAATATGTTCCATTGTGGGACATTTTAATGTCTTCAGGCGAAATACCTTCTCCGAATCTTATGGTATTTGAACCCAGATAATCATATACGGTGTCCGTGCCGTAGCCCTCTCCAAATGTGTAGATGTCGTTACCGTCTCCGCCTTCGAGCGTATCATCGCCTTCGTTGCCGTCAAGAAGATCGTCACCTGCATATCCTGTGATTGTATCGTTACCATTTCCACCGAACAGAGAATCATTTCCTGCAGTACCTCTGATAGTATCGTTGCCATCCTGACCAAATATAATCGATGGATTTAAGCTTCCACTTATTGTGTTGTCTGTATCATCACCGAAAATTACACCTATAGGGCTGTTTGCGTCCATACAATGGATCTTTTGACCATTATCAAATTCAAAGTAAAAATCTCTATATTTTTTGTTGCTTCGAAAAGCCTTAAGACAAATAGTATCTTCAGTATCCTTGATTCCGATAACTACATCGTAGCCATCGGAGCTGCTTGCAATAAGATCATCGGGAGTTATACCATCAAGGAAGCGTATAATTGAATAGTCATTAATGTCGGTAATAGAATCATTTCCGCATCCCTTTGAGAAGTAATATGTATCGACACCGATTTCGCCTTTCAGGGTGTCGTTTCCACCACCACCGATAATATGGTCATCGCCCACAAAGCCATATATGGTATCGTCGCCGCCGTCTCCGAAAATTATATCATTTCCATGCTGCGCAGAGATTTTATCAGCACCGTCTCTGCCGAATACTACATCTATCTCAAATATGCCGTTCAAGACATCATCTTCTCCTGTGCCCAACAAAGGAGAAATAAGTCCATCAGCAATGATTGTCGATAACTCCTGGGAAATATTTGCACAGGAGCAGTAATAATCTATGAAATATGTCGTGCCGTAGCTTTCATCAAGATATCTGAAATATCTGCCGAGATCCGCAGCAACACGACTTACATCAGTACCCTTTTCATAATTGCGCCTCAGATATGCACAAACGGAATCAACATTTATTGATACGGAATCCTCCTCAATGCTGAGCTGTCCGAATCTAAGATATGTCTCTATAGTAGACTGTGCTGTCAGAGTGTTGTAATATGTGGAGTAGATCTTGTCGTATGCCTCGATAAGTATCGGGGCAGCCGCAGAATTCGGATTGCCGCCGTTCACGCCTGCGAAATCACTTCCAAGCATCCTTTCTACGACAGTAAGCTTGCGTGCATCGATATATCTTCCTCTGCTTGCGGGATCTACTTCAGCAGCATCGCAAAGCTCAAACAAGATCTCCTCCAGCAGCGTGTCAACAGTTGCAATATCGGTTTCAGAGCAGAACAAATTAACCCGCTCAAAGAGCGAGCTGTCACTATCCAGCGCCATTGCCTTATGCAGAGAAAGCACACTTCCATAAGAGCGCACATTCGGTAGGGCAGCGATCTCCTCGGAGACCTCTGCAACCACAAGATCCACCGTGTCATACAGATTTGAGGGGAATTTGAACTCGCCGATATTGCAGTCTGAGCCGTCTGCCATGACTACGTTTGCGATGCTTGCAAAATAAGCTCCGCTCTCGGCGTCGGTGTTGTCTACGGCGGTGGAAACAAGTGAGATCGACTCAACGCCGCTGTCAGCAAGCGAGGAAAGCTCGTCCGCTTCGGAAATGCCGTTGTGATTTACATCCTGCCATATCCTCAAATCAGCGAAAACAGAGTCCCCGCTGTCAATACGGTTGTCAGAATTTTCGTCAAATTCCGCAAGAGCGACAAAGCCTGAGCTTGCAAGCGTTCCGTCGGCTAGAATGGTCTGGTCGCCGAAAAGCTCGCTGCCGTTGGTTATGGAGCCGTCACCGTCGCGATCAAGCACCAGAAGAGCGTCGTCACCGTTAGTCCAGCCTGTTTTCTCGGCAAAGCCATCGTTGTTGATGTCGAAATTAACACCCTCGTCGGCGGCAGTGAATGAAAATCCGTCGCCCGAAATGTCTATGATAAGTGGATCGGGTATTGCTGTGCGTTCTGCGGTCATAAAGTTGTTGTAGGCGTTTCTCATCGCCTCGGCAGAGCCTGCAGCGCTGTCGGCTGCGGTGGAACCGCCACCACTTACAAAGGAGTTGAACGAACCGATAAGACCTCCGATATTGTCGTTTACTGTCTCTAAATAGCCCAACTCATTTTTTATATTGTTGATTATGTTGTCGATCGCGTCCGCGTCAAACGCTTCGTTAACATAGGGATTGTTTTCGGGATCAGTGAGGAAACCAAGAAGATCTACGAGATATTTGAGGTCTTTTGCTGCTTCCTCAGCGAGATTGGGATCTATGTTCAGTATATCTTCATCGATCTCTCCGCTTTCTATCGCATCCATGATTTTTTCTACCATATCATGGTAGAATTTCGCATATGAATACTCGGGATCATCCTCCATGACATAGTTGAAAAGCTCCGATATAAGCACATGGAATTTAGGATCATATAACTGATAAGCAAAGCTGTCCTTTGACATGTCATATTTTCTGCCGTCACCATAACGATAGTAAAATCCTCTTTTATTCACGTCGTTAAAGTAGTTTGATATACTAACTGTGCTATTGCCATAATCTATCATTAATGTTTTTTGGTAAAAATATGCCTTTATATCCTCGTCTGTCAGATGCTGAGGTAATTCGATAATTGTGTCACCGTTGGAACCATTTACTGTATCGTTGCCACTCTCCATGCTGATGAATCTGTATGTGTTTGTGCCTTCGCCTCCGATAAGCAAGTCATTGTCGTCTCCGCCTGTCAGTTCGTCGTCACCTTCGCCGCCTTTCAGGGTATCCTCGCCTGCACCGCCATGGAGCAGGTCATCGCCATCTCCGCCATTCAGACGATCATGCCCGTTTTCACCGTATAACTTATCATCACCGCTCTGACCATAGAGACTGTCTTCATCATAGCCGCCATAAAGAGTGTCATTTCCATAGCCGCCTTTTATTGTGTCGACTCCCTCATATCCGTGGGCAATATCATCGCCGCCATTGCCCTGATCGGATTCTAAATCACAGTGAATAGTGTCATTTCCGTCGCCACCATGGATGGTATCACTTCCATAGCCACCAACAATAGTGTTGCCGTCACCGTCTCCGTATATTTCATCGTCGCCACGACCACCGTAAATGTAGTCGTAATCGTTTCCGCCATAAAGCTTGTCAGTGCCGTAGCCACCGTAGATATAGTCAGTTCCGTCTCCGCCATAAATAGTATCAGCCTTGATATCGTGATTAGCGGGGTCGGAATAAAGGGAATCGTCCTCGGCTTCGCCGTAGAGATGATCGTTGCCTGCTCCTCCATGAATCTCGTCATTGCCCAGGCCGCCACGGATAGTATCATCACCGTCTTCGCCAAAGAGGGTATCTGAATTATCATCACCGAAAATTGCGTCATCACCGCCCTTGCCCCAAAGGGTATCAAGACCCATACCGCCGTTTATGGTATCATTGCCGTCTGAGCCTGTGATGTCGTCACAGCCGCCGTGACCAAATATGGTTGAATCATCGTATGCGGCAAACAGCTTGTCATCAGCTTCTGTTCCGCTGATGTTCTTGAATTCGTCTGCGCCATTTATAGTGAATACTCTTGTTCCATCTGCAAAAAGGAATATAATATCATAACTTCCAGGAGAGACAGCAATTCCGCTGACAGTGATAGTTTTCCCTTCAACATCCTTTCTGGTTATGATAAGGTCATTGCTTTCTTCGTTTGTTGTTATAACCACATTGTCAAGTGTGGTGCCATCGGAAAAAATAATCGTTGTGCCATTAGTGCCGTTGCCTACGGTAGCGGCATTAATAAATGTATTATATGTATCGGACTCTATTACGCAGGTATTAACTCCTTTTCCAGTATGTATCTCTGCAGTGTCGTCTGAGATTTTAAAGAGGTTGTTTTTGTCGTCTGTGCCAATAAGAATGTCATCGCCTTTTACGATGCAATCACTAAATATATCCGCATATGCGGCATCATTCATAAGTTCATTATAAACAGCAAGAAGTATTTTCACACAGTTAGGTATGTCATCGGGCTTTATTGCTGAACTTGCTACAACATCGCTGATAGCAAATCCCCAAAAAAGAATTGGATGATCAGTTAATAATTCTGCATGATTATTGATCGAGGTGAACAACACATCAAGCAGAATATGCATATCGACAATCCCGTCTGCTGCTATCGTTACGCCCTTGACAATATTTTCTAAAGTGTACATTTTATCTTCTATAACATTGCCGTTATCGTCGAACTTAACGCTTTCAACACATTTATTATCCATAAGATTATGCTTTCCGAAAGTATCGTCAAATATATCATCACGAACTTTTATAGAATAATTCATGGATCCGGGAACTTCTTCAAAAATGGCACCTACCAAAGACCACTGCATGTGTTCAAGCTTGTATGCATTCATTTTCACTTCATCTGCATGCTCAGTGTAATATTTCTGGGCGAAATTGGGACCATCAAAGCTTGTGCATGAGAGGATTCTGTTGCTATAAGTATTTAGTGTACAGTGCGTTGCTAAATTTCCGCCAAGGGAATGTCCTGTCAGCACGAAATTATAGTCCTTTAAACTCTCATCTTCAAGGATATTCTTGACAATATCCATCGCTGTTGTCTGCTGCGCTGTCACCTCGCCAGCAAATAATCCGAAATCGGCAACAACCCAGTCATTTATAAATATCGATGCACTTCCGTTTTCGCTGCCACGAAATGCTATAATTGCGGTATCGGAATCAGGCGGGAGTAGAGATATTGCGTAACAACCATTTTCATCATTGTAATTATCTACTCTTAATATAGTCCAGTTTGCATATGCATAAGGTTCTACATTTTCCTTTAATTTTATGCTATCATAAAATCCATGCGTTGCTGCACATTCTTCGGGTGTTAATTCCTTAGTTGCTTTGTCATATAAATCATCAGAATAGGATTTAAAAGCTGTAGAAAGCGGCATACGACCTAGGTTGCCTATTGTGGCATAAAAATCGTAGTCAAAAATATAATAGGCAATTTTGGAGGCGTGATAAAGTTCTTTGTTCGTAAACACAATCAATGTTCCTTTCTCTTCTGCAAATATTCGTCAATGGATAAAGTGTATTCTTGGGAAATACAATTAATGTGAATCAATATTTTTTTCTTGAAATCATCACGATCTTTAAAGCCTCCTAAGTAGATATTGTGTGTAGAATAAAACCAATTTTTATATTCTTGATAAGCAACGCTGTCAAGAAAATATACTGATATATATATATCATCAACACCAATCACTTCCGATATGTTCAAGTATTTTTCGTATTCACAAGTAGGATTTTCATTAATGAATGTACTTTTGTTAACCGCTATATCGATATTTATTTCATATCCCATGTTATAATCGATCATATTGTAATATGATGCAATTGTTATATCATCTTTGTTATAAATGTCAATACCTTGTCCATTTATAGTAACATGAACACAAAAATCAGTCCACACATCTGCCATCTGCTCGTAAACAATATCAGCTATTTGTTTCTCAACAATTGCTTCTGTATATGTGTCATAATAGGCTTCTTTATCTTTCAGATCAATACCTGCATAAAATTTCATGCCATCATCATATGCTGGGGATAGTTTGGCATAATAAAAATCACCCTCATCCCACGTGCTATAGCAGATAAATTCTTCCCCATATTTATCTTCCAATGCCTGTTCTGCGATGGCTTTGTAATTCGTAAACATTCCACAACCTGAATGCATGGAAAGAATAAGTGTTAATGCAGTGATCGCTGATAATATCTTTTTGATGTGTTTCATATATCCTCCTCAAAAATAAGAGTGGCTAATTACCGAAATTTATAATCACTTCATGATATCTCATAATTCGAAAAAATGCAACAGAAATCCGACAAAAGGTACTATTTTTGGAACGAACGTATCATTTTACAAAAAAAGGAACAAGTTAAACCACACTTGTTCCTTTTTTGTGTATTTATTTTTTCTGCGTTTTCAACGCTGTTTTTTGCTGTACATCAGGGTGACGGAAAGCTCAAAAATATGATCCTTGCAGTGGATATTCATGCTGCCGTAGTGTCTTTTAATCACATTATAAATGTTCATAAGACCAATACCGTGATGCTCCGAATCCGACTTGGTGGTTTCGGGAATATCAGTAAATTCATTGGGATCAGCAGTGGGATTAGTGATAGTCATGACGAAATATCCCTGCCGAACCTGCGATGTGATAGATATCGTGCCCGGCTCAGAAAGCTGACTGCAGGCTTCTATTGCGTTATCCAGCGCATTTGAGAGGATGACGCACATATCCGTGTTGTCGATATCGGGCGGTATAACGCCCTCATGTTTTATCGTGATCGTATCGCTAAGCGACTCGTTCTTATCAGCAAGGATAGCGTCTGCCAGCCTGTTGCCCGTACCGAATACCATAGCCGATCTGTGATCGTTTTTCAGCAGCTTTCCGATGTACGTGATCGCCTCGTCGTTCTCGTTCATCTCAATAAGCGAGCGGAGTCCATGAAGGTGATTTGTATAATCATGTCTGAATGAGCGCATCTCATTATTAAGCTTTTCCAGCTTGTCATAATGGCGTATCTGTATCTCTACCTGCTTTTTCAGCATATCGTTCATGCTGCTGAAATGCTGCTTTGAGATTACGTTTACCGTTATAGATATAATGATCCAGACAATTATAAAGGTGAATACTACTATCATGAAGTTCATTATATCTGATTTTTCAGCAGCGCTTTCCGTGGGGAAATTATTCAGCGTAGACAGGCCGCATAACAGCAGTACAGCGCATAACACCAATGCATACAGATGACGGGGTATGAGACCTTTTATATGTCTTGATATAAAATAGATCTTTTTTCTGAAAATACTAAATACTGCAATGAAAACTGCATTCAGTATGATAGATACAACGGATGAGATAGCCCTGAATTGAAGCTCAATAACATTATCAAGCATATTGGCAATGCTGGATATGAGTATATTTAGTATGAATTCATATATTACTGATGCATATATGTATTTCAATATCAAACGTCTGTATGCAATATAAATTACGATCAGATAGCGTATGAGATAGATGATAAACGCTGCTGCATCATATAATTTTGTCTCCTGCATATAGCACACGGCAGTAATCAGCGACAGAAAGATGCATAGCATTATGGCGTAGATAAGATTCTTCCTGCTCATTGTGTTATCAACCGAATTGATAAGAAGCAGAATTGCAACGATCATCAGTATATCTGCAAAGGCGCTGATGAGGTAAATCATTCTATCACCCCTTGTTGTATCTGATTATGTAATTCTGAAATGCACTTTTGAAACCAGGGAAATATCGTTTGCCGATATCCGCTTTTTCATTGTTATCGAAATAGACCAGTTCTTTTGTGTGTTTGGAAATGTGTTCAAATCCTACAACATATGCACGATGGCATCTGGAAAATTTTAATGTAGGAAGCTTTTCTTCTATTACTTTTAAATGAATATGTACATCGTATGAATCGTTGCAAGTGCGTATAGTAGTATGCTTCCCATTTGCCTCTGCATATATTATGTCAGACATTTTAATTCTCCACATTCCTTCATGTGTATTCAGAATCAAAAGGTTATCATAGTCGATCAGTTTTAAATAGTCATCAAGTGCCTTGAATAATTTAGCTTCATCTATTGGCTTGGTTATAAATCGAAATGTATTGACCTCGAAAGACTCCAAAGCAATCAAGGGATAAGCACTTATGAAAATAATAATGCAATCTTTGTTTACTTCACGAATCATTCGGCAAGTGTCTAATCCGTTGATATCCGACATCTGATAATCCATAAAAATGATGTCATAATCAAGCTTCGATGAAAGAAGTTTTTTACCGCTATTAAAAACATCGGGGAACATATCGAGTTTTTTGCGTTTGCGATATGTGTCGATCAAAGAACAGATTTCCCTTTGTGAGATTTTATCATCATCGCATACTGCAATTTTCATTCAAATCACCCCTAAACACAAATAATATTTCCTGGTAATTATTATACTATACTATTCAAAAAAAAGCAAATATTGCTTTTCGTTCCAAATTTGATACCGCTTGTCTAAAATCTATTGTTATTTTTGCCTTTTCTTTCTAATATATAGCCATCTCAACTAAGAAAGGAAGGTGAAGATGAAATGGGTATGTTTTATGCTTTATGGCGCCTGATTTTTGGCGAATAAGGAGGCAGGAGTGATGTTTTGATTATGAGAGTAATCGAAAAGCAACACCTTTGGCTTGATAACGTTGTTTCGTATCGGACTCGAGTAGAATACGATAGACTTGCTCAGCTTATTCAATATGTCAAGACTAATATGGAAGTGCTTGATGTGAAGATAACCGGTGATATCATTTTTGCTGTTACCGAAATAATCAACGAGAGCGATCAGATTATATTAGGTGTGGAATTCATTGTTCCTGTTGACAGGCGTATAACAAGTAATTGTCATATCGTTTTCAAGCCGAAATTCCGTCTGGAAAATGCACTTGTGCTGAAATTCAGCGGGAAAATCAGCGAATTAATTACCATCAGAAGGTCATTGCACGAATATGCGCTGAACAATAACTTGAATGTATTGACGGATGTATATTTCGAAGTCAAACAGTTTGTTGGTAATGATGTTGTTATGAATGCCTATATAGGTATATGCGGAAATTCGCTGTGATCATGAAGAAGCCGACTGGTTCGGCTTCTTTTATTTGTCTGAACTTTATCGTCCACGTTTCTGCTGGGGTATCAAAAAGCTTTAGCAAAAGGGAAATATATAGCCTCCTTATGGTATAATAGAGAAGGTTTGGCGACCGCATCACTATTGAAGTTGACCATAAGGAGGTTATAAGCAATGAAAAATGAGATAAAAACATTGTCACACTCAACCTATAGATGTGAATATCATATAGTATTTGCACCGAAGTATCGTAGAAAAGCGATATATGGAGAGTTGAGAGTAGATATCGGGGCAATATTGAGAAAATTGTGCGATGAGAAAAAGGTAGAAATCATCGAAGCAAACGCATGCCCCGACCACATACACATGTTGGTAAGCATACCGCCCTATTTAAGTATATCACAATTTGTAGGATTTCTCAAGGGGAAAAGTACATTGATGATATTCGATAGACATGCAAATTTGAAGTACAAGTACGGAAGCAGACATTTCTGGTGCAGAGGGTATTTCGTAGATACGGTTGGACGCAATGAAACCGCAATAAAGGAATACATACGCAACCAACTGGAAGAGGATTACACCAAAGATCAGATCACACTGAAAGAGTACATCGACCCGTTTACGGGTAGCAAGAATTAAAGGGCAAAAACAAACAGCCGCTTAAGCGGCTACCTGAGATAGTGATGCTATGCCAAACCTTCAATGCCCCTTTAGGGGTTGAGCCGGCAATAACCCCTTCTAGGGGTAGTACAAACCACCACTTCAGTGGTGGTTTTGATTTTATAAATAATAAAAAAATATATATTATTAAATATTTCTAAAAAGATATTATGTAAAAAATAGAGCCACTGTTTTGATCAGTGGCTAGAAGTTATATGCAATTAATGTTTGCTAATGAACTGTAGATAATTAGTGGAAATTGAATGTTCCAGACAAGATGATACTCCTCTTGTATTGGCACCTAATAGTATCAATTGATATTTTGCTCTGGATGCGGTTAGATACAGTAAATTGTATGCTGAATATTTAATGAAGTGTTGAGAAATGTCACTAGTTTTTACCGATTGAGGAACTCTCCCTTCGTCGACTCCGAATAGTATTACTGCACTAAATTCTAAGCCGTTGATATCATAAGGGGATGCTAGCATATAGCTGTGTTTGTCTTTGGTGTCACTAGTAATTAGGTTGAAGCTCTTGCCAGTTTTTTTATTTAATTCAACTATGCCTTCGTCTGACAATAATTTAGTATCGAATGATATTACCACAATATCATTAGGTTTACATTTCAAAGATTTATTGATGTTATCAATTTGATTTGAAAGTTCATTAATCATGTCGTCATCAGTGTTCAGCATAATCAATGTTGGTGTATTGCACATGTTTTCTTCGGCATTAGTGAAATTAATCTGAACCTTTGAATATGGATTGCTGAAATCGGTTTGAAACATCAAAGTTCCAGAGGCGGCAATTGAAGCGCAAAAGTCAGCAATTTGAGGAGAGTTTCTGAATACGGTGTTGTATTCTTGTTTTACAACGTTGGTTAGTGCTGATTCAATATAATCATTTCGCTTATCTCCATGATCTCCTATAGCTTGATTATAATCAAGCGCAAAGCACATTGGGATATCCTTTACGAGACTTTTAGATAGATAGTGGAAAGTGCTTTGCTCGTTTACATTAAATAGGTGCATTTCGTCTACGATAATATAATCGTATCCCTTGTCAACCCTCTCTCTACGCCATATTGGTCCGTTTAACCGAGATAAGGTTTCTAAAGCTACATCGTTTATGTCGTAACTTCCATATTCTCGGAGAGTATCTTGATATATATTGAAGAGTGTGAAAACCAATTCTTTATCTTTCTGGTTTGAGCACGGTATTCCGTTTTTTATGGAAGGAATATCCAAATATTTGTCTATGGTGCAATCGGTTCTGCCTTTTATCTGAATTCCGAATTCATGATGTAACATTTGACAAACTACAGGTATTTTTTCGCTGTACTCATTAATAACATTATTAAATAAAGACTTCATGTTTTGGCTTAATAAAGGATAGAATGTTCTTATAATACTAGTGTTTTCCGAGTTGGTAATAATATTTTCTATTATCATCAATTCGTAGTTTTTGGCATCCATTGCATCTATATCTGTTAACGAGTTCGAAGAGATATTTGAGTATTCACAACAAAAGTCAAGAAGAGTTGTAAATCTTATGTTTTGATTAGCTTTGCCATCTAAAAACATTTCACTGTTTTCGTACATGCTGAATAATTCTTGATTTCTCTTGTTCGTTGAGTTGCTATGTGAAAAAAACGCTATTTTTATAGCTTTGTTATTGTTTTTATAGCGGTTAAGGAGCGTATATGCACGCAAAATCAGTGATAATGTTTTTCCAGTTCCAGCGGCACCTTCAACACGGAGAGGCGATGATATATCAGTGTGATCAACCACTCTCTTCTGAGAATTTGTCAGATTGTTATATTGTCTAGTGTAATCCCAATAAATAAAATCATCTCTTTCGTTTAATTTTTCTGCAGAAACCTGATATAAAGTATGATAGTTTGTTGCGTTATCTTCGATTTTACACTCTTTGGCTTTAGCTATCAGGGTGGCCATTATTCCTTTATATGTTTTCATAGTATTTCTGAATTTCAGGCAATAACATTTGAGCGAGACTTTCCAAAATATCGTCCGGGATATCTTGATTAAATGATCCTTCCATTTCAATATTCCTTTATAAAACTTCAGTTTATTATGTCCTTGCACGTATTTTGATCGAAAGAAGCAAACATATAAAAAAGTTTTTTGACTTTATGATTTTATGTATTATATATCATCCAACAAGCATTGTTGGATGATATATAAGAAAACAAGATACATTTAAATAAAACTAAATAACATTACAGTTCAATAGCGTTTGCTGTGTATGATTACATATCCGCGATGAAAGCGCCTGTAAGAACAGTGTGCATAGGAACTGCCGCAAGCATGGGAGCGATACTCTTCCTTGCGGGTGATAAGCGTCAGATGCTGCCGCATACAAGGCTCATGATACACGATCCGTCCTACGGTCACAACGATATAGGCGGCAGGAAGACGCATGAGATTCAGCATGAGCTGGATAAGCTGAACGAGGCAAGAGAATCCCTTGCAAGGATAATCGCCAATAAGACAGGTAAAAGCATCAGGACGATCTACAAGCTCACCGCAAACGACACATATTACAGTGCAGAGGAAGCAGTTGCTTTCGGTCTTGCCACTGAGATCCTGAGGGAGGTGTAAGCTGTGAAAAACGTGCGAACTCTCGCCAATGGGATAACTGTTTCAAACGACACAAGAAAGACCGGGCTTAACAACAATGATATGATAATAGGCTCGTCAGGCTCGGGCAAGACAGGCGGATATGTCATTCCGAACTTGCAGAATATTACAGGAAGCATGGTGGTATCCGACACCAAGGGACAGCTTCACAGGATGTTCAGGGATGAGCTGCAGGAAAAGGGGTATCACGTCTATACACTTGATCTTGTAGACCCTCTGAGCTCTTGTGCCTACAATCCCCTGAGCGGTATTCGCTGCTATGGCAACGGCAGATTCCGTGAGCAGGACATCATCACGCTTGCGAATACGATAATGCCGACGCTTGACAAGCATGAGCCGTTCTGGGAGAAAGCAGCGGCTAGCTACATCGCATTCCTGATAGCATTCTGTCTGGATACTCTCATCCCTGAGGAGCAGAACATGATAAGCGTCTGCAAGCTTCATCACACTTTTATAAGGGAGGGTGGTGATCTGTCTTTCCTGCAGTGGGCAGATAAGCATTCCGACACCTTTGCGGCAAAGAAATTCTATGAGATGCGTGCAAGTGCAAACGCCGATAAAATGTGGGCAAGTATAATTGAGTTTGCGAACCGTGCATTAGAGCCGTTTGATTTTGAGGAGTCGAGAACAATCTTCGGTAATTCCAATGGATTTGATGTCCGTGATCTGGGCAGAAGAAAAACTGTGCTGTTTCTCAATGTAAGCGATACAGACAGAGCATTCGACCAGCTCGTTAACGTATTCTACACACAGGCTTTACAGCTGCTTTGCTCGGAAGCGGACAAGAATCTTGATGGCAGGCTGAAAGTGCCTGTGCGCATTATGATGGATGACTTTGCTGCGAGTGCGAGGATACCCGACTTCGACAAAATAATCTCAGTGATACGCTCCAGAGAAATATCTGTCAGCATCATTTTGCAGAGCCTTACTCAGCTCAGAAGTATGTACAGCTATGCGGAGGCTACGACCATCACCAACAACTGCGATCATCTGCTTTATCTCGGCTCGCAGGATATGGACACGGCGAATTTCATCGCTTGCAGGGTCTGCAGGACTCCAGAGACAGTTATGTGCATGCCGAGAGATAAGGCGGTGCTTATAACCAGCGGAGAAAAAGCTAGGTTTGTGGATAAGGTCAAGCCTTATAGTACTATGGGGAAGTAAGCGTAAATATACAACGATTTGTCTGACGGCACAGTGAGTGCCGTCGGATGGGTTTATAAAGGTCAATTCAGACCAGATAAAATTAACAGAAAGTAGGACTAAAACTATGACAATCAGTGAGATCAAGATCAGAAAGACATTCGACGAGGGCAACCTCAGGGCTATTGCCTCTGTTGTACTCGACAACTGCTTTGCAGTGCATGACATCAAGGTCATCCAGAGCAACGGCAAGACATTTGTAGCTATGCCCAGCCGAAAGGGCGAGGACGGAGCTTACAGGGATATAGTTCACCCTATGTGTGCCGATGTAAGGTGCAGATTTGAGGAGGAGATACTGGGTGCTTATGAGAGGTATCTGGCGGTTGAGGGGGTGATGGACATAAAATCATTGTGAAAAATATACAATCGAAAAAAGTCGTTTTTTTGCAGGACAAGGTAGATTTTCGTTTGATATAGTCGGAAATCGTATGAAAATATCGATATTTTATATGTTCCTTTTGTGACACATTGAGATATAAAAAATCAGCAACTGCCTTGGTTATCGCAGTTGCTGATTTTGGTGTGTGGCACATTGGCACTCTTGAAAAATTTGTGTATTATACTAACAACTTTTTTAGCCAATTGTGTTGGTTTTTACAAGATAATAGCGTATAATGTATGCATGAAGACAAATGTTGTTGTGACGCTCTCAACGACAACAATCTAAACAGAACTCTATGAAGACAAACAGTAAGAAAGGAGGGTATATATGAGCAATATTGCTGTAATATATGCACGATATTCAAGCGACAATCAAAGAGAGGAATCTATAGAGGGACAGGTGCGTGAGTGTACAGCGTTCGCAGAACTCAAGGGTTATAGCGTGCTGAAAGTTTATGCTGACCGAGCTATTTCCGGCACAAGAGCCGACAACCGTCCTGAGTTCCAGCAGATGATATCCGACAGCGCCAAGGGTGAATTTGATAGTATAATTGTGTGGAAAATAGACCGATTTTCACGAGATAAATATGACAGTGTTATCTACAAAGCCAAATTGAACAAAAATGGTGTAAACGTAATTTCCGCCACCGAGCCCATCGACGATACTCCTGAAGGAAAGCTGATGGAGTCTATTTTCGAGGGCTTTTCTGAATATTATGTCAAAGATCTCGAATTAAAAATCAGCCGAGGAATGACGGAGAATGTAATCAAAGGTAAATTCAACGGAGGAAATATTACATTCGGATATATGTTAGATAGTGAAAGGCATTTTGAAAAAGACCCAGCCACTGCCCCTATTGTTGAGGACATCTTCAAACGTTACGCAAATGGCGAAACAATCAGAAGCATAGTTAATGATCTTAATAGCAGGGGAATTCGAAATCGTGGCAGAAAGCTTACATATCATTTTATGAACTGTCTTTTAAAAAACCGCCGTTATCTTGGAGAATACTCTTTCAGAGGCACTATAAACAAAAATGCGTTCCCGCCTATCGTAACAGAAGCGCTGTTTGAAAAATGTCAACTCAGAATGGTAGCAAACAAACACAAAGCCGCTTCGTTCAAAACCGTTAACGAAAAGTTTCTGCTGACAGGTAAACTTTACTGCGGACACTGTGGTGAAAGAATGTCCGGAGTAAGCGGAAAAGGAAAATACCATAACATATATCGATACTATCAATGTATGAATTCCAAGAAAAAGATCTGCAACAAAAAACCTGTACCAAAAAATTACATTGAAAATATCGTTCTCAAAGCTACAATAAGTATATTTGATGATAAGCAGCTTATGGAACGTATATGTCAGTCCTGTTTTGATCTTCAGTCAAAAGAAAGCACCGTACTTCCTGCTTTGAAAAAGAGACATAAAGAAAATCAGAAAGAGCTGGAAAATATAATGAAGGCTATCAAAGCGGGACTTATTACCAAAACCACAAAATCTACTCTTGAGCAATTGGAAAAGGAACAGGAGCAACCCGAACTTGAAATTGCCCTTGAAAATATGAATCACACTGTAATAAGCAAAGATAAAATCAAAACATGGATTATACGCTTTGCCAAAACTGACATCACAAAAACAGATCAGAAACAGAAACTTATTGACATATTTGTAAACAGCATATATGTGTACGATGATAAGCTTGTTATTCTGCTCAACTACAAGGATGGTGGGGAATGTATCACACTCACCGAGCTTAATAACAGTATAAAAAAAGAAAACACCCATAAAAATGAGTGTTCTTCTTCATTTGAGTTTGGTGGAGCCGAGGGGAATCGAACCCCTGTCCGAAAACCCGTCCTCACGACTTTCTCCGAGTGCAGTTTATCTTTTAAAATTCCCGCACAGCGACGCCGACAAACAGGCTGCGCTGATTGGTATCCTTAAATACACTTCAAGCTACAAGGCTACTTACAGGAAGCGTTCACCACTAGTCGACGCCGTTTCAAGCTCGTGGTCCTTCAAGAAACGACGGCAGTGCGCTTAGGCAGCTGCTAAAACGGGACGATTGTCTGCGTTTAAATTTAGGTTGCGACGATTAAAGTGATTTCGCCCTCACTACTCGCTTATCGTGCATCAAGATCCCCGTCGAAGCCTTTACGGCCCCATGTAGAGTGCTTTTGCACACTTATATTTTACCACGCTTTTCAGCTCTTGTCAAGAGGGAGAACTGTCGCATACTGTCGGATTGACATTATATTTGCACTATGATATAATTGTGCAAGAGGTGACGATCATGCTGCATAATATTTTCAAGCTCTTTACGGACAGAACCCCTGTTGACTGGGAGATAATCAACACAAGCCACGGCGAAAGTGATTTCAGAGAAGCTGTCATCGCTCGCTTTGCCGATGACAGCAAGCTGGTTATAAAGCTATCGGATAACGACTTCACCTCCTCCGAAAAGATAAAGATATGGCAGAGATGCATTGAAGAATACCGTAAGCTCGGCTACTACTGCCCTGCTATTCTTCCCTCCCTGAACGACGACTTCCCCACTGTTCGCTACAAGGAACATGACTGCATCGCCTACGCAGAGGAATACTCGCTCTACAAACCTGTATTAGCACGGGACTCCGAAGAAAACTGCATGCTGGATGAGTGCAGATATATGGACGACGCTGTGATAATGACCGCAAGGATCGCCGCTGCACAGCTTGATTTCAGCGAATACCCCTCGGGCTACTGCCTGTTTGAGCGCTTCTGCCCTTCCGACAAGGCCGATGAGGTACTTGAGGTTGCCCTGAAATGGAAAGAATACGCCGATATGCTCCCCTCGCAGTTCAGCGAACAGGTGCAGCGCATCTGGAACAGATGGCTGGAAAACCGCAGCGAGCTCGAAAAGATATATCCGCAGCTGCCCACTTCCGTTTTTCAGGCAGATCTTAATGCTACAAATCTTCTTGCAGATGAAAACGGTAATTTCAAGGGCATGTTCGATTTCAATATCTGCGGACGGGATGTGTTTCTGAACTATTTATTCCGTGAACTGTGCTGCAACACACCCAAAATACATCACGCACTGGATATAAGCCGTCCGTATTACCGATTTTCGGATATCGAAAGGGCCGCCGCAACGCCGCTTTACCGCTGTCTCGCTCCCCTGTGGTACACACTGGATGACCCGAAGCAGACAGGCTGTGATATCCCGAAGATCCAGGCAACTCTTGACAGGATAGAAAAGCTGCAGAGCGTGACGATAGATATTCCCACATGATATGCTTACACAACACCGATAGGGGCTGCCCTGTCGGTGTTTTTTATCTGCCGACCACATCAAAAACGCACATTTTTTCAGTGTCATTTTCAGCACAATTGCATTTGCTTTAATTACACCTAAATCGAAACATTTCTAATATATTGCGCCATTTTCGATACAGATAAAAATCATTTTTCAGAACCTTATGACAGCCGAACCGAAACTAAAAACGACAGCAAAAAATCTCAGAACAGAATCGACAAGCGTTGACAAACCAAAAATTATGTGCTATAATCAAATCACTTTTTTCCAAAAAGGGGGTAAATCGGTGGATAATCAGCACACAGAAGAAAATGGTGAAGTCCGCTCAGCTGAAGCTTCTGCAACATGCGAACTACAAAGCAGATTTGAAGAGATCTATGTGCCTGCAGATGATCTTCCCCTAAGAATAACCGACAGATATACAGTAGTCTCCTGCCTGAAGTATTCCGATGAACGCAGGATATATCTGCTCCTTGACAAGACAACACTGGAGAAGATGATCCTCAAATGCGGCAGCGGCGAAAACGGCTGCCTGCTGGAGCATGAATACAGCATATTATCCGAGCTTAATATAAGCTTCAGAGACGGACTGCCGCAGGTGGTGGAATACTTCTGCGAGAATGATATGCATTATTATATCCGCAATTATATCGAAGGCGTAACACTTGATGCACTGATGGATATCAGGGGTGTGATGTCGCCATCGGAAGCCTGTGCCGCCGTTTCGGAGATATGCGCACTGGTACAGAGCCTGCACGAAGCAAAGCCGCCTATCATCTGCCGTGATATCAAGCCCGAAAACATCGTGGTATGCCCTGACGGAAAATACAGACTCATAGACCTCGATACCGCCCGCAGCTTCAAGGTGGGCGCTCAGCACGACACGAATAATCTCGGCACGATCGGCAACGCCGCTCCCGAACAATACGGATATCTTCAGACCGATAAGCGAACGGATGTCTACGCTCTCGGAATGCTGCTGCTTTTTCTGGTCACAGGCGGATACGACAAGGACGCCGAACAGCCGCCTAAGATCCGAAGCATCGTAAAGAAGTGTACAGAGTTCGAGCCGCAGCGCCGATACGCAAACGCCGCAGCACTCAGAAAAGCTCTTACAGGCAGCAAAGCCGCACTGCCGCTTGCGATATGTGCCGCCGCACTGTTTCTGGTATCGGCAGCACTCATCTTCGTGCTTTCCTGCTTCACCCCGCCCGAAGAGGCTCCCTCACACGCTGAGGAAAATATTGCATATACCGCCGAGATCACAGATACCGAAGCATGATCCCCGATATATCACCAAAGCCGCTGTCAGCAATGACTGCGGCTTTTTTATCTGCCGTGCATTCCCGTTCACCGTGCTGTTATCCGGGCATAAGCGTGGGTGAAAACAGGTTACATACACTTGACTAATCCGATATCTTGTGCTAAAATATGCGATAAATAACAATTTTCTGTCAAAACAACAAGGAGGCGCATTATGGAAAAAGCAAAATCGCAGTATCCTTCCACAGAAGATCTTTTCAATATTATCCAAAGCTCTCCTGAGAGCTTCTTCGATTCTGATCTGCAGGCAACGCTGCAGAACAGCGATGTGATGTTTACAGACTTTCTTAAAGCCGAAATGGCAGAAGCCAACGTTTCGCCGCATGATCTGATAATACGCTCCACGCTCAGCAAGTCGCACCTGTACCTGATACTTTCAGGCGAAAGACATCCCAGCAGGGATATCGTGATCGTGCTGGCGATCGCTCTCGGATTGCCGCTGGACAAGACCCAGAGGATGCTGAAGCTCTCCCAGAAGAGCGAGCTTTATCCCCGTGTGCGCCGTGACGCAGCCATCATGTGCTGTATCGAGCAGAGCCGCTCTCTTACCGATACCAACGAATTCCTGACTTCCATTTCGGAAAAGGCGCTGTTATGAGCAAGGCGCTGAACGAGCTTTTCACCGAAAGATACGAAGCTCCTCAGGATCTTCCCGAACAGATCACGGCAAGATACGAGATACTTTCCTGCCTGAAGCACACCGAGCAACGCCGTGTTTACCTGATAAAGGACAATGTGGACGGCCGCAGGCTCATTCTGAAATACGCAAGCGGAAAAAACGGTGAGCTTCTTGAACGGGAACACCGCATAGTCAGCACACTGAAGGAAAACGGAGTAAGCTGTAGTCTCCTTACCGAGCCTGTCTGCTTTTTCCGTGAAGGAGATGTGAGCTACTACATCCGTGAATATGTGGAGGGAAAGACTCTCTGCTCCATCGTGGAGGAAAACGGACCTTTTTCGCAGAAGGACGCTTTCGGCATCATCACCCAGCTATGCAGACAGATACATATCCTCCACACACAGGAAAAGCCTGTGATATGCCGTGATATAAATCCCAACAATGTGCTGCTGTGCAATGACGGAAGTCTCAGGATCATTGATCTTGATTCGGCAAGGTTCTACGACCGCAGGCTCACCACGGACACCATCTGTGTGGGAACGAATGAGATGGCTGCTCCCGAGCAGTTCGGATATACCCAGACAAATGTCCGCACCGATGTGTATGTGCTGGGAATGCTGCTGCTTTATATCTCCACAGGCAGCTATGACAGATATGCACCCATTTCCCGCAGGCTGAAAAGGATCATTGCAAAAAGCACCGCTTTCGATCCCGAGGAAAGATACGGCTCGATGACAGAAATGCGCCGTGCGCTGTCGCAGCATTACAGGAGCGCTGTACGGATAGCGGCATTTGCAGCTGCAGCGGCAGTGATATGCGTTTCCGTTGCGATCGGCATCCGCATCGGCTCAGAAGCGCCTGCCGATATCACCGGCACAAGCTCTGAAGCCACCGCTCAGCGGCAGGAAGCGGAATTCGTCAGCGCTGCGATAGAAAACGCAGTTCGAAGATCATTGGGCAAGGCAGAAGCTGAGCCGCTGTATCTCGATGAGCTGCCACAGGTGGATACGCTGATAATTACAGGCAACCGTGTTTTTGATTCGTGGGATGCGCTGGATGTTTTTCACACCGAAGCGCTGAACAGCTATGCCGCCATGCTTCGGACAGAGGAGCCGCTTTGTACGGACGACCTGAAGCTGCTGACGGGACTCAGATATCTTGCGCTGGATAAACAGGGACTGACCTCAGTGCCTGACCTCACGGGCATGAAGCTCGAAAAGCTGAGCCTTATGGATAACGAGCTTACTTCCCTTGCGGGAATAGAAGCCTGCAGCGGATTGAAGGAGCTGCACCTTTCAAGTAATTACGACCTGACCGATATCTCCGCCGTATCTCAGCTATCGGAGCTTAAAACGCTCATCCTCAGCTGCTGCGTCAGTCTTAACTCCGCCGAAGCATTTAAAGGACTTCCGCTGGAAACGCTGCATATCAATTATACAGACATCAGCCATATTGACGACATCGGCGAGATGACTACGCTGAGAACGCTGATGTGCGATGATCTGGATGCCGAGACTCTGTCAGAAATAGCAAGGCTGAACGGAATAAAATATCTCGATCTTACCGAATGTCGCTCGATAAAGAGCATATCACAGATAACGACAATGAAGGGTCTTGAAATGCTGTACATCGGCAATTGCCCGAACTTTTCGGATCTCTCAGGCATTTCGGAGCTGAGACAGCTTGACTCGCTGCTGGTGAACAACACCGCACTCACTGCGCTGCCTTCTGAGCTGGCATATTGCAATATCCGCACACTGGAGCTGAGGTCGAACGACATAGCAGATTACAGCATATTGGCAGACTGCCCCTCGCTTCAGCTGCTGATAGTCGATATGGATAAGCACGACGCCATACTTGAGCTGCTTTCAGGCACCGATATAACCGTAAATTAACCAATAACGACACGATCCGGAGATCACACAGGTCTCCGGATCTTTTTGTATCGTTTTCCACACAAAAAGAACTGGTTTTCCACAATTTGTATACCAATTTAATGTTGCAATATGGTAAAATTAGTGTAGCAATATGGGATATTGCGCATATCACCAAACAAGGAGGAATATTTATGAAGTTTCGCAGAATAACATCGTTGTTCACCGCAGCCGTCGTAGCGGTATCGGCGATGTTCTCTGCCCTGCCCGCTACTGTGGCATACGCCGCAGATAACGAGTGGACAGATAACGGCGATGGAAGCTGGAGCTATCAGAACGGCAATTCTGATATCACAGACTATATCGAAGGCCTGAGTCTGGATCTTTCTTCCGTAGAGGACTGGTCTGCTATCGAGTACATCAGTGTTGATGTCGAGGTAACAGGACACACCTGTCTCAATCTCGGCGGCGATTTCACAGGCGCCGAGGACGGAAGCGGCTGGCAGTCCGCCAGCAACAAGGATCTCGAGAACGACAGTGTCACAATGTACCTGAACACAGATGGTCAGCAGGTATATAACTGCGTTCTCAATTTCTGTGGCTTTGACGACAACAATACTCAGATCACCGCAGACACTCTTGTTACAGTAAGCAACATCACCTTCTCCACCGAGGAGAGAGATTATTCTGACTGCTACAACGAGTGGTACACCCAGAACGACAACTGGTATTACAGAAACGGCGATTCCGATATCACAGACTACATTGAAGCCCTCAATTTTGATCTTTCTTCCGTAGAGGACTGGTCTGCTGTTAAGTATTTCAGCGTTGATGTTGAGGTTGCAGGTCAGGTAGCTCTCAATATCGGCGGTGATTTCACAGGCGCTGAGGACGGCAGCGGCTGGTCATACACCAACGGCAAGACAATACAGGATGAAACTGTTACACTGTACTTCAACACAGATGGTCAGCAGCTGTACAACATGAACATGGGCTTCTGCGGTTATGATGACAACAACACTCAGATCGCAGCAAACACTCTTGTCACAGTAAGCAACATCACCTTCTCCACTGAGGAGAGAGATTACTCCGACGTATACAACGAGTGGTACAAGGTTGACGATACATGGTATTATGTGAATGGCGACGAATATGCCGAGGGCAATCTGAACGGACTTGAAATCATCATCCCCGATGACATCAACTGGACAGATATCAAGTACATCTCTGCCGACGTTACCATCACAGGCGCAGTAGGCGGCGCACTCTTCAATGCCAGCAAGGGCATGGATGAGGAATACGAATGGAAAGACGGCAACCGCATCGACACACAGGAAAGCGGCGAGTTTGAATCCCACATCTTCTTTGACAACGAGGAATGGGAATCTGTACACTTCAATCTGTGGAGAATGAACGCAAACTCATCCATCGCTGTAAGCAACATCGTTATTTCCACCGAGCAGTATGATTACAGTCAGCTCATCGGCGAGTGGTACGAGGACGAAGGCACATGGTACTACCGCAACGGTGATTCCGCTGTTGATGGCATCCCCAGCCTGCAGCTGGATACAACCGATGTTGACTGGAGTACTGTCAAGTACATAAGCGCTGATGTAACAGCAGCCAACGGCACAGTTGCTCCCGTTATCATTTTCGTAACGGACGAGAACGGCACACTTGATGAAAATGTGCAGGCTAAAAGCTTTACCGGCTCAAAAAACATCTACCGCAACACGAACGGCAATTCCTACTACGGTGCACAGCTGCACTTCTGGTGGTATGAGGATAACGTTTCCGTAGGTGCGAACGAAGTTATCTCCGTTAACAACATCACCTTCTCCACCGAGAAGAGAGATTTCTCCAACGTATACAACGAGTGGTACGAGGATGAAGGCATTTGGTATTACCGCAACGGTGATTCCGATGTGACAGAGATTCCCGCACTGGACATCAACACATCCTCCGTTGAGGACTGGTCCGCTATCCAGTACATCGGCGCAACCATTACCACCGAGGGCAAGGCTCAGGCAGCTATCGGCGGCAACGTTGACACTGACGGCAACTGGCAGAGCGGCAACGGCGTTACCGTAACAAACGGAAGCGCAAACGTGATCTTCGAGACAAACGGTCATGAGGTCCTCTGGCCTGTCCTCATGCTCTGGAGCTACGATGCGAACGATACCGTTCTTGCAGCCAACACACTGGTTGCGGTATCCGACATCGTATTCTCCACCGAGAAGTATTCCGACGGCATCGAGGGCGAGCCTAACACTTGGTTCCAGACCGACGACGGTGCATGGCACTACATCAACGGCGAGACAGCTCTCACAGATCCCCTGAGATTCGAGATCGACACCTCCTCCGTTGAGGACTGGAGCAATATCGCTTATGTCGAGGTAGAGGTAGAAGTACGCGGCACAGCATTCCCTGTTCTGGGCGCAAATGTCGGCGTTCGTGAAAGCGAAGAAGACAACCTCTGGACAGACGGCGAGCCTGCATGGACAGAAACTGGCAGGAGCGTTATCACACTTGACACCAACGGCGAGCCTGTTGATGGCCTGATTGTCAACTTCTGGAACGTCAATTCAGATGAAGGCATCGTGATCGAGGCAGGTACAAGAGTATCCATCCTCAGCGTTGAATTCGTAGCTGCACAGGATCAGCCTTCCGCAAGCGGCGAGGGCTGGACAGACAACGGCGACGGCTCCTACACCTATGTACAGGGCGAGGATGTAACAGCAGTTTCCAATCTGGAAATTGATATGAGCGGCATTGACGCAACTAAGATAAAGTATATCCGCGCAGACATTACAGCAAGCACAACAGTGTTCCCTGTATTCGGCGGCAGCGATACCGATGGCACCTGGTACAACGGCGATCCTGTCTGGATGCAGGATGGCGGCAGCGCTTCCATCTATATGTTCCCCGAGGGCGCTGCAATAGATTATCTGACAGTAAACTTCTGGAACATTTACGGCGACGTTATTGCGGAACAGGGTACTGAGATCACTGTAAGCAACATCACATATTCCGAGGAAGAGCCTACAGGCGCATGGTTCCCTGACGGCGATGGCTTCTCTTATATCAACGGCGACGAGGCTGTAACACAGATCAGCTCGTTCAATATCAATACTTCCTCTGTTGAGGACTGGTCGACCATCGTTTACATCAGCGCAGACGTAAGCAGCGAAAGCCCGATCAATCCCTGCATGGGTGCTAACCTTGAAACAGACAGCAACTGGGTAAACGGCGAAGCAAAGAACTTCGTCGGCGGCGAAGCAACAGTATATTACTTCACCGAAGGCAAGGATGTATTCACTCCTCAGGTACAGTTCTGGGGCACTAATGACGAAGGCACTGTACTTGAAGCAGGCCAGCGTGTGACCATCAGCAATATCGTATTCTCCACTGAGGATGTACCCGAGATCACAGGCGAGACCAACGAGTGGTTTGAGGGCGAAGACGGCAAGTGGTATTACATCAACGGCGAAGCAGCTCTCACAGAAAGCCCTGATTTCGTTATCGACATCAGCAGCGTTGAGGACTGGAGCCAGATCTCCGCTATCAAGGCTAAGATTGAGATCGTAGGCAGCGCTTCCGTTGTTATCGCAGCTCAGTTCGAGGAAAACGGCGATTTCACCAACGGCGATTACAGCTGGATGAGCGGCAACAGAAACACCCTCACTGTTGAAACAGATGGTCAGGATGTTTATGATGCAAGAGTACAGTTCTGGAATATCAACGATACCGATATTCTTGCACCCGGCACAATCATTATCGTAAGCGATATCGAATTCGTACCCGCAGAGGATGAAAATCCCATCGGCGAGTGGTACGAGGTAGACGGCACCTGGTATTACCGCAACGGTGATTCCGATGTTACTGAGATTCCTTCACTGGAAATCAATACAGATTCCGTTGAGGACTGGTCCGCTGTAAAGTATGTGGGCGTTACAGTTTCCTGCGAAGGAAGACTTCAGCCTGTTATCGGCGGCAACTTAGGTTCTGATGATAACTGGCAGTTCGGTAATTCCGTCACATTCGAGAATGACACAATTGAAGTTATAATGACGACAAACGGCAGCGAGCTTTTATATTCTTCGCTTTCGTTCTGGAGTTACGACGAGAACGGTACTGTTCTTGCAGCAAATGCTGTTATCGAAGTATCCAACATCGTATTCTCCACTGAGGAATATGATTACAGCAAGATCATCGGCTCCTGGTATGAGTTAGACGGCACCTGGTACTACCGCAACGGCGATTCCAATGTCGAGAGCATCCCCGGTCTGCGACTCGACATCTCCTCCGTTGAGGACTGGAGCGCTATCAAGTACATCAGCGCAGACGTAACCGCAAGCGGCACAGTCTCCCCCGTTATCCTTATCGCTCCCAATGAGGATAACAATCTCGAGGAAGATGGCTTTGCGACGATCTTCAAGGACGGCACAATGACTATCTACCGCAACACTGACGGCATAACATGCTATGGCGCAGAGCTGCAGTTCTGGTGGTACGATACCGAAGTGGCAGTGGACGCAAACGCTGTCATCTCCGTAAGCAACATCACCTTCTCCACCGAGGAGAGAGATTACTCCGACTGCTACAACCAGTGGTATGAGATCGACGGCACATGGTATTACCGCAACGGCGATTCCACTGCGACACAGGTTCAGGCACTCGGCATCGACATTTCCTCCATCGAGGACTGGTCCGAGATCACTTACATCAAGGCGACAGTAACTACTGACGCTATGATCAATGCCGTTATCGGCGCTAATTACGGCGCTTCCGACAACTGGCAGAACGGCACTTGCGTTAGCATTGCGGATGGCACAAAGGATATAATCTTCGTAACCGACGGCACCACAATACTCGATCCCATCGTTATGCTCTGGTCTATCAGCGATGATGGTACAGTGCTTGACGCAAACGCTCTTGTTACAGTTTCCGATATCGAATTCTGCACAGGACCCGTACCCACACCCGTTGACGAGTGGTACGAAGACGAAGACGGCGTATGGCACTATGTCGACAGCGGCGACGGTATCGTTAACGAAGAATTCCCCTGCCTGGCTATCAGCGTGGGCGAAGATGACATCACAGATGTTACCTATGTGACCGCTGATGTCAGCGTAAACGGCGAGATCGTTGTAGGTCTTACCGTTGCTGCAGAAGGAGAACTCTATAAGGATGGCACATATAAGTACATCACAGGTGAAGATACAGTAAGGATCTTCGCTTATGAGGATATCTGGGAATGGTTCGATCTGAACATCGTCGAGATGTCCGAAGGCGCAGAGATCACAGTATCCAACCTCACTCACTCCACCGAGGATATCACTGATTATACAGGCATCATCGGCGAATGGATACAGACAGGCGAAAACTCCTACTACTACAATCACGGCGAGCTGGCAGAAGGCGGCTTATATGACTACCACTTCATGCCCAGCAACTACGATATGTCTGAGGTTCAGACAATATCCATGACTGTAAACTACACAGGCGAGACTGAGGACGCTGTAAGAGTTGCAGTTTCCGGCACAGACAAAAACGATGAATGGTTCCCCGGCTACAACTTCACTGTAACAGACAAGGCACAGACGGTGACCAGAAATTATCGTGGCAGCATCATCAGCAATCCTTCTCTCGATGTTGTCTCCGTATTCCCCGGCATGGAGATCATCATCTCCGACATCACATTCGGCACTGAGGCAGTTGCAGATATCGAGGTCGGCGAGGATGAGATCCTCATCGACGATAACAAGACAGTATTCAGCAACACCGCATGGGGACCGCAGCACGATGTAAACTACCTCTCTCTTTCCAAGATCACTGAGACAGGTCGTCTGCTCGTATACGTTGATCCCGTAGCCAACGACAGCGACTTGCATCAGATCATCGGTGCATGGAACAGCTGGGGCGAGGATGCTCCCGGCTTCACATGGATCGGCGAGCCTGATACCGTAACAGAGGATGGCTACATCTACGAGATCGCAGTTGACGAGGCTGCACTGGCACTTTTCACAGACTATGCATATGAGTGCGAGCTGTGCCTGCGTGGTGTAGGCGTTGAGATCACAAAGATCATCTTCACCACAGCAGAGGCAATCGTTGCTCCCGAGAACGCTGAGATCACTGCAACAGCAGGCAACTTCAGTGTTGAACTCAAGTGGAACGCTGTTGAGAACGCTGAAAGCTACAAGGTATACACTTACATTGACGGCAAGTTTACCGAGGTAGCTGAGGCTATTGATGTTACATACACCGTGACAGAGCTTACAGCTTATAAGGAATACGGCTTCCTCGTATCTGTATGCGTTGACGGCGTATGGTCTGAGCCTGACGCTGCTGACGTAGTATACGCAACACCTGTTGCACCCACAAAGCCCGATAAGGTGACCGCAACTGCAGGCATCGGCGAGATCACTGTTACATGGGCTGAGGTCTACGGCGCAACCAAGTACAGAGTACGCAGACATGACGGCACAAAGTGGGTAAATCACGCTGATGTTACCGAAACATCCTATGTGGATACAGAGGTAACAGCAGGCACCACCTACAAGTATGCAATCTATGCTTATGTTAACGGTGCATGGGGCGACGCTTCCGCTGTCGTTTCCGCAACACCTGAGGCTTCTACAGTGGCAGAGAACGTAAAGGCAGTATCTGCCAACGGCGAGATCACCGTTACATGGGATGCCGTAAACGGCGCAACCAAGTACAGAGTGCGCAGACATAACGGCACAAAGTGGGTAAATCACGCTGATGTTACCGAAACCTCCTATATCGATACTGATGTAATCGAAGGCACTACTTACCAGTATGCGATCTATGCATATGTAAACGGTGCATGGGGCGATGCTTCCGCTATCGTTTCCGCTACAGCAGAAGGCTCCGCAGTGGCTGAGAACGTAAAGGCTACAGCAGGCAACGGCGAGATCACTGTTACATGGGATGCCGTAAGCGGCGCAACCAAGTACAGAGTGCGCAGACACAACGGCACAAAGTGGGTAAATCACGCTGATATCACAGAAACCTCCTATGTTGATACAGATGTTATCACAGGAACTACTTACAAGTATGCGATCTATGCTTATGTGAACGGTTCGTGGGGCAGCGCTTCCGCTATCGTTTCCGCTACAGCTCAGGGCTCTACAGTTGCTGAGAATGTAAAGGCTACCGCAGGCAACGGCGAGATAACCCTTACATGGGACGCTGTTTCCGCCGCAACCAAGTACAGAGTGCGCAGACACGACGGCACTAAGTGGACTAATTACGCTGATATTACAGAAAACACCTTCGTTGATACAGATGTTATCAACGGCACCACATATAAGTATGCGATCTATGCTTATGTGAACGGTGCATGGGGCAATGCTTCCGCTATCGTATCCGCTGCAGCTACAGGCTCTACTGTTGCAGAGAATTTAGTTGCAACCGCAGGTAACGGCGTGGTAGATCTTACATGGGACGCTGTTGCAGGTGCAACAAAGTACAGAATACGCAGACATGATGGTACTAAGTGGGCAAATTACGCTGATGTTTCCGAGACCTTCTTCGAAGATACAGATGTAACCAACGGTATCACATACAAGTATGCTATCTATACTTATGTAAACGGCGCATGGGGTGACGCTTCCGTTATCGTATCCGCTACACCTACAGGCTCTACGGTTGCAGAGAATGTTGAGGCGACCGCAGGCAACGGCGAAGTAAACCTTACATGGGATACCGTTACAGGCGCAACAAAGTACAGAGTACGCAGACATGACGGTACAAAGTGGAGTAATTACGCTGATGTTACCGAAAACTTCTTCGATGACACAGATGTAACCAACGGTATCACATACAAGTATGCTATCTATTCTTATATCAACGGTGCATGGGGCGATGCTTCCATTATCGTTACCGCTACTCCCACAGGCTCTACAATTGCGGAGAACGTTGAGGCAATCGCAGCTGACGGCAAGGTAACAGTAACCTGGGATACCGTTGCAGGCGCAACAAAGTACAGAGTACGCAGACACAACGGTGTTAAGTGGACGAATTACGCTGATGTGACCGAGAACTCCTTCGTGGATACAGAAGTAACCGAGGGAATCACATATAAGTATGCTATCTATACTTATATGAACGGCGCATGGGGCGATCCTTCCATCATCGTTACCGCTACTCCCTGAATGCAACAGCACACACGCTGAAATAACAGGATAACAACAGAAGCCATCGGAGAGATCCGATGGCTTCTTACTTTTATTATATTATAATAGTATATCCGTACAAACAAAAAACGCCGGCAAGGTCTCCCCTGCCGGTGTTCGTGTTATTACTGTAAAGCTACCTTCATCTGCTCGATGAACTCTGCGATGTAAGGCGCTGCCTTCTCGCCGTGCTTTGTTACAAGCTCGACCGCCGCACTCTCAACGATAACGCCGTCTGCGATCTCTGCGACACGCTTAGCCTCCTTGGGAGTGTGGATACCGAACCACACCGCCATGGGCAGATCGGTGTACTTTCTTGCAGTGTCGATAGTCGCCTTCAGCTCAGCCTTGCTCTCATCGGTAAGACCCTCGTCACTGATCGCCGATGCAACATAAACATAACCCTCAGCGCTCTCTGCGATAGCCTTGATGCGCTCCTCCTCTGCGGGAGCGATGAGCGGGATGATGGTGATATCGTACTTCTTAGCGAACTCAGCCGCCTCAGGACGCTCGTCATAAGGCATATCGGGAATGAAGATGCCGTCGATGCCGACTCTCTTGCACTCTGCAAAGAACTTGTCGTATCCGTAATTGAACACGGGATTCAGGTATGTGATGATAAGGATGGGAGTATCGATCTTCTCACGCACTCTCTCCACCAGTTCGAAGATGCGGTCTGTTCTCATGCCGTTTGCGAGAGAACGAACGTTCGCAGTCTGGATAATGGGACCCTCAGCGATGGGATCGGAGAACGGAATACCGATCTCGATGATATCTGCACCGCCCTCAGCGATAGCGAGGATATTTTTGATGCTCTGCTCAAAGGTGGGGTCGCCTGCGGTCATGAAGCCGATGACCGCCTTTTTATTCTCAAATGCTTGTGTTAACTTATTCATGCAGGTTCACTCCTCTGTATCTTGCTATTGCAGCAACGTCCTTATCACCTCTGCCCGACAGACAGCATATAATGATATCATCCTTGCTGAGTGTGGGAGCGAGCTTGATAAGGTGAGCCACCGCATGTGCGCTCTCGATAGCGCAGATGATGCCCTCAGTGCGGGCGATATACTCGAATGCGTCAACCGCCTCGTCGTCTGTTACGGGAACATACTCCGCTCTGCCTGACTTGCCGAGGAACGCATGCTCAGGGCCTACGCCGGGGTAGTCAAGACCTGCGGAAATGGAATATACGGGAGCGATCTGACCCTGATCGTTCTGGCAGAACAGGGACTTCATGCCATGGAACACACCTGTGGAGCCTGTTGCGAAGGTCGCAGCAGTCTCGTATGTATCAACGCCTCTGCCCGCAGCCTCACAGCCGATAAGGCGGACGCCCTCGTCGTTGATGAAGTTATAGAACATACCGATGCAGTTGGAGCCGCCGCCGACACACGCAAGAACTGCGGTGGGGAGCTTGCCCTCCTTAGCGAGGATCTGCTCTCTTGCCTCGGCACTGATAACGCTCTGGAAATCACGCACGATCATGGGGAACGGATGAGGTCCAACGGCAGAGCCGAGAACATACAGCGTATCATGTGTGCGCTTGCACCAGTCTGTCATAGCCTCGTTTACAGCGTCCTTCAGGGTCCTTGTGCCTGATTTTACTGCGTTTACCTTTGCGCCGAGAAGCTCCATTCTGTACACGTTCAGAGCCTGACGGATGGTATCCTCCTCGCCCATGAACACCTCGCACTCAAGTCCCAGCAGAGCCGCAGCGGTAGCCGCCGCAACACCATGCTGACCTGCGCCTGTCTCAGCGATGATACGGGTCTTGCCCATCTTCTTTGCAAGAAGTGCCTGACCCAGCACGTTGTTGATCTTGTGAGAGCCTGTGTGATTGAGATCCTCTCTCTTGAGATAGATCTTCGCACCGCCCAGATCCTTTGTCATCTTCTCTGCATAGTAAAGCAGGGAGGGTCTGTTCGCATACTCACGGGAGAGCGCAGAAAGCTCCTCGTTGAACTGCTTGTCATTCTTGTAGAACTCATAAGCCTTTTCAAGGTTATGGATCTCGGTCATCAGCGTTTCGGGAACATACTGTCCGCCGAACTCGCCATAGCGTCCTTTTGCCATTTTGTGTGTCCTTTCGTTTGTTTGATTTATGCATTAGCCTTACGGATGAAATCAACGAACTCATCCTCGGGTATAGGTCTTGAATAATAATATCCCTGTATGAAATCGCAGTCAAGGGATGCGAACTGGTCAGCGGTCTCGCTGTCCTCAATGCCCTCTACCACTATCTCCATATCCATATCCTTCAGCATCCTGACAGTGTTCTGTATCATTATCCACATTTTAGGATTGTTCTGCTCGTCAACGAAGGATTTGTCAAGCTTCACTATCTTCAGCGGAAGCTGTACCACACGGCGCATGTTGGAATATCCCGTGCCGTAATCATCCAGCGAGAAGCTTACGCCCGCATTGCTCAGCTTGTCGAGATTGTTCTTCATGATGCTCTGGCCGTAGCTGACAGCGGTCTCAGTGATCTCAAGATTTATCTTATCGGAAGTGATATTGTACTTTTTGAGAGTGTTCAGCACCTTATCCGCAAGATCGCCGTGCATGCACTGGGCAACCGAAAGATTTATCTCAATGTAATCCAGACCCAGCTCCTTGAAGCTGTCGCTTGCAATGAAGCGGCATACCTCATCCAGCACGAAATCACCTATCTTGTGGATAGCGCCGCTCTTTTCCGCAGCGGGAATAAACAGATCAGGCGGCACAAAGCCGTAATCCTCATCCACCAGACGCAGCAGCGCCTCAGCAGAGGTGAATCTGCCCTGCTCCACAGAATATATCGGCTGATAGAACACCTTGAAATTGCGCTTTTTCAGTGCGTTGTCTATGATGCGGTCGATGCTGCTTATCATGTCGAACTGCTTGTTTCTGAACATCTCGGAAGCATACAGCACCTTGCCTGTATTCTCCGCATTGTCGTGGAATACCGAGCCGAAGCTGGTCAGCGATTTGAAATCCTGAATATCCTCAGGGCAGTCCACAACGCAGATGTGCGTGGAAAGCTTCAGCGAAAGCTCGTTGAACACAATGCTGCTGTCCAGCGCACGATTGAGCTCCTCTGCACAGGTTATCGCACGATAGCGGCGGCGATAGTTGATTATCATACGGAAGCGGCCGCCTTCGATGTGGTAAAGCTCGGCACGGCACTTGTTCACCTTGTCCGCCTTCACCATCTCGTCTGCAATGGCACGCATCATCTCTTTCATGGAATCATATCCCGTCATCGCCTGAAGAGATGCAAAGTTGCTTATGTTCAGCATGATTATGCGTATCTTCTTGTTGTTCGCAAAGGCACGCTTTGTGTCATCCGCATAGGTGTTGTAGTTTCTGAGACCCGTAAACGGCTCAATAAGCTCCTCGGGGCGCTGAGTGGTCATGCTGATGAACAGCAGGCTCAGGGAGTTTACGAACATCTCCACAGATGCATCGGGGAACAGATACTGTATCACCACTGCGATAAGCGTCAGCGGCAGCACCGAAGTGATGGATGCGATCTTGCCCGACGAGAAAAGCTTCCTGTTGGTATAAAGATAGTAAAGCGACAGGATCATGTAATATGCCGCAATAGCATACAGCAGCGGGAACAGCCACTCACGGGTATATATGCCGTTGTCCACCGTGAAGATCATCCCTGTAAAGCTGTTCACTATCATAGCCAGCACAAGTATCACATACGGCACCGTAAGCAGCAGCGACTGCGCCTTGCTGCCTCTGACCTTATGCCAGATATCCGCAAGGCTGATGATATACACCACATAGGCAGGCGTTGTGAGATTATGCGACAGAAGATATCCCATGTGCATCAGATACTGCGGAAGATCGTGCGCTCCGGGAAGATTATCCAGATGGATAGCCCAGATATCGAATACTACGGCCGCCAGCACCGTAAAAAGTATGAACATGAATGCGTAATTGGTGACGCCCTTTGTCATGCCACGGAAAATAGTGGACGAAAGCAACACCACAAGCAGGATAAGAGCTACATAATTCAGAATTACAAGGCTGAAAAGCATCCTCTATCCCTCCCGATCATCGAATTTATCGTCAAGTTGCGCAGATAAGTCGAACACAGCTATATACCATAACTATACATAATTAAGTATACCATAAAACGACCACACCTGTCAATAAAACGTTGCTGCAAGGAGCCGTCTTTACCGTTTCTTTGTCAGTTTTGCATAAGATTACTCGGCAAAATAAACAAAATGCCTACATTTTTACTTTTACAAGATTAGATTTTCGGCTAATAGCCGAAATTACTCAGATGAGCTGTTTCCTCGTTGATTTTTCCCCGCTAAAGTGTTATAATTATATCAGTAATACATATTTAAATTCCCATGGAAAGGGCTGATCTCAATGGCAACAATGATAGTACTTATAGCCGCAGTGCTTATAATATGTGTGTTCTCCGATCGTCTTTCGGGCAAGATAGGCGTTCCTGCCCTGCTGATCTTCATCGGAATAGGTATATTCTTCGGCTCGGACGGTCTTTTAAAGATACCCTTCGAGGACTACAGCTTCGCCGCTGAAGTCTGCGAGGTGGCTCTGATAATCATAATGTTCACGGGTGGCTTCGCAGTAAGATGGGATTCGGCAAAGCCTGTGGTGGTGAAGAGCTGCCTGCTCTCCACCCTCGGCGTTGTGATAACCGCCGCCGTAACGATGCTGTTCTGCCGATTCGTTCTCAACATTTCCTGGACAGAAAGCTTCCTGCTGGGCGCTGTGATAAGCTCCACGGACGCCGCTTCGGTGTTCTCAGTGCTGCGTTCCAGACGACTGAACCTCAAAAACGGACTTGCGCCGCTGCTTGAGGTAGAAAGCGGCTCCAACGACCCGTTCTCCTATATGCTCACGATCATCGCACTGGCATTCCTGAACGGTCAGGATGCAGGCTTCGTGTGGTATCTTGTCTTTGCACAGCTTGTGTTCGGCGTGCTTGGCGGCGTGCTTGTCGGCATTCTCGCCGTTTACACTGCAAAGAGAGTAAAGACCTCCTCCGACGGCTTTGAGGTTATACTGTTCCTTGCCGCTGCGCTGCTTGCCTACGGCGTTCCCACGCTCATCAGCGGAAACGGTTATCTTTCCGTATATATAGCAGGCGTTATCATGGGCAATGCGGATATCCCCAAAAAGCGTGAGGCGGTAACCTTCCTCAACGGCGTTACAGGCCTTTGTCAGATAGCGGTATTCTTCCTGCTGGGTCTGCTTTCCTCGCCCTCCGCATTCCCTGAGAGCATCCTCCCCGCCCTGCTGATATATCTCTGCCTCACATTTGTTTCCAGACCGCTGGCAGTACTCATCCTCGGCGGAAAGTCATCCTTCAGGGACAGGATATTCATATCCGTTGCAGGTCTGCGCGGAGCCTCCTCCATCGTCTTTGCGATAATGGCAACAGTGGATAAGGCACACACCGAAAGCAACGTTTTCAATATAGTTTTCTGCGTGTGTCTGATGTCCATGGTGGGACAGGGCAGCCTGCTGCCGTTTGCCGCTAAGAAGCTGGATCTTATCGACAACAACGCCGATGTCCTCAAAACGTTCAACGACTATAAAGAGGAATCCTCCATCACTATGATGCGCATGTTCGTACCTGCGGGACATCCGTGGGAAAATATGCAGCTATCAGAGGTAACTCTGCCTACAGGCTCCCTTGCCGTAATGATAAAGCGTGGCGATGAGAACATCATCCCGAAGGGAAGTACGATAATACATGCAGAGGACAGCGTGGTGCTTTCCGTGCCGCCGTATGAATCGGATCAGTCCTTCAAGCTGAGAGAGATACACATATCCAAAAAGCATCACTGGGCAGGCATGACGATACGAGAGCTGAAGCTCCCCGAGCGCCTGCTGGTGGTAATGATAAAGCGTGGCGAGGAGAGCGTCATCCCCTCAGGCGCCACCGAGATACTCGTGGGCGATACCGTGGTGGTCACCGAGACAGAGGACGCCCATGCCCATGCAATTCCTGCAAATGCATGACAATTATCAGGACAGCTGTATATACGGCTGTCCTTTTTATATACACCATATAAACACCTGTATATACAGCCGGAACATGCTCGGGATGTCAGCAGAGAAAAATATCTGTTTTCTTTCGCACCGCCGCAAAACCGCTCTGTTATGCGGTTTATCGTACTTTACAGACTGATGTCGCATAAAAAAATACAATTTTTTTTGAAAAAATTGCACAAAACCCCTTGACAAATCTGCACAAACCGATTATACTGTATATACAACACATGAACAGTTGTGAAACACCCGATGAAAATCGGAAGGCATAAATGTAATTTATGAAAAGGAGAAAAACGATATGTCACTGAAGGTTGACGGCATAGTAAAAAAATACGGCGAATACACTGCCGTGGATGGGCTCAGCTTTGAGATAACCCAGCCCGGAGTTTTCGCACTGCTGGGAACGAACGGAGCGGGAAAGACCACCTCCATCCGCATCATCCTCGGAATGCTCAGCAGCGACAGCGGCTCCGTAACATGGGACGGAAAGACATTCCTTGCGGCAGATCAGCCCATCGGCTACCTCGCTGAGGAAAGAGGTCTCTACCCCAAATACAAGATCATGGATCAGCTTATATATTTCTGCGGTCTCAAGGGCATGAAAAAGCCCGATGCGATAAAGGCGCTGGATTACTGGTTCGACCGCCTGAATGTCAACGAGTACCGTGACAAGCGTGCGGAGCAGCTCTCAAAGGGCAATCAACAGAAGATACAGCTCATCGCAGCGCTGGCACCTAATCCCGAGCTGCTTATCCTCGACGAGCCGCTCAGCGGTCTCGACCCCGTTAACGCAGAGCTTTTCAAGAGCGTTATCCGTGAGGAGATGAAGAAGGATAAGTTCATCATTATGTCCAGCCATCAGATGCCCACAATTGAGGAATTCTGCAGCGACATCGTCATCATGAACAAGGGCAAGACAGTGCTTCAGGGCAACCTCAACGAAATAAAGAAGGGCTACGGCAGAGTGAAGCTCACCGTGAAGTGCGAGGGCGATATCACCGCTCTTGCCGCTCAGTGCGGACTCGCAGCAACAGAGATAACTCCCAACGGCACAAGCTTCAATGTAAGCTCCGAGCAGCAGGCACACGAGCTGCTGGGCAAGGTAATGGAACAGCAGATCCCCCTCATCAGATACGAACTCAGAGAACCCACTCTCAATGAGATATTTATAGAAAAGGTTGGTGCAGTAAATGAAGACTAAGGGTTGGCAGAAGGTATTCAGTTTCACCTTCATTCAGTATATCAAGACAAAATCGTTCATCATCGGCACGGTCATCATGTGCCTTATCGTAGCGCTGCTTGCAGTAAGCGTGAACATCCTCCCCGGACTTCTCAGCGATGAGGAAGAGATATTCGCCGATACAGAGCAGGAGCCTTCCTCCACAGCAGCCGTTTACATCTACGACAACTGCGGCATCTTCGCAGAGGAGGACTACGCCTCCCTCACAGCAATGGGCGTGAATGTTGCAGAGACAGAGCTTTCCGCAGACGATATGCTGGATAAACTCGTGAATGCGGAAAACGAGGCTATGATCTCCGTCAGCGCTGAGGAATACGAGGGCATGGTCATCGGCTACAACGTAAAGACCTACTACTCCCCCGACGCCGACAGCGACGCAGTGGATTACATCTCCTACGCAGTGGCAGAGACAGTAAACTACCGCAACCTCATCAACGCAGGCGTTGCCCCCGAAAACTACGCAGCTACCCAGAGAAGCGTATACACCACTAAGATCACCGCAGGCAGCGATGAATGGAACATCTTCGAGAGCGCTCTCAACTACTTCGTTCCCATCGTGGTATCCCTCGTGCTGTTCATGCTGATCTTCGTTTACGGTCAGACCGTTGCACAGTCCATCGCAACTGAAAAGACCTCCCGTGTAATGGAGCTGCTGCTCACCTCTATCAGACCTCTTGCAGTGGTTATCGGCAAGGTGCTTTCAATGGGCCTTGTGTGCATCCTGCAGTTCCTGCTGGTAGGCTGTGTGGCAGGTGCGGCGTTCGCTATCTCCGCTCCGTTCGGTCTGGGCGGCGAGATCATGGATATGATGAGCAGCACCACTGAGCTTACAGGCGAAGGCGCAGAGATAGTTCAGGCGCTTGAAAACACCGTAGGCGGCTTCGGCGCAATGCACGTCCTCCTCATTCTTGTTATCTTCATCCTCGGCTTTGTATTCTACTCACTGATTGCCGCTCTCGTGGGCGCAAGCGTAAGCCGTATGGAGGATCTCCCCGCAGCAATGCAGCCCTACTCCATCCTCGGTGTGGTTGGTATGTACCTTGCATACTTCCCTGTTCTCGGCAATCTGGACTCCATGGAAACAGGCGCTGCTTCCATCAATCCCGTTCAGATATTCTCCTATTACTTCCCCCTCTCCTCCCCGTTTGCACTGCCCTCCGCACTGCTGCTGGGTCACCTCAGCACTCTCGAGGTGGTGATCGCCATCGCAATTCTGGCGGCGTTCACAGCGCTCGTTGCAGTGCTTGTAGCTAAGGTGTACGAGATGATAATCCTGCACAACGGCAACCTGCTGAAGTTCAAGGACATCATCGCAATGGCTGTAAGAAAGTGATGAATTATGGAGCTTAAAGATTATTTACTGGTCGGCTTCGGCATCGTTATGATGATAGTGGCTGCGATCAAAAACATCTTCTTCAACAAAAAAGATAAGGAGTGATACCATGAGCGACAAGATTATCGGACTCATCTGGAGCATCAGCCTCGTGCTCATTGGTATCATCTCCCTTGTGATAAGCATAGCGAACGTATTCGGGGACGGTCTCCCCGACACACCAACAAGAGTACTCGGCATTATGCTTCTTATACTGCTGCCCGCTCTGGCAGGCTCCACAGTGGCTAAATTTATGCGTGACAGAAAGGACAAGAAATGAAATACGACATCAGACGTCCTGCCTTTATGGAAGCGGCAGGCAGAAAAGGACACAACATCTTCGCAGAGCTAGGAATAAGCATACTGGTGTTTATCGCCTCCAACATAGCACTGGGTATGGTAACAGGCGTGTGCAGCACGATCAATATGTTTACCGATCCCAGATATCTCGAAATGCTCGCTTCGGGTACAGTGGATATCGAACTGATAATGCAGATAGCAACAGAGCTTCCCGACTGGCTGTGGGTAGTAAACCTGTTATGTCAGGTATTCCTGACAGTCGGCTGCCTGATATACTGCCGCTGCTTTGAAAAGAGAAAGTCCGATACCCTCGGCTTTGTAAAGAAGGGCGCAGTTCCGCAGTACCTTATCGGTGCGGCGCTCGGCGTGGGAATGTTCGCAGCATCCTTCGGTATCTGCGCACTGTTCGGCAGCGCTGAGATAACAAGTGTAGCGCTCACAGGAAGTCCGCTCATGCTGGTGCTGTTCTTTATCGGCTACCTCATTCAGGGCATGGCTGAGGAAGTGTTCTGCCGTGGCTATCTGATGGTATCCATCGGTCGCAGATACTCCGTTATCACCGCTGTTATCGTAAGCTCCGTGGTGTTCGCTCTGCTTCATGCAATGAACACAGGTCTCACACTGCTGGCACTGTTCAATCTGTTCCTGTTCGGCGTGTTCATGGCGCTGCTGATGCTCCGCTACAACAACATCTGGATAGCAGGCGCAATGCACTCCCTCTGGAACTTCACACAGGGCAACATATTCGGCGTTCAGGTCAGCGGCACAAACACAGCCACTTCCGTCATGACCTCTGCAGCAGATGAGAGCATGGCACTCATCAACGGCGGCAGCTTTGGTCTGGAGGGCGGCCTTGCAGTGACCTTCGTTCTGCTGGCAGGATGCGTCTTCCTCTGCATCTCCCTTGCAAGAAAAGGCTGCTTCGTGAAAAAGGAGCAGGCTGTAGAAGCAGCATAAATAGGAAGTTGCCGTCAACTTCTGCCCGAAGTGCGGATTGGTTTTTAGGTCAAGCCTTTTTTTAAAAAGGCTTGTGGGGTGTGGGGCAAAGCCCCACCACTCGGCGCAAAGCGCCGCAAATGCGTTCAAGGCGCTAAAGGGGTCTGGGGGAAAACAAGAGTTTTCCCCCAGTTTGTTTTGCGGCTCGACGCCGCAAAACAAAAAACAACTTCCGATTTGTTGACTAACCACTCCATTTGTGTTATACTTAAAGCATAAAACTCAGGAGGTTTTTGAAATGACCGAACAGCTTCAGGCGCTCTGCGAGCGCTTTATACTCAACCGTGATATAATAAAGGATCAGTTCCGCTGGGAGAGCCAGCTGCTTTTCCCCGTGTGCGCAAGCAGCTTCTGCGAAAAGGATATGACCGCAGACCCCGCACGTCTGCAGCTTGCAAAGGATCTTCTCGAAGCACGCACAGGCTTCTTCTCGAACTTCAGGAGCAATGTAAAGCTCCCCATGATATCCATGATGGCGATGGATGATGATCCTTCTGCACGCCTTGAAAACACACTGGCTATCTACGATATACTGAAAAAGTATTTTTCGGGCAATAGCTACACCGCCCTCATCGCTGCGATAATTTCAGGCATGGCGCCTGTAAGCGAGGCAGACCGCCTTGCCGCAAGAGGAAAAAAGCTCTACGGCATGATGAAGGACGCTCACCCGTTCCTGACAGGCGGCGAGGACAGCGTTTTCGCAGTGCTGATGGCGTTCTCCGAAAAGGAGGATCAGGCGCTTTTCGATGACATGGAGGAATGCTACTCCCTCGCAAGAAAGCTTGCAGAAAACAAGAACTCCGCCCAGACCCTCTCCCATGTGCTTGCCCTGTACGACGGCACACCGAAGGATAAGTGCGACAAGGTGACCGCTTTGTACAACGCCCTTTCCGCAAAGAGAAGAAAGTACAGCAGATATTTCGAGATGAGCGTACTCGGCACTCTTGCCATGGCTGCTCCCGATAGCGCTTCTGTTGTTCAGGATATGACAGAGGTGGATGACTTCCTCGACGGCAAGCCCGGCTACGGCGCCTTCGGCATCGATAAAAAGACCCGCCTCATGCATGCTGCGATGCTTGTATCTACTCTCCACAAGCCGAATGTCACCACAAGCGCAGCTCTCACATCAACACTAGCCACGATCGCCGCTCAGCAGGCTGCTATGTGCGCTATTATCGCAAGCACCTCTGCCGCATCGGCATCCGCTGCCTCGACATGAGCATGATATACTTCGACAACGCCGCCACCACGCCTCTCTGTGGGGCGGCTTTCGACGCTATGATACCACTGCTGAAGGACGGCTACGGCAACCCCTCCTCTCAGCATGAAATGGGACAGAGAGCCGCCACAGCGCTTTTCAGCTCACGAAAAGCAATGGCGGAGTGCCTCGGCTGCGCCGCAAATGAGCTGTTCTTCACCTCGGGCGGCAGCGAAGCCGACAGCATGGCGATATCCTCCGCAGCGCAGCTGGGAGAGAAGCTCGGCAGGCGGCACATCATTTCACAGAAAACAGAACACCACGCCGTGCTGAACGCCCTTGCGGCGCTTTCAAGGCGTGGCTTCGAGATAACGCTGCTGGACACCGACAGCGAGGGCAGGCTCTCCCCCGAAAAGCTGGAGCATGCCCTCCGCCCCGATACCGCCCTTGTTTCAGTGATGACCGCTAACAACGAGATAGGCACGATACAGCCGATAGCAGAGCTTGCCGCTGTTTGCAGAAAGCACAATGTCCTATTCCACACAGACGCCGTACAGGCATTGGGACATCTTCCGATAAATGTGCAGCAGCTCGGCTGCGATATGCTGTCGCTCTCTGCGCATAAATTCGGCGGACCAAAGGGCGCAGGCGCATTGTTCGTCCGCAGCGGAATAGAGGTGTTCCCGCTAATCCACGGCACTCAGGAGATGGGCAGGCGTGGCGGCACGGAGAACGTCCCTGCAATTGCAGGAATGGCGGCTGCGCTGACGGATGCTGTATCTCATCACGAAGAGCGCACGCAGCATGTTACAAGGCTGCGTGATATGCTTATCAATGAGCTTTCGGATATCCCCTGTGCAACGCTGAACGGCAGCCGCTCCGAGCGCCTTTGCGGCAATGTCAGCTTCTGCTTTGAGGGGCATTCGGGCGAACGTCTGGTTTATCAGCTGAGCAAGGCAGGAATATGCGCTTCCGCAGGGGCAGCCTGCTCCTCGGGAACTGGTGCAAGTCATGTGCTGCTCGGCATAGGCAGAACAACGGAGCAGGCGCAGAGTGCGGTAAGGCTGTCACTCTCCCACTGCAACACAGAGGACGAAGTCATAGCAGTTGCCGCTGCGATAAAAGCACTAATATACTAAACGATCGTCAACATTCGGCACATGTTGACAATCCTCCCTTTATGCTATATACTCAAGTTATGGTATATCATAGGGGTGGAGTAATGTTTGGTATCTCAAAAAAGAATATCGTACTGGCAGGCGCTTCTGTCGCACTACTGTTTGCATCGGCAGGAAATTCTGTTCTGAGGGACAGCAACAGCCTCGATATGCAGATACCCGATGCATCGGTGCCTTCATATACTGCTGAATACACCACGGAGAGCATTCCGTACACAACGGCGGCATATTCAGAAAAAGTGCATGATACTGCTCATGGAACAAGCTACAGTACCACCGTTTTTGTAAGCTCTACAGAAAAATATTACGCCGATGAAAAGCACTCAGACGCAAAGGATCTCACCGACATGGAGATCGAAGCCGTCGAAATATATGACGTACCCGAGGAAAATGTGTATGTAAGCTCCTCGGGAAAATACCACGCAGCTGCGGATTGCTCAGGCATGAAGCACTACACCGAAATGAGCCGTGATTCGGCTATTTCCGCAGGACATTCCCCCTGTATGAAATGCTATGATGCGAAGCCGTCCACCGCAGAAGCTGTGCCGCAGGAAAACGCTTTGCCTCCCGAAAACACCGTGACCGTGTATGTAAGCTCCACAGGCAAATATCACACGGTGTCCGACTGCTCGGGAATGAAGCATTACACCGAAATGAGCCTGAGCGAAGCTGTCGCAGCGGAATATGCCGCCTGCAAGAAATGCGCCTCTTAATTAAACTGATATTGATAATGCCCGAACTCAACAGAATTCGGGCATTGTTATTATCCTAAAAGCTTCATCTGAACAGCGTGCATTGTCCGCTTTCACGATAGTATTTTATCAGCTTTTCTATCTCCTGACGGGTGGAACCCATAAGCTCCCCCAGACAATCTATGCAGTAGAACTCCTCAGCATTGCGCTGCACAAGCTTGCGGTGTATCGCAATATCATCCGCATAAAGATCCGCACCGCATTCCATGCAATATTTATAATCTGCCATTACAGCTTCACGACCTTTGCACGGAACATCACGCAGTCGTGGGATTCGATCTGCGCAGCATATCTCTCGGTGAACGTGCCGATAACGGAATGGGTGTAGCAGTCGTAAAGCTCCAGACCTCTGCCCGAAGCCACAGGCAGACCAATATCGAAGAACTGCAGCGACATCTCGCTCTTCTTATCGCTGAAATTGAACATTCCGATGGCATAATCACCGCCGCTCAGGGGTTTGATAAGCGCAAACACATTTTCGGGGTTGTTCCACTGCCTGATGCAGTAAGGACCTCTTACCTCGATATCCTGATTGATGGCGATGATGTCACGGTTGGTGAGTATCTCCTTTGCCTCTGCGGACATCTTACGCACATCACAGCCTATCATAAGAGGAGAGTTCATGATAGCCCACAGCGCAAAATGCGTCTTGTATTCGATATCCGTACAGCCGCCGAGAACGCTTCCCAGCACCTCTGCATTGTCACCCTTGCCGTGCATTCCCACAACGAGCATATCCATGTCGTTATGGCAGTAAGCGCCGCCGTATGCCTGCTTTCCCAGCTGAGAATCCACGATATTCTTGATGGAGAACCAGTTATCCTGAATATCGCCTGTGGAACGGAACATATTCGCACCCGATTCCCTTATCCAGCTGTGGACATTGTCAGCGCCCCAGTTGCAGGCAGAGAAAAGGATATCCCTGCCGCAGTTTCTCAGCGCCATGCCCATGCGCTTGTAGAGATTCTCACCGTCAGCGCTCTTAGGCTTGTAGCAATAATCGTATTTGAGGTAGTCAACGCCCCATTCCGCAAAGGTCTCTGCATCGGTGAACTCATGCTCGAAGCTTCCGGGATAGCCTGCACAGGTGTGAGTTCCCGCACAGGAATACATTCCGAATTTCAGTCCCTTTGAATGGATATAGTCGGCTACAGGCTTCATACCGTTTGGGAACTTGTTTTTATCCGCAACCAGCCTGCCGTTTTCGTCAAGCTGCTTTTCGCTCCAGCAGTCGTCAATCACTATGTACTCATAGCCTGCGTCCCTGAGTCCGCTTTCAACGAAGAAATCAGCTGTAGTTCTGATAAGCTCTTCGTTGATGTTCCAGCCGAATGTGTTCCATGAATTCCATCCCATGGGAGGTGTATGTGCGAGAGGTCTGCTCATAATGATCTTTCCTTTCTTCCAGCGAATCGTCCGCTGTTGTTAAGATAATGATAACATTTTCTGCGGCTGCAGTCAATTTGAAATTCTGAAAGTACTCTGAATTTCAGTTCAAAAAACAAGATTAATCGTCGATTTTGCAGCAATACGAACCGAATCAGGTGATTTCAGCAAAAAAAGAGCCGAAGGTTCAGAACCTCGGCTCACCGAATGCACAAATTTTCAGAACAAAGACCAAATAAAGACCATTTATGTTTTCCAAGAAAACAAAAAACTCCCAAACGGCTTTACAAAGCCATTTGAGAGTAGTGTTGATGGTGACCCGTACGGGAATCGAAAATGCCTCCACGCATTTTGCACAATTTCGAAATGTTCCAGAAATCGCATAACAAAGCCGTTTTACGGCAATTTACAAAAAACTGATTATTCCGCTTTTTAGCAAGTTTTTGCACCTTTAGCGGACAAATAGCGGACAACTTTTGATGTACTCCTGTATGTGATAAGGGCTGATTTTTCGGAATCAGTCCTTATTTTTATCGCCGATTATTGTCACCATTTTTTTACTTAAACACAAAGTAATTATTTTGTGCTTAAAAGGCTCTGTTATTTCAGGATTGATAACCAAAATCGCTTGGGGTTTTTGCTACATTCGCATACAATCTTGATATTGATTTTTATGTGAAAATGTGATATAATAAAATAGTATATTTATGCATTGTTTTCAGGAGGGTTTGTTATGAAATATTATTTAAAGAAATGTGGTCATCAAGAATTAGGTAGCATCGGAGAAAATGGTAAGCCACAGAGAGGCAGATATTTATTAACTTCAATGGATGAAAATGTATTAAATATGTTCCCTCCCTTGTCTACGGCACAATTAAATGATTCAGCTTTACTTCCTGTCATTCCGCTTTATTCCCAGAAGAAAGTATATTGCAATTATGTGTATCATAACGATAAATTTCACGGCTCTACAGCTAAACATCCAAGAAATGAATACAGAATATACTTAAACAAAGCTCTTGAAGGTGATACATATCTTTTTAAAACAGATGACATTATTGTTATGCGAGCCGCTGAAACTGATGAAAATGATGAAGAAGGACAGAAAATTTATTATCTCGACCACATAAAATGCAATGGTTCAGCTTTATATAATCAGCTCAACACTGCAATTGTCAATTATCCTATTTTGGGAGGATATGGAGTATTTGAAGGAACTATACCTGAATTTGAGGAAAAGGTTTCGCAGATTTCTTCTCCTGATGAATGTGAAGTTGAAATCGATGAAAGTGTTACTAATAGGGTATCAAACGCAACCGACGCAATGGCTTCTCTCTTCAACGCTGCTTCTTTCAGAGATTTTGTAATGGTTGGTTATGATAATTTATGTGCTATTACAGGTACGGTAATACGTTATGAATCTTATATGAACCTTGAAGCAGCTCATATTCGTCCTAAAAGTCACGGAGGCTTGTTCCTTCCTAACAACGGAATGGCTTTGTGTCGTGATTTGCATTGGGCATTTGATAAAGGTTTCTTTACACTTAATGATAAATTAGAAGTTATGGTTCACCCGAAAACAACGAGTGATTATCTTAAATCTTTTGATGGTAAACAGATAAGATTACCTCAAAACCCATTCTTTATCCCTGATTTAGAAAATGTGAAATATCACAGAGATAATGTTTACGGCTTGTTCCTAACAACAGGTAGATTATAAGGAGTTATTTTATGTATGCTATTGATTTATTTGCAGGCTGTGGCGGCTTGTCTAAAGGTTTTATGGATGCAGGTTTTGAGGTGATTGTAGGCGTTGATAATGACCAAGCTGCATTAAATACCTTTAAATTAAACCATAATGGTGCAGTTGCGTTAAATGCAGATTTATCAAAGCAAGAAACTTTTGATGAAATAAAGCGAATTGCCGGGAAGCGTAGCATAGATGTAATAATTGCAGGACCTCCTTGTCAGGGTTTCTCGCTTACAGGCCCCAGAAACTTTGATGACAAAAGAAACAAGTTATACTTGGCTGTTTTCGAAATGGTTAAGCAGTTCAATCCTAAAGCATTTATAATTGAGAATGTTCCTGGAATGGCTACATTATACAATGGCGAAATCAAAGAAGAAATTTTAAAACGTTTTAAAGCACTCGGATATAATGTAGAACCCAGAATACTTTGTGCGGCTGATTATGGTGTGCCTCAAATAAGGAAACGACTCATTTTTATGGGAATACGTGAAGATATAGGAACACCTGTTTTTCCTGAAGCTATATTTACTCCAGAGAATTACAGAACTTGTCGTGATGCAATAAGCGATTTACCTGCATTAAATGATAGGTTAGGAGAAGAAGAAAGCGATTATACTTCTGAACCAGTATCTGAGTACCAAAAAATAATGAGAAAGAATAGCACTGTGTTACATAACCATACCGCAACAAATCATACTCAAATGGTTAAAGATACTATTGCATTGGTTCCTGAAGGCGGAAATTATAAGGATTTACCGAAGGGTGTAGGCGAAAGCAGAAAATTCAATGAGGCTTGGACACGCTATCACGGAGATAAACCGTCTCGTACAATAGACACTGGACACAGAAATCATTTTCATTATGAATATAACAGGGTTCCAACTGTACGCGAGAACGCTCGTTTGCAATCCTTTCCTGATGATTTTGTATTCACAGGAACAAGAACACAGCAGTATCGTCAAGTTGGCAATGCTGTACCGCCGTTATTAGGTTATCATTTAGGTACAAGAATACTTGAAATTATATCAAAAAAGGAGGATAGCAATGGTTAACACGATAGATTTGTTTGCCGGTTGCGGAGGCTTAACAGAAGGTTTTAAACAGTCTGGACACTATAACACCATTGCTTGCGTAGAGTGGGATAAAGCCCCTTGCGATACTCTTAGGCACAACTTAAAACACAAATGGAACTATAAAGACACTGATAAAAGAGTTGTGAGATTTGATATTCAAAGAACTTCAGAGCTTCTGAACGGTTGGGATGATGAAGAATATGGAAAATCTGACGGCTTAGACTCGTTAGTAAAGAATTATGGTGGCACTGTTGACTTGATTATCGGCGGACCGCCCTGTCAGGCGTACTCTGTTGCTGGACGTATTCGTGACAAGGACGGAATGAAGAATGATTATAGAAATTATCTGTTTGAAAATTATCTTGAAATCGTTAAACACTATATGCCAAAGGCATTTGTATTCGAAAATGTTCCGGGTATCCTCAGTGCACGTCCCGGTGATGGTGAAAAACTTATAATTGATATAATAAAAGAAAAATTCAAAGAAGCAGGCTATGTACTTCTGAATGACCTTAATAAAGCTATCATTGATTTCACAGAGTATGGCGTTCCTCAAAAACGTAGCCGAATTATAATATTAGCACTCCGTAACGATTGTTATGAGGATGCTGATGCTTTACTGGAATTATTTTATAACAAAATTTTACCTTCAAAAAAATCATCTAAAATAGTAACAGTTCGTGAAGCTATTGGTGATTTACCGGTGTTGAAGCCTTTAGCAGAACCAGTAAAGGAAGGCGGAAAAACATATTCACATTCTTTTGCGCCGAAGTCCTTTAAAATTAAAAACCACATCCCTCGTTTCAGTAGCTTAAGAGATATTGAAATATTCAAACTCTTAACAAAAGACATTGAAACAGGAGCAAATCAATATATTTCTACCGACTCGTTAAAGGAGTTATACACTAAAGTTACAGGAAAAGAATCTAACATCCATAAATATCACGTAATACGTTGGGATGAGCCTAGCAATACTATACCTGCACACCTTTATAAGGATGGGTTAAGGCATATACACCCTGATTCAAAGCAAGCACGTACTATCACTGTACGGGAAGCGGCTCGACTTCAGACTTTTCCTGACGACTATGAATTTATAACAGGCACTGCCATTGATTATAAAATGATTGGAAATGCTGTTCCTCCGCTATTTGCAAAATTGTTGGCCGAGAGTGTTTATGAGTTGCTGTTTTTCTCAACAAATTCTACGAGCGATAATAATTAAGAGAATTGATTGGAGGCGATTAAAATGTCAGACACCACAAGTGATATTTTTAAAACAGATATATTTAATTCGATTATATCTCCGCCGCAGTCAAGCAATTATAATTTAGTAGGAACAAAATTTCCCTCAAATCAAGATATGTACTTTATATCAAAGTGGCACGAAATATTTGACCGCTATTGTTCTGCACGAATATTTATGCGAGAAGCTGTTAAAGATGAATGGTCTGACTGGGAGCATTGGTTTAATTTAACTGATAACACAAGAACAAACGAGTTTTTCAAATTAAGACTTATTGCCGATATGTACGAGACAGCGCTGATTAATTACAATATATTAGTGGATTTATCGTGGACAATAACATATGTCTCAAGTGAATATATCCTTTATAAGTTTGATAAATTCGGAAACATTGTCAATGTCAATGAGATTTACGGAATGCTACCAATAGAACAAGCCTATGACGCTTTAAGAGGTGCAGAGAACATTGTTACCACACCTACTGCTGCAGATAATCCTTTTAAATATTTGAAAGAGCAGCTTCCAGAATTTGAAGATTCAATCAATTTAATTATTGAATTTTGGAGCAAATTTTCAAATAGTGAAATAAGAAGTATTTATAATTATATTAAGCACAAAGGGAAACCCGTTTATTATGAAATTAATGAATTGGACCCAGTGCGTTTTTTTGATATACACATAGGGAATGAGCAATATCCTTCAGATATACGAGATGTTCAAAAAACATTGAGGCTTTCTGATAGTATAAATGCATTGATTGAGTTTGATGACAATGAATTGTTTCCCTATCTTACAAAATTAATAGATGCATTAAAAAGAGCGATCAATCCTTCGCCGATGGTTTTCTAGTATTCAATGATATATTTTCACCCGAACTTGATTAACAACAAGTTCGGGTTTTGCTATTTAATTGTTATACGCTCAAAGAGTAAACTTCTCTCCTCTGTGACATTTTTTCAACACCCAAAAAGTTAAATAAAGAATAGTTAATTTATAATAATTATAAATCTGCTATATATCAATAATCTCCACTCCCTTTTTCTCCGCCAACCTATAAGTAGTAGCAGCACCACCCCAGCTATGAGTGACGTGACATATTGCGTATGCGGAGCTTTCAACCATATATCTGTTCCGTTTTGGAATAGCAGCCTTGTAGTGACAGAATTCTTGTTCTTCGGGAAAAACAATCTCGTCATATATTTCCTTGTCATCAATCTTTGCATTGAGATAAGCAATAACAAGTTTATTCTTTATGTGCGGATATTGTTTTTTTAGCCGATGAACTTCGTGGGCTGCTGCTCGGTCAAACTCACCCATACCACCCGACAGAAAAGTATCAATTCCGTTTTCAATCAGAAATATGATTTTTTCTTTCAGCATTGTCCTGTTCAGATTATAACATTGACTATGTCCTATAAACATCGCAGTATTTTCTTTTTTCATAAATATTCACCTCACCCGAATTATATCATTTTCATTTAATATACGCAAGTGCGTATACGCATAAACGTACAAAAATGTATAATGATAACAATCGGAAAGTTGGTGATTGATATGTCTGCTGTAAAAAATGCAGTTGTTAAAAGATTTAAGAATATCTGCAAAGAGCGAAATATAGCTGCGAATGAACTTGCCAATATAGCAGGTATCACTCCATCTACGGTCTACAGCTTATTTGATGAATCTCGTCATAATGTTTCAATCACAACAATTAAGATTTTATGCGACGGTCTTGAAATGTCGCTTGGCGAGTTTTTCAGTTCGGAAGAATTTGATAGTTTGGAGCAAGAAATTGAATAAAAATATCAGCTGAACTTTTTACGGTTTCAGCTGATTTTTGTTTTATGTGTATAAGTCGTTTTTAAGCGAAAATGTAAAAATCGAAATTTCGCTCCGAGAAATTATCAGCCTTCGCTAAAAAGTGCTATACTCAATAGCACTTTCGAGAGGTGAACTCTCAAAAGCGACAATTTCGCCCTGCGGGGCAAATCCTAAAAATCTTCATTTCTCATAAAATTGCAAATTCCCGTCAACTCTCATTTTTGCGCAAATCAAAAAATTTGAGCCTCAATGAATTTTTCAAAAAAATCATATTTTGCAGATTTCGCTCTTTGTAATTACCAACGCTCTGTAAAAAGTGCTATACTCAATAGCACTTTTGGCAAACTTCGTTTTCCAATAGAGCTATTTCGTAGTCTGAAATTTTTAATAAATTCAGTCAAAAGTACAATACTCAATTGTACTTTTGTCAAACGGTGTTTTCCAACAGCATATTTTCGTTAGGGGATTACCACCCCTAAAACCCCGATTTTTGCGAAAATCACAAAAAATCATCGGAACTGTAATATAACGAAAATTTCGTTTTTCATAAAATCACCCGAAACAGAAGAACAGCAGAGAATTCAATCCCTGCTGTTCTTTGTCGTTATGCCCTATATTGCAAAACCAACTGTTCCATAATTTCGTGCTCGATTATAAACGCTCTCGTTTTCTCCCATTCTGCTATTTCAAGGAAAGTAGTCGGTCGGGGATTATTCGCTGCATACTGTTTTCGGAGCAGTTCCCACATCTTCCAACATTCCTTGTCTATCTGTCTGGGTATAATCTCCCATTTGAGCCGTCCTTGCAGAGAAGGGATTTCTTCGGGGTAATTCGTCTGCATAAAATTCCGCCACTCCTGTCCCCAGCGGTCAACAGGGTTTTCCATAAGTTGCTGTTCTTCGTCGGTTAAGCCAAGATTGAGCTGTTCGAGATATACGAATGTTTCTTCGTCCAGCTTGTAAGTTCTGCCGTCCTCAATCTTGATTTCGGGGTAGTAGTGGTTATCTTCGGCGCACCAGATTTGTCTGATTTCTTCCATAATTATATTCCTTTCTGAATATGTGTTATGCTTTAATATTAAGTGCAGAAATATCCAATGGAGAATTAAATTTATGGGTCTTATTTGGGTATTGTTAAGTCGGATCGTAGCCATGTCGTTCTGTGAGCCAAGGAG